>NZ_JAFMJZ010000244.1 GCF_017853185.1 Mycolicibacterium sp.
TTCAACCCGATGTTCGACCCGGTCGACGTCGAGGTGGGCTTCCACACCCCGCGACTGTCCGACAGCGTCGAGATCGTGGGTCGCTGGGCCGAGGCCTGTGGACTCGACGGCGAATTGGCCCGGTCGATCGCCGACTCGATCCTGGTTCAGCAGGTCGACTGGGTGGAGGCCATCACCGAGATCTCCGACGCCGGCGCGAAGTGGATTCTGGATCTGGGACCCGGTGACCTGCTGACCCGGCTGACCGCGCCGGTGGTCCGCGGCCTCGGCGTGGGAATCATCCCGGCGGCCACCCGCGGCGGCCAGCGCAACCTGTTCA
The DNA here is from genome assembly GCF_017853185.1 of Mycolicibacterium sp. Classification (GTDB taxonomy): domain Bacteria; phylum Actinomycetota; class Actinomycetes; order Mycobacteriales; family Mycobacteriaceae; genus Mycobacterium. Next base: position 320 of record NZ_JAFMJZ010000244.1, read on the forward strand.
CCGTCGGCGGCGCGCCCGAGGTGGCCAAGCCGTGGTCGAGCTTCGCCCCGCAGGTCGTCACTCTCCCCGACGGTTCGGTCAAGCTGTCCACCAAGTTCACCCGGCTGACCGGACGTTCGCCGATCCTGCTGGCCGGTATGACGCCGACCACCGTCGACGCCAAGATCGTCGCGGCGGCGGCCAATGCCGGGCACTGGGCCGAACTGGCCGGCGGCGGCCAGGTCACCGAGGAGATCTTCGAGCACCGGGTCACCGAACTGACCGATCTGCTCGAGCCGGGCCGGGCGGTTCAGTTCAATGCGCTGTTCCTCGATCCGTACCTGTGGAAGCTGCAGGTCGGCGGAAAGCGGTTGGTGCAGAAGGCCCGTCAGTCCGGGGCGCCGTTCGACGGCCTCGTGATCAGCGCCGGTCTGCCCGATCTCGAAGAGGCCGTCGAACTGATCGAGGAACTCAACGACGCCGGCATCGCACATGTGTGCTTCAAGCCCGGCACCGTCGAGCAGATCCGCTCGGTGATCCGGATCGCCGCCGAGGCGCCGACCCGCGCGGTCATCGTGCACATCGAGGGTGGTCGCGCCGGCGGCCATCACTCCTGGGAGGACCTCGACGACCTCCTGCTGACCACCTACTCCGAACTGCGCTCGCAGTCCAACATCACCATCTGCGTGGGTGGCGGCATCGGCACCCCGGAGCGCTCGGCGGACTACCTGACCGGCATCTGGTCCCAGGCTCACGGCTACCCGCTGATGCCGGTCGACGGCATCCTGGTGGGAACCGCCGCGATGGCCTGCCTGGAGGCCACCACCTCGCCGGCGGTCAAGCAGCTGCTCGTCGACACCGCCGGCACCGAGGTGTGGGTCGGCGCCGGAAAAGCGTTGAACGGCATGGCATCCGGGCGCAGCCAGCTCGGTGCCGACATCCATGAGATCGACAACTCCGCATCCCGGTGTGGCCGGCTGCTCGACGAGGTCGCCGGCGATGCCGACGCCGTTGCGCAGCGCCGCGACGAGATCATCGCCGCGATGGCGCTGACGGCGAAGCCGTACTTCGGTGACGTCGCCGACATGACCTACCTGCAGTGGCTGCAGCGCTACGTCGAGCTGACGATCGGCGCCGGCGACAGCACCGCCGACACCAAGACCGCCGGCTCTCCGTGGCTTGACGGCACCTGGCGGGATCGCTTCGCCGCCATGCTGCAGCGCGCAGAGGCACGGCTCGACGTCGCCGACTCCGGACCGATCGAGACGCTCTTCGACGATCCGGTCCTGCTGGAGGATCCGCAGGCCGCGATCGGCGCCCTGCTCAACCGCCACCCGGACGCCGCGACGGTGCTGCTGCACCCGGCCGACGCCCCGTTCTTCATCGAGCTGTGCAAGACCCTCGGCAAGCCGGTCAACTTCGTGCCGGTGATCGACAAGGACGTCCGCCGGTGGTGGCGCAGCGACTCGCTGTGGCAGGCGCACGACGCCCGTTACACCGCCGATCAGGTGTGCGTCATCCCCGGCACCGCCGCGGTGGCCGGCATCACCCACGTCGACGAACCGGTCGGCGATCTGCTGGACCGCTTCGAGAAGGCTGCGGTCGACCGCGTCCTGGACGCCGGCGCGACGCCCGCGCCGGTGGCATCCCGGCTGCAGCTCCGTCAGGACCTCGGCGGCCCGCTCGGCATCGTGCTGGATTCCCCGGACGTGCTGTGGGCCGGGCGCACCGCGATCAACCCGGTGCACCGGCTGGCGCCGCCGTCGGAGTGGCAGGTCCACGACAACCGTCCGGAGGGCAGGAGCGAAGCGACCGGGAAATTCCGAACAGCGACAAACCATGCCACCGGCGCGCGGCTGGAGGTTGTGGCCAAGGATCGGGTGGTCCTCAGCGTTCCGTTGTCGGGCACCTGGATCGACATCGCCTTCACGTTGCCGCCGACGGTGGTCGACGGCGGTGCGCCGCTGATCATCACCCCGGACGCCGCCGCGGCGATGCGGGGCGTGCTGGCCATCGCCGCGGGCGTCGACGGCCCCGATGCGCTGCCCGAACTCGTCAACGGTTCGGCCACCGTGCGGATGGCGTGGGATCCGGAACGGGTCGCCGATCACACCGGCGTCACCGCGACTTTCGGCGCCCCGTTGGCGCCGACCCTGACCACCGTGCCGGACGCCCTGGTCGGACGCTGCTGGCCGGCGGTGTTCGCGGCCATCGGCGGAGCGGTCACCGAGACCGGCTTCCCGGTGGTGGAGGGTCTGCTCAGCCTGGTGCACCTGGATCACGCCGCGCGTCTGCTGCGGCCGCTGCCGACGAGCCAGGCCGAATTGTTCATCACCGCAACATCTTCGGCGGCCCACGACACCGAGGTCGGCCGCGTCGTGCCGGTCACCGTCAACATCAGCGATGCCGCCGGCCATGTCCTGGCGGTGCTCGAGGAGCGCTTCGCGATCTTGGGCCGCAACGGCGACGGCGAACTCGCTGACCCGGTCCGGGCCGGGGGAGCGGTGTCGGAGAACGCCACCGACACCCCGCGTCGCCGCCGTCGCGACGTCACCATCACCGCGCCGGTCGACATGCGTCCGTTCGCAGTGGTCTCCGGTGACCACAATCCGATCCACACCGATCGCACCGCCGCACTGCTGGCCGGTCTGGACGGCCCGATCGTGCACGGCATGTGGCTCTCGGCCGCGGCCCAGCACGCCGTCACCGCCACCGACGGCAAGGCGGTGCCGCCCAGCAAGCTGATCGGCTGGACTGCCCGCTTCCTGGGCATGGTCAAACCCGGCGACGAGATCGACATCCGGGTCGACCGGGTCGGAATCGACCTGGGCGCAGAGGTTCTCGAGGTTTCCGCACGTGTCGGCGGCGAGATGGTGATAGCC
>NZ_JAFMJZ010000086.1 GCF_017853185.1 Mycolicibacterium sp.
AACTCCTCACGGGCGGCCCGACGGCCCGCCCCGGTGTCAGACGGCCCCCTGTCCAGGCGGCCCAGTGTCTACTACAGAGGATGGTAGACCGCAGCGGCGCCGATTCGGTATTGCGGGGCCGATTGCCTGCCATAGGGTATGCAGCCAGGAGCAGGTAGCCCGACCGTGTCACAACCCCAGAAAACGCCAGGAGTGAGAGTTTTGACCACGCTAGAAGAGATTTCCGCGCTGACCCGGCCGCACCACCCGGCCGACTGGACTGACGTGGACTCGCTGGCTGTCGATACGGCCCGGGTATTGGCCGCCGATGCCGTGCAGAAGGTCGGAAACGGCCACCCGGGCACCGCGATGAGCCTGGCCCCGGTCGCCTACACGCTGTTCCAGCGGGTCATGCGCCACGACCCCAGCGACACGCACTGGCTGGGCCGGGACCGTTTCGTGCTGTCCTGCGGGCACAGCAGCCTGACCCTGTACATCCAGCTCTACCTGGGCGGGTTCGGGCTCGAACTCTCCGATATCGAGGCACTGCGCACCCGGGGCTCCCTGACGCCCGGCCACCCCGAGTACGGCCACACCAAGGGCGTCGAGATCACCACCGGCCCGCTGGGCCAGGGCCTGGCCTCGGCCGTCGGGATGGCGATGGCCGCCCGCTACGAGCGTGGTCTGTTCGACCCCGACGCGCCGGCGGGCACGAGCCCCTTCGACCACCACATCTACGTGATCGCCTCCGACGGCGATATGGAGGAAGGCGTCACCAGCGAGGCCTGCTCGCTGGCCGGCACCCAGCAACTGGGCAACCTCATCGTGATCTGGGATGACAACGAGATCTCCAGCGAGCACAACACCGAGATCGCGTTCACCGAGGACACCCCGGCCCGGTACGAGGCCTACGGCTGGCACGTCCAGCGGGTCGAGGGCGGCGAGAACGTCTCCGGTATCGAAGAGGCCATCGAGCGGGCCAAAGCGGTCACCGACAAGCCGTCGTTCATCGCGCTGCGGACCATCATCGGCTACCCCTCCCCGACCAAGATGAACACCGGCGGCGTGCACGGCTCGGCTCTCGGAGACGAGGAAGTGGCCGCCACCAAGAAGATCCTCGGCTTCGACCCGGACAAGACGTTCGAGGTGCGCGACGAGGTCATCGCCCACACCCGCACGCTGGTCGACCGCGGCCGGGCGGCCCATGCCGACTGGCAGACCGGCTTCGACGCCTGGGCCAAGCGCGAACCCGAGCGCAAGGCCCTGCTCGACCGCCTGCTGGCCGGCAAGCTCCCCGATGGCTGGGACTCCGCGTTGCCGCATTGGGAGCCCGGTTCCAAGGCGGTGGCCACCCGCGCGGCCTCCGGCGACGTGTTGTCCGCGATCGGATCGGTGCTGCCCGAATTGTGGGGCGGATCAGCCGACCTGGCCGGCAGCAACAACACCACGATGAAGGGCGCCAAATCCTTTGGGCCGCCGTCGATCTCCACCGAGGACTGGACCGCTGACTGGTACGGCCGCACCCTGCACTTCGGCATCCGCGAGCACGCCATGGGCTCGATCCTGTCCGGGATCGTGCTGCACGGGCCGACCCGTGCCTACGGCGGAACCTTCCTGCAGTTCGCCGACTACATGCGCCCGGCGGTGCGCCTTGCCGCACTGATGGACATCGATCCGATCTACGTGTGGACCCATGACTCGATCGGCCTCGGCGAGGACGGCCCGACTCACCAGCCGATCGAGCACCTGGCCGCGCTGCGGGCCATCCCGCGGCTGTCGGTGGTGCGTCCGGCCGACCCGAACGAGACCGCCTACGCATGGAAGGCGACGCTGGAGCGCACCGGCGGCAACGGTCCCACCGGCCTGATCCTGACCCGCCAGGGTGTGCCGGTGCTCGAGGGCACCAGCAGCGAGGGCGTGGCCCGGGGCGGCTACGTGCTCGGTGAATGCGGCTCGGCCGACGCCGATGTGATCATCATCGCCACCGGCTCGGAGGTCCAGCTCGCGGTCGAGGCCCAGAAGGTCCTCGCGGGCAAGAACATTCGCGCCGCCGTCGTGTCGATGCCGTGCGTCGAGTGGTTCGAGGCCCAGTCGCAGGAATACCGCGACCATGTGCTGCCGCCCGGCGTGCGAGCCCGGGTGTCGGTGGAGGCCGGCATCGCCCAGGGCTGGCACAAGTTCGTCGGTGACCGCGGCCAGATCATCTCGATCGAGCACTTCGGTGAGTCCGCCGACGACAAGACCCTGTTCCGCGCTTTCGGCTTCACCCCGGAGGCCGTCGTCGCCGCCGCGGAGCGCGCAATCGGAAACTGACCAGCCCGGTCCAATTCGGCCCCTGCCGTCAAAGGAGAAATCGCATGGCACAGAACACCAACCTTGCGGAGTTGTCCGCGGCGGGCGTATCGGTCTGGCTCGACGACCTGTCCCGTGACCGGTTGCGGTCGGGCAACCTCCAGCACCTGATCGACACCTGGTCGATCGTCGGGGTGACCACCAACCCGTCGATCTTCCAGGCGGCGCTGTCCAAGGGCACCGCCTACGCCGGCCAGCTGGCGGAGCTGGCCGCCCGGGGCGCCGACGTGGACGCCACCATCCGCACCATGACCACCGACGACGTGCGGGAGGCCTGCGACGTGCTGCGTCCGCAGTGGCAGGCCTCCAACGGCGTCGACGGCCGGGTCTCGATCGAGGTCGATCCGCGGCTGGCCCACGACACCGACAAGACGATCCTGCAGGCGATCGAACTGTGGAAGATCGTCGACCGGCCGAACCTGCTGATCAAGATCCCCGCCACGCTGGCCGGGCTGCCGGCCATCACCGCCGTGATCGCCGAAGGCATTTCGGTCAACGTCACGCTGATCTTCTCGGTGCAGCGCCACCGTGCGGTGATGGAGGCCTACCTCGCCGGCCTGGAGGCCGCCGCCACGGCCGGCCACGACCTCAACAACATCCAGTCGGTGGCGTCGTTCTTCGTGTCCCGGGTGGACACCGAGATCGACAAACGCCTCGAGAAGATCGGCACCGAGGAGGCGCTCGCCCTGCGCGGCAAGGCCGGCCTGGCCAACGCCCGACTGGCCTACGCCGCCTACGAGGAGGTGTTCGACTCCGGCGGCCGCTGGACGGCGCTGGCCGAGCGCGGCGCCTGGGTGCAGCGCCCGCTGTGGGCGTCCACCGGCGTGAAGAATCCGGACTACTCCGACACCTTGTACGTCACCGAACTCGTCGCGCCGGACACGGTGAACACCATTCCGGAGAAGACGCTCGAGGCGGTCGCCGACCACGGCCGCGTGCACGGGAACACCATCGAGGGCACCGCAGCCGCATCGCAGAAGGTGTTCGACGATCTGACGGCGGTCGGCATCGACCTGGACGACGTCTTCAACTTCCTTGAGGACGACGGCGTCGACAAGTTCGAGAAGTCATGGCAGGAACTGCTGGACGCAACACAGGGTCAACTGGACGCCGCATCGAAATGAGTCCGGCGACTCAGTCCCCCGACCCCGGGCAGGGCTGGCATAACCCGTTGCGGGACAAGCGAGATAAGCGCATGCCGCGGATCGCCGGGCCGTGCAGCGTGGTCATCTTCGGCGTGACCGGCGATCTGTCCCGCAAGAAGCTGATGCCGGCGATCTACGACCTGGCCAACCGGGGTCTGCTGCCGCCGTCGTTCGCGCTGGTGGGTTTCGCCCGCCGGGACTGGGCCGACGAGGACTTCGGCAAGATCGTCTACGACGCGGTCAAGGAACATGCGCGAACGCCCTTCCGCCAGGAGATCTGGGACCGGCTCGCCGAGGGAATCCGCTTCGTACAGGGCAGTTTCGACGACGACGAATCCTTCGACCGGCTTGCCCAGGCGCTGGACAAGCTCGACGTCGAGCGCGGCACCGGCGGTAACCACGCCTTCTATCTGTCCATCCCGCCGAATGCCTTTCCGGTGGTGACCGAACAGCTCAAGAGGTCCGGTCTGGCCAATCCGAAGGATGGGCGCTGGAGCCGGGTCGTCATCGAGAAGCCGTTCGGCCATGACCTGCAGAGCGCCATCGCACTCAACAAGGTGGTCAACAGCGTCTTCCCGGAGGAGTCGGTGTTCCGCATCGACCATTACCTGGGCAAGGAGACGGTGCAGAACGTGCTGGCGCTGCGGTTCGCCAACGAACTCTACGAACCGATCTGGAACAGCCACTACGTCGACAGCGTGCAGATCACCATGGCCGAGGACATCGGCCTGGGCGGACGGGCCGGCTACTACGACGGCATCGGTGCGGCCCGTGACGTGATCCAGAATCACCTCCTGCAACTGCTGGCGCTGACGGCCATGGAGGAACCGGTCAGCTTTCAGCCCGCGGAGGTGCGGGCCGAGAAGATCAAAGTGCTCTCGGCCACCAAGCTGGAACAGCCGCTGGACCTGACCAGCTCGCGTGGGCAGTACACCTCCGGATGGCAGGGCGGGCAGCAGGTGGTCGGCCTGCTCGACGAGGACGGCTTCTCCAAGACCTCGGTCACCGAGACCTTCGCGGCGATCACCCTGGAGGTCGACACCCGGCGCTGGGCCGGGGTGCCGTTCTATCTCCGCACCGGAAAACGATTGGGCCGCAGGGTGACTGAGATCGCCCTGCTGTTCAAACGGGCGCCCCATCTGCCGTTCGACGCCACCATGACCGAGGAACTCGGCCAGAACGCGCTGGTGATCCGGGTACAGCCGGATGAAGGCATCACGCTGCGCTTCGGCTCCAAGGTGCCGGGCAGTGCGATGGAGGTCCGCGACGTCAACATGGACTTCTCCTACGGTTCGGCCTTCGCCGAGGACTCCCCCGAGGCCTATGAGCGGCTGATTCTGGATGTCCTACTCGGAGAACCCTCACTGTTCCCGACCAATGCCGAAGTCGAAATGTCCTGGGAGATCCTGGATCCGGTGCTGGACTACTGGGCCACCCACGGCAAGCCGGATCCGTACGAATCGGGCACCTGGGGTCCGGCGTCGGCGTTCGAGATGCTGCAGCGCTCCGGCCGGGAATGGCGGCGTCCATGAGAGGTGCACTCCGATGATCGTCGATCTCCCCGAGACCACCACCAACGAGATCAACAAGCGGATCATCTCGCTGCGCGAGGAAGGCGGCGCGATCACCCTGGGCCGGGTGCTGTCACTGGTGGTCGCCCCCGACACCGAGGGGATCCTGGAGGACGCCATCGAAGCCGCGGTGGCCGCCAGCCGGGAACACCCCTGCCGCATCATCGTCGTGGTGCCGGTCGACCGGTTGGCCTCCGAACCGCGCCTGGACGGCCAGCTCCGGGTCGGCGGCGATGCCGGGGCCGGCGAGGTCGTCGTGCTGCGCACCCATGGGCCGCTGGCGGCGCACGCCAGCAGTGTGGTGCTGCCCTTCCTGTTGCCCGACACCCCGGTGGTGGCGTGGTGGCCGGGGAACGCCCCTGCAGTTCCCGCCGAGGATCCGCTGGGCCGCTTGGCGATTCGCCGGATCACCGACGCCACCGGGAGCGAGGACCCGCTGGCCACGTTGCGCAGCCGGTTGACGGGTTACACCCGGGGCGACACCGACCTGGCCTGGAGCCGGATCACCTACTGGCGCGCACTGCTGGCCTCCGCGCTGGATCAGCCGCCGCACGAGCCGGTCACCGGGGCGCTGGTGTCGGGCCTGAAGGACGAACCCGCGCTGGACATCCTGGCCGGCTGGCTGGCGGCCCGGATCGACGGACCGGTGCGCCGCGTGGTGGGTGATCTGTCGGTCGAGCTCATCCAGCAGAGCCAGACCATCACGCTCAGCCGGCCGCAGAACGGGACGACCGCCACGCTGAGCCGCACCGGCCGGCCCGCGGCGCTGCTGCCGCTGGCGCGGCGGGAGACCCGGGAATGCCTGGCCGAGGATCTGCGCCGGCTCGATGCCGACGAGATCTACTACGAGGCGCTGCAGGGGATCGACAAGGTCGTGTACGCCTGAGATGAGCGTCATCGTCGCGACCTACCCCGACACCGAGGCCCTGGTGGATGCCGCCGGCGATCGCCTGGCCGCCGCGATCGACACCGCAATCGCCGAACGCGGTGCGGCGATGATCGTGCTCACCGGTGGCGGCACCGGCATCGCACTGCTCAAACGACTCGGTTCGCATCCGGTCGACTGGTCGCGGGTGCACCTGTTCTGGGGTGATGACCGCTACCTGCCGCTCGACGACGCCGAGCGCAACGAACTGCAGGCCCGCGAGGCACTGCTGGACCACATCGAGATACCGGCCGGCAACATCCACCCGATGCCGGCCAGCGACAGCGAGTTCGGCGACGACATCGGCGCCGCGGCCGCGGCCTATCAGGACACCCTGGCCGCATTGGCCGAATCCGGTTCGCCCACACCGGATTTCGACGTCCACCTGCTGGGAATGGGCGGCGAGGGACACGTCAATTCGTTGTTCCCGCACACCCCCGCGGTGCGCGAGACGCAGCGCATGGTGGTCGCAGTGACCGACTCCCCCAAGCCGCCGCCGCGCCGCATCACCCTGACCCTGCCGGCGGTGCGCCGCTCCCGGCAGGTATGGCTGGTGGTGTCCGGGGAGGCCAAAGCGGACGCGGTGGCCGCCGCGATCGGCGGTGCCGCGGCGGACGACATCCCCGCGGCCGGCGCCCTCGGTCGTGATGCCACCGTGTGGCTACTCGACACCGCGGCCGCGGCGAAGCTGACACACTGACGCCATGGCGGACAGAACCCCACCACGCAGTCCCACGGACCGCCTCAAGACCCTCGCCCAGGCCGCACTGAACGCCGACGTCACCGTCGAGCAGCTCGACACGCTGCTGACCGGCGTGGGCGAGACGCTGGCCGGGCTCAACACCACCATCGGCGGTATGGACGGGACGATGAAGTACTTCGAGGAGACCCTCGTCGTCTTCAACTCGACGCTGACCAAGATCGACGAACTCGCGCCCCGACTCGCGGCGGTGGTGACCCGGATGGAGGCGATCGTCACCCGACTGGAGCGGGTGGTGAGCGTCAGCGAAGTGCTCACCGCGCCGCTGGGGGCCGCCGAGTCGGCGGTTCGGGGTGTCCTCGGTGCGCTCAAGCGCGGCGGTCAGCCCTAGCCGCTGTTACGCAGCGCCGAGGCCAGACCGCTCATGGTGAGCAGGATGCCCTGCTGCACCAGATCCTCGTCGTCACCGGAGCGGTACCGCCTCAACAACTCGACCTGCAGGTGGTTGAGCGGTTCGAGATACGGGAACCGGTTGAACACCGACCGGGCCAGCGCCGGATTGTCGGCCAGCAGATCGTCGTGACCGGTCACCAGCTTGTGCATCCGGATCGTGCGGTCGTGTTCGGCGCTGATCTTGCCGAACACCCGATGACGCAGTTCGGCGTCGTCGACGAGTTCCGAATAGTGGGCGGCCAGACCCATGTCCGACTTGGCCAGCACCTGAGCCATGTTGGACAGGACGGTCCGGAAGAAGGGCCACTTCTCGTAGAGGTCGCGCAGCACCGCGACCCGTTTCTCGTCGCCGGCGATCCACTGCTCCAGCGCGCTTCCGGTGCCGTACCAGCCGGGCAGCATCACCCGCGACTGGCTCCAGGCCAGCACCCACGGGATGGCGCGCAGATCGGAGATCGACGTGGTCTGCTTACGCGAGGTCGGGCGGCTGCCGATGTTCAGTGATCCGATCTCGCTGACCGGCGTCGAGGCCTTGAAGTACTCGACGAATCCCGGTGTCTCATGGACCAGTTCGGCGTAGGACCGCTGCGCCAGTTCGGCGAGTTCATCGAGCACCCGGTAGGCCGGTTCGGCCGCCGCGCCGAGGCCTTCGACGTCGAGCAGGGTCGACTCCAGAGTGGCGGCGATCAGGCTCTCCAGGTTGCGGTGCGCGATCCGCGGTTCGGCGTACTTGGCGGCGATGACCTCGCCCTGTTCGGTCAGCCGTAGCGAACCGTTGACCGACCCGGGCGGCTGGGCCAGGATCGCGTCGTAGCTGGGTCCGCCGCCGCGGCCGATGGTGCCGCCACGGCCGTGGAAGAGCCGCAACCTGATTCCGGTCTTTCGTGCCGACTCCACCAGGTCGAGTTCGGCGCGGTACAGCGCCCAGTTGGCCGCGAGGTAGCCACCGTCCTTGTTGGAGTCGGAGTAGCCCAGCATGATTTCCTGGGTCCGCTCACGCGCGTCGACCATGCCCCGGTAGACCGGAAGGTCCAGCGCCGCCTCCAGGATGGCCGAACCGCGGCGCAGGTCCTCGATGGTCTCGAACAACGGCACGATGCCGACCGGCGCATAGGGGTTCGGACCGGAAACATCAAGCAGACCGGCCTCTTTGAGCAACAAGGCTGCCTCGAGCATGTCTGACACCGACTGGCACATCGAGATGATGTAGGTCGGCACCGCTGCATCCCCGAGTGTGCGCACCGCCCGGGCCGCCGCGCCGACGATGTCGAGTTCCTTGCGGGCCAACTCCGAGAGGTCGGAGTCCTCGCGCACCAGCGGTCGCCGGGTGGACAGTTCCGCGACGAGCAACTCGACCCGTTTCTCCTCGGGCAGCGACGCGTAGTCGCCGTGCACCCCGGCCCAGCGCAGCAGTTCGGCGATCACCTGTTCGTGGGTCTCGGAGTTCTGCCGCATGTCCAGGCCGCAGAGATGGAAGCCGAACGCGTCCAGCGCATCCCGCAGCCGGGCCAGCCGGTCATCGGCCAGCAGCGCGCTGCCGTGCGCACGCAGCGAGGAGTCGATGACGGCCAGGTCGGCGGCGAATTCGCCGGGACCGCGATACGCGGGCAACTCGAGATCCAGCACATGCTCGGGCAGCCGGTCCAGGACATCGGACGCCGTCGCTGTCAGCCGGGCCCGGATCACCCGCACCGCGCGCCGGTAGGGTTCGTCACCGCGCTCGGGCTCCGCGCACGCCTCGGCGAGCCGGATCAGATCATCGGTGACATGCACCAGCCTGGCCGACATCGACAACTCCTGCTCGAGGATGAGCAGTTCGTCGAAGTAGTGCGCCAGTGCGGTGAAGGCGGCGCTACCGGTGGCCAGCCGCACCACGTCGGCGGTGACATTGGGATTGCCGTCCCGGTCTCCCCCGATCCAGGAGCCCGGCCGCACCATCGGCCGGTCCAGCAGTTCGGCGTCCGGCCACCTGCTGCGCAGGGCATTGCGCACCTCGGCATTGACCTTCGGGATCACCTCGAAAAAAGCGGCGCGGTAATACCGCAGTCCCGATTCGATCTCGTCCTGAATCTTCAACCGCGACAACCGGATCAGCGCCGTCTGCCACAGCGTGAGGATCTGGCGGCGCAACTCCGTCTCGACCGCGCGGCCGTCATCGGTCTGGTACTGACCGTGCATTCGCAGCCGCATCAGCCGGGTGATGTGATTCTGGGTGTCGAACACCGTCCGGCGCCGGGTCTCGGTGGGATGGGCGGTGATGACCGGCGACACGCATGCGCCGTGCAGTTCGTCTGCGACGGTGCGGGCGTCGAGGCGGGCGGCGTCGAGTTTGCGATAGGTCGCGGCCAGGGTGCTGGCCGGGGCGGGTTCGCCCGCCGTCACGTGCACCTCACGGCGGCGCTCCCGGTGGATGTCCTCGGCGACATTGGCCAGCAGCGCGAAATGGCTGAACGCCCGGATCACCGGGATGGCCTGATGGATGTCCACACCAGAGAACATCCGGGCCATCTCGGCGCGGTCGATCTCCGAGCGGCGCACCCGGAACGACTCCACCCGGGCCCGCTCGACGAGATCGAACACCGCCGGCCCGTTCTGCTCGCGCACGGTGTCACCCAGCATCGCACCGAGCAGCCTGATGTCCTCGCGCATCGGTTCGGTGGCCTCCCGGCCGACCGCCGTGCGATAGACCGCCCCGATCGGTTCCAGCGTCACGTCGGGTTGCGCCATGGCACAAGTATCGGTGCCGGTGGAACAACCCGCGACTTTTGCCGCCCAACCGGGTCTGTCACCGCGGCGATCCGCCGTAGTATCCGGCGCGGGGGCTCAAAGACTGGAGGCAGCCGCGTGACGGGTCGCCGCCTGCTGCTGAGAACCGCGCTGGCGGCCGCCGGACTGGGCGCGGCACTGGCACTGCCCGCAGTGGCCGCGGCGGCACCGGGCGATGAGGCGGGTCATCGGGCAGATCAGGCCCGGCGGGCTGCGGCCGCGCCGCCTGCGCGGCATCCCCGCCCGGCCGCGGCGCGCACCGCCCGCACTGTTGTGACGCCGTCGGCGCACGCGACCAAGGTTCCCGCCGCCCATACCCACGCGCCCGGCCCGATCCAGGCCGCCGTGGCTGCCATGCAGGCCTACGTCTACGGCTACCCACTGCTGGAGTTCGAGAAGTTCCGCGCCGAGGCGACCAGTCTGAACACCATCACGCTGCGCACCCGTTTCGCCGATCCGGACGGCGTCCCGATCTGGCGGCCCAACGCCGACACCTTCTACTCCCGCGGCGTTCTGGACCTCGGCGGCGGACCGGTGGTGCTGTCATTTCCGGATATGGGCGACCGTTACTTCAGCTTCCAACTGATCGACCCGTACACCAACGTCGTCGACTACATCGGGGCGCGTGCCACCGGCTCCGGACCGGGCACCTTCGCGATCACCTGGGACGGCGGACCGCAGATCACGGTTCCCGGCGCGCAGACCGTCACGGTGCCCTACCGGAACATGGTGATCCTCGGTCGCACCCTGGCCGGCGACGCGGCCGATCAGCAGCAGGCCATCGCCCTGATGAACCAGTTCCGGTTGACCCCGTCGGGCTCCGCCGCGGCCCCACCGGCCAGGACGGACCCGCCCACCGGCCTGGCACTGCTCGATGCGATCAGCGCGGCGATGGAGGTCAACCCGCCGCCCGCCACCGATGCCGCCCGGCTGCAGGCGTTGGCGCAGATCGGCGTCGGCCCGGGATTGCGGGTGGCCGATGCGCATCTGGGCCCACTGGCCGCCGTGGCGGTCGACCTGGCCGTGCGTGCGGCCACGGTCCTACTCCCCCTGCTGTCCGGCCTGGCCCAGTACGAGTCGGCGCTGGCCCATCGCGGGTGGGGCATCACCGATCCGAAGATCGGCCAGTACGGCACCGACTACCAGTTGCGCGCCGGGGTCGCCTTCGTCGGGCCGTGGGCGAACATCCCGGACGAGGCGGTCTACTCGGCGGGGCTGCTCGACCGGTATCTGTTGCCGCTCAACGGTTCCCATAACTACGTCATGCATTTCGCCGCGGGACAGGAACCGCCGGCCGGGGCGTTCTGGTCGGTCACCGTCTACGATCCCGCCGGTGCGTTCGTCCGCAATCCGCTGAACCGTTACAGCATCAGCAGCAGCCGCCCCGGCGAACTCGTGCACCGGCCGGACGGCTCGGTCGACATCGTCTTCTCCCGGCAGGATCCCGCCGACCCGGGCGCCAACTGGCTGCCCGTTCCGGACGGCGAGTTCAGCGCGTATCTGCGGGTGTATGTGCCGGGTCAGGCGGTACTCGACGGCAGTTGGACTCCGCCGCCGATCGAGCCGCTCAGGAGTACTTGATCTGCAGCGCGATGCCGATGACGGAGACCAGCCAGATACCGGTGACGAAGTAGGTCAGCCGGTCGAGGTTCTTCTCCACCACGGTCGATCCGGACAGGCTGGACTGCACACCGCCGCCGAACAGCGAGGACAGACCGCCGCCCTTGGCCCGGTGCAGCAGCACGAGCAGGACCACGAACACACTGGTGATCACCAGCAGGATCTGCAGGGCCAGAATCATGGCTATCAGGTTACCTGGTCGGACGGCCCGTTCAGGGCAGGGGGGGTTTAGGGAAGGGGTCCACCTGCGGCGATGGCCGACAGGGTGGCGAACTGCTCGCCCTCCAGCGACGCACCGCCGACCAGGGCGCCGTCCACATCCGGCTGGCCGACGATCTCGCCGACGTTCTTGGCGTTGACCGAGCCGCCATAGAGCACCCGCACGCCGTCGGCCACCTTCGCCGAGGCGATGTCGGCCAGCTCGGCACGGATCGCGCCGCACACCTCCTGGGCGTCGGCGGCGCTGGCCACCCGGCCGGTGCCGATCGCCCAGACCGGCTCGTAGGCGATGACCACGGTGGCCAACTGCTCCTCGGTCAGTCCGGCCAGCGAGCCGCGCAACTGGGCGATGTTGTGCGCGACGTGGTTGCCGGCTTCGCGGACCTCGAGATGCTCGCCGATGCAGACGATCGGGATCAGGCCGTGCCGGAAGGCGGCGGCCGCCTTCGCCGCCACGGTCGCATCGTCCTCATGGTGGTAGGTCCGGCGCTCGGAGTGTCCGACGACCACGTAGGTGCAGCCGAGCTTGGCCAGGAACGCCCCGCTGATGTCACCGGTGTAGGCACCCGAGTCGTGCGGGGACAGATCCTGGGCGCCGTAGGTGAGCAACGGCTTGTCGGCGTCGACTGCGGTCTGCACGCTGCGCAGGTCGGTGAACGGCGGAAGGATAGTGACGTCGACCTTGGCGAAGTACTTGTCCGGCAACGAGAAAGCGATCTTCTGCACCAGCGCGTTGGCCTCGAAGTGATTGAGGTTCATCTTCCAGTTGCCCGCGATCAGCGGTTTACGCGACATTCGACGTTCGCTCCTAGTTGAGGATTTCGATACCCGGAAGGGTCTTGCCCTCAAGGTATTCCAGAGAGGCCCCGCCGCCGGTTGAAATGTGCGAGAAACCGTCCTCCGGCAGGCCGAGCAGTCGCACCGCGGCCGCCGAGTCGCCGCCGCCGACCACGCTGAACGCACCCTTGGCGGTGGCGTCGATGATGGCTTCGGCGACGCCGCGGGTGCCGGCCGCGAACGCGGGGAACTCGAAGACGCCCATCGGCCCGTTCCAGAAGATGGTGCGGGCGTTGGACAGCAGCGTGCTGAAGCGCTTCACCGAACTGGGTCCGATGTCCAGGCCCATCTTGTCGGCCGGGATCTTGTCGGCGTGCACCCGCTCCGGCTCGGAGTCGGCGGAGAACTCGCTCGCGACGACGATGTCGACCGGCAGGTGGATGACGTCACCGTACTCCTCGAGCAGCCGTCGGCAGGTGTCGATCATCTCCTCCTGCAGCAACGACTTGCCGACCTGAACCCCTTGCGCGGCAAGGAAGGTGAAGCACATGCCACCGCCGATGATGAGGCTGTCGGCCTTCTTGGCGAGGTTCTCGATCACCGCCAGCTTGTCGGAGACCTTCGAGCCGCCGAGCACCACGGCGTACGGCCGCTCGCCGGCACTGGTGAGCTGCTCGAGCACCTTGACCTCGGTGGCCACCAGGTTGCCGGCGTAGTGCGGCAGCAGCGTGGCCACGTCGTAGACCGAGGCCTGCTTGCGGTGCACCACCCCGAAGCCGTCGGAGACGAAGGCGCCGTCATCACCGACGAGTTCGGCAAGCGATTTGGCCATCGCCAGACGCTGGGCGTCGTCCTTGCTGGTTTCCCGGGGGTCGAAGCGGATGTTCTCCAGCAGCAGCACATCACCGTCGGTCAGGCCCTCGGCCCGGGCCAGCGCATCGGTGCCGACCACATCGCCGGCCAACTGGACGTGCCGGCCCAGCCGCTCCCCGAGCGCCGCGGCCACCGGGGCCAGCGACAGCTTGGGGTCCGGGCCGTCCTTGGGCCGGCCCAGGTGTGCGGTCACGATCACCTTGGCGCCGGCGTCGGCGAGAGCCGCCAGCGTCGGAACCGAGGCGTCGATGCGGCCCGGGTCGGTGATGACACCGTCGGCCAGCGGGACGTTGAGATCGCAGCGCACCAGGACTCCCCGACCGGCGACGCCCTCGGCGAGCAGGTCGGCGAGGCTCTTGACCGCCATCGCTAGAGCGACTTGCCGACCAGTGCGACCAGGTCGACCAGCCGGTTGGAGTAGCCCCATTCGTTGTCGTACCAGGACACCACCTTGGCCTGGTTGTCGATCACCTTGGTCAGGCCGGCGTCGAAGATCGAGCTGTGCGGGTCGGTGACGATGTCGCTGGACACGATCGGGGCGTCGTAGTACTTCAGGATGCCCTTGAGCTTGCCTTCGGCGGCGGCCTTGAGCGCCGCGTTGATCTCCGCCGCGCTGGCCGGCTTCTTCAGCTCGACGGTGAGGTCGGTGACCGA
>NZ_JAFMJZ010000245.1 GCF_017853185.1 Mycolicibacterium sp.
GGTCCGCTGCCCGGTGTCCGGGAGGCGATCCTGGCGGCCACCGAGAACCTCAACCGCTATCCCGACAACGGCCAGATGGAGCTCAAGGAGCAGCTCTCCGAGCACCTCGGCGCCGACGGGGACTTCGGAATCGACCGCATCGCCGTGGGCTGCGGCTCGGTGAGCCTGTGTCAGCAGCTGATCCAGATAACTTGCAGCCTGGGCGACGAGGTGGTCTTCGGATGGCGCAGTTTCGAGGTGTACCCACTGCAGGTCCGGGTGGCCGGCGCCACCCCGGTCCAGGTTCCGCTGCGCGATGAGACTTTCGACCTCGACGCGATGCTGGCCGCGGTCACCGACCGGACCCGGCTGATCTTCGTCTGCAATCCGAACAACCCCACCTCCACGGTGGTCGACCCCGACGAACTGGCCCGGTTCGTGGCCGCGGTGCCGTCGGACATCCTCATCGTCATCGACGAGGCCTACGTCGAGTACATCCGCGACGGGATGGTTCCGGACAGCCTGGGACTGGCTGACAACTACAGCAATGTCGTTGTGCTGCGCACCTTTTCGAAGGCCTACGGCATGGCCGGAGCCCGGGTGGGTTACGCCGTGGGCGATCCGGAGATCATCACCGCACTGGGCAAGGTCTACGTGCCGTTCACCGTCAGCACCCTGGCCCAGGCCGCCGCGATCGCCTCGCTGCAGGCGGCTGATGAACTGCTGGAGCGCACCGACGCGGTGGTCGCCGAACGCCGCCGGGTCACGGCGGAGTTAGCCGGCCTCGGCTACACCTTCCCGCCGTCGCAGGCGAACTTCATCTGGTTCCCACTGGGCGAGCGCACCGCGCGCTTCGCGCACGAGGCAGCCGAGGCCAAGGTGCTGGTCCGCCCTTATGGCAACGACGGGGCCCGGGTCACCATCGGCGCCCCCGAAGAGAACGACGCATTCCTTGCCTTCGCAAGGTCCTGGGTCGCCACTGAAGGCGCCTGACGCCCGTCGTAGCCTGTGGCCATGAGCAGCTACGAGGCACTCGCCGTTGAGATCAAGGACAACGTCGCCCAGGTGACCCTGCTGGGTCCGGGCAAGGGCAATGCCATGGGGCCGGCGTTCTGGAAAGAGATGCCGGTCGTCTTCGCCGAACTCGACGCCGATCCGCAGGTGCGGGCGATCGTCATCACCGGCTCGGGCAAGCACTTCTCCTTCGGGCTGGACCTGATGGCCATGGGACCCAGCCTTCCGTCGGCGGGCGGCGGGGAAGCATCGGCTCGCTCGCGGACCAACTTCCACACGATGGTCAAGCAGTTGCAGGACTCGATCACCGCGGTCGCCGAATGCCGCACCCCCACCGTCGCCGCGGTGCACGGCTGGTGCATCGGCGGCGGCGTCGACCTGATCAGCGCAGCGGACATCCGCTACGCCAGCGCCGACGCGAAGTTCTCGGTGCGCGAGGTCAAGCTGGCGATCGTGGCCGACGTGGGCAGCCTGGCCCGGCTGCCCTACATCCTCTCCGACGGCCATCTGCGTGAGCTGGCGCTGACCGGCAAGGACATCGACGCCCACCGGGCCGAGAAGATCGGCCTGGTCAACGACGTGCTGCCGGATCCGGAGGCCTGTCTGGCCGCCGCGCACGCCACCGCCGCCGAGATCGCCGCCAACTCGCCGCTGGCGGTGCGGGGCACCAAGGACGTCCTCAACGAGGGGCGCACCGACGCGGTCGCCGCCAGCCTGCGCTACGTCGCGGCGTGGAACTCCGCGTTCCTGCCGTCGAAGGACCTCAAAGAGGCGATGGCATCGATGTTCGAGAAGCGGCCGCCGAACTTCACCGGAGAGTAATGACCCCTGCGCCCAGGGAAGGGACTCAGATGACGGAGCCCGGTGCGGGACCGGCGCTCGACGCCGATGTGATCATCGCGGGCGCGGGGCTGTCCGGACTTTCACTCGCGGTGGCTCTGCTCGACGCCGGCCTGCCGACCAACACCCGGATCCTGCTCGTCGATCCACGCGAAGTACTGAGCGGCACCGACCGCACGTGGAGTTTCTTCGATCTGGTGCCGCACGCATTCGAGGCGGCGATCACCCACCGCTGGACCCACTGGCGCGTCCGCAACGGTGGCGCCGAGGCACTGCGCTCAGCACCGGGACTCACGTACTGCTGCATCCCCGGCGAGCGCTTCTACGAACTGGCGCTCCAGCGTCTCGTGTCCGCAGGCAACAGCGTCGAGTTCATGCTCGGCGTGACGGTCGAGCACGTCGAGGATCTCGGCGACCGTGTCGCGGTACAGACCAGCACAGGCGTGCTCAGCGCACGCCTGGCAATGGACTCGCGGCCACCAGAACTGCCGCGCGCTACCGATGGCGACCAGGACGTCCACCTGTTGCAGCACTTCCGCGGCCGGGTCATCCGCAGCACCGAGCCGGTCTTCGAGGTCGACACCGCGACGCTCATGGATTTCGATGTCACACAGGCCCACGGAATCCACTTCGTCTATGTGTTGCCCTTCGACGCACACACTGCTCTCGTCGAAAGCACGTTTTTCACCGAGCGGGTCCTGCCCGACGAGGTGTACGAGACGGCTATCGAGACCTGGCTCGCGCAGCGACTGCCCCATTCCGCGTTACAGACGGTCTCGCGCGAGGCCGGAGTGATCCCCATGACGACAGCACCGTTCGACGCATGGCCGAGTCCGCGAATCGTGCGCATCGGCACCGCAGGTGGACATGCCAAACCCTCGACCGGATATGCCTTTCTGGCAGTGCAGCGGTTCGTCCACGAGTTCGCTCCGCGTGTGATCGCTGCACTGCGCGAGGGCGGATACGCCGAGCCTCCCGCCGCGCGGAGTCCACGCACCGTAGCGCTGGACACCATCTTCCTGTCGTATCTGCGCAGTCGTCCTGAACGTGCGCCGGAGACGTTCTATCGTCTGTTCGAGCGAGTACCTCCCGCGGTGCTGGCCCGATTCCTCTCCGATACCGGCTCCCTCGCCGACGACCTGACGGTCATGCGCACGAGTGACTCTC
Organism: Mycolicibacterium sp.; assembly: GCF_017853185.1. Lineage (GTDB taxonomy): Bacteria > Actinomycetota > Actinomycetes > Mycobacteriales > Mycobacteriaceae > Mycobacterium. The sequence goes on from NZ_JAFMJZ010000245.1 coordinate 3,001, forward strand.
CGCGACTCGCACTCGAAACCGTTCGCGCAACTCCGCTGCTGCGCCGAAGAAAGCGCTTAGCTACTGCACCGCACAGACACCGGCGATAGAAACGCATCGGGGCCCCTAAAACCCACCCCAACCGCGGTGGCGGAGGGATTTGAACCCCCGGACGGTGTTAGCC
>NZ_JAFMJZ010000246.1 GCF_017853185.1 Mycolicibacterium sp.
CGCCGGGGTACAGGTTGAGGTTTTTCCAGGCGTTGCCGACGCCGCCGTGCTTGGACTCCATCTGCTCGGCCCACCGGCGCACCGCCTCGGGATCCGCAGTCGGCGCGTGCTTAATGATCATGTTGACGGTCGCGCCGTTGCTAAAGAACTTCGACTGGTGCTGCGTCATCGCCTGATCGGCTTGGATCTCGCGCAGGATCGGTGTCAGCCACGACATGCCGCGGTAGCTGGCCAGCGGGTCGGGAATCGGCGCGTAGTGGACAACCTCGCTGGCCAGGAACGCGACCGACTTGGCCATGTTGCCCCGGCCGCCCTCGTGGTACAGGTAGCCGACCTTGCGCCAGCCGACTTGTCCGCCGCCGACCTCGCCGGGTCCGCCGCGCACCATGCGCTCCTCGACAACGACGTCGACCCAGTCCGGGCGCATCCGAACGAACTCGTTGTCGATGATGGTCCAGTAGGAATTGCCGGCAAGGTCGGCGTCTTGGATCATGCGCGAGAGCATGTCCTGTGTCGTTCCGCCGACCCACGGTCGCTCAAGGATCCGCAGCTCGGGTGACCCGAACATATCCGACGGCTTGCCGTCGAGGATGCGCTGCCAGCGGAATCGCACCGACGAGAACACCAGCTGACGCACCAACATGCACGCGAACACGACACCGTTGGCGGCATAGGCCTGCGTGGCCAGCCCGACAAACGTGTTGGGCGCCATCTCCACCTGGCTGCCACCGGCCAGTGTCTGCTGCACGCCGGTGCTGAGTGGGCCGCCGTTGTAGCCGTAGCCGATGCCGCCGAACGCGAACGAGTTGTAGAGATCGGCGTACTCGTCGACGGTCATCCGCTCGGGCTGGCGCGCACCGATCAGGCGGTCGAGCAGGTTCATCCGGTGGCCTCGCCGGCGTCACGCAGCAGCACCCACGCGCCGCCGACAGCGGTCGGACCGATGAGCGCGCCCGCGGCGATGAGCGTCCAGCCGGTGCCGGCGAGGATCGCGACGCCTGCGCAGATCAGAGCAATCGCCACCACGACCGCCAAGGCGGCGGCGGCGAATACCGATCGGGTCGGGGTCACGAGTGGTCTCCTCATCAGGTCCAGAACGGTTGCCACGCATCGACGTCGACAGTGGCTCGGGCGCCGAACTCGGTGAATCCGTGCAAAGCGAGCGTGACGGCCATCAGCTGGGTTATGTCGCTGTCGCGGTCCTTGCGGTCCCAGGCCCAGGCGTCGGATAGTTCGCGCTTTTTGGCCGAGGTCACCGCGCGGGCTAGTGGTCCGGCGCCGCGGTGGCGCAGGCTGTCGTCGCTGTCGCGGTCGGCGGTGACGGCGTCGTAGAACGCTCCGCACGCTTTGGTCAGGTCGGTGGCGTTGGACTTGACCACTTCGACGCCGAGGCCCTCAATCGTGGTGATTAGCGAGCCGGCCGCCGAGTGTGGATCGATGACGACCGCGCACGGTTTCCACTCCTGCGCCAGCTCGCGCACCCGGTCGGGGATCCACGCCGTGCCCGGCAGTGAGTCGATGGCCTTGCCGCGCACCGCGGGGACGACGCCGACGTGGAGCTTCCCGTCCGCGCGGCGGCCAACAACGCCGATCGCTGACTGCGTGCGGTCCAGCTTCACGTACACGCCGAACGCGACCGGATCGATCGGCTCGGACAGCGGATCGGCCAGCGGCGCCCACAACTCGGGGCCGATCACCGACTCGCCGGCGGTGTCCGGCTCGTCCCACCAGCCCAGCCGTTCCCGGGCGAACTCGGCCGGCGGCAGGGCCTCGCGCTCGGCTTGGATATAGCCGAGGGTGATGCGCCGCTCTAGTGCCGGATTCGCGAGACGCACCATCTCGATGTCATCGAGCGCGCATCCCTCGACGCTGAGCGCGTGGGTGCAAGTCGGCGACTCGCAGGTATCGGTCGGTGCGCAGAACTCCATGTAGCCCAGGCGCGGACTGGATCCGGCCCGGCCGCGGTCGCGAATGCCGCGCAACACCTCGGAATCGGCGTGCCCGGCAGACGAGCCATAAACGACCTGTGGATCCTTGACCGCCGACAGCGTCGGCAGCAGTGATCCCATGTGCGCCCGCTTCAGCGCATACGCCTCGTCCAGAATGATCTTGTTGCCGGTAAGGCCGCGGGCGCCGCCTTTGGTCCTGGCCTTGAACTTGATGCGCTGGCCATAGGGGCATTCGTCGCTCGGCCGCAGCTTGATCAGCTCTTTGCCGTTGCCGCGCTTGATGCCGGGATCCTTGCCGAAGTCTGGATCCAGTCGTTTCGAGAGCACCGGCGTGCCCTCGATCATGTTCACGATGTCCTCGAATGCCTCATTGGTCGTGTCCATCTCGTGCGACGACCAAACGACCAGACGCTGATCAGTGACGAACAGCCAACCCAGTGCTGCCTGCTGGAACAGTGCCGTCTTCATGTTCTGGCGCGCGCAGATCAGCGCGAACTCAAACACCGCCGACACGAGCGGATTCGGCGACAACGCGAACAGCACGTTAAGCGCCATCTCCTGCTCAGGATCCGGCGGCAGACCGGCGAGCGCCGCTAGCTCGCAGACCTCGGGGCCGAGGGTCTCGACGTACTCGGGAAAGTTGGCGTAGGCCGGTGGGACGAGAACCGGTCTAACCGGAACGCTTCGCATCCCGGCGCGCCTTCAGCTGGTCGACGCTGTCCTGCTGTGGCTTCGCGCCGGACGCCGACGATCCGAGAGCCGCGGCCATCACTGCGCGCAACTCCCGCGACAACGACGCGATGCCCGCCGGCGTGTCGGTGTCCTCCATCCGGGCCACCAACGTCAGCGCCTGCTGGCCGAGCATAGAGTCGAGCTTGCCCGCGGCGTCGAGTTCCGCGCGGGTCGCCTTCATCAGCGAGTTGCCATCGTTGAACACCGGCGACTCGGGAGCGCCGGCCCCAGCTTTCGCGCCATTAGCCTTGCGACGACGACATGACGGTGAACACGTCTTGGAGTCGCGGCGCGTCGCCGAGTAGTTGCGCTTGCACACAACACACGTCATTCTCATGCGCTCGCCAATCTTGTTGTGTTGCAACATGATTCGCGCGTGAATGTCGTTGTGCCGCAACGCGAATCACGTTGTAGCACAACATGTTTCACTACGCAAGTGTTTGCTAGCAAACTTCGGGGAGGGATATTTACTGCGAT
>NZ_JAFMJZ010000247.1 GCF_017853185.1 Mycolicibacterium sp.
TTTCCTCGCTGGCGAGCGCCCCGGCCCCGTCACCGGACGCCACCCTGGCCGGCGGACAGCCGCATCACCCGGCCCACCGATTGCACCACGTCCACCAAGGAGTTACGAGGGTGCAGGAACAGCACCGCGTCCAGGGCGGGGACATCAACCCCTTCGGAGAGGCACCGCGCGTTGGTCAGGATGCGGCATTCGCCCTCCACCACAGGGGCTTTGAGCCACGCCAGTTCGGCGTTGCGGGTCAGGGCGTTGTAGGTGCCGTCCACGTGGCGGACGTCGCAGACCAGGCCGCGGTTGGTGTCGCTGACCGGGTGCCCGTGGTCTTCCATGGTGTCGAGGGTCTGCTGATAGCTCGAGACCACGCGCGGGAACATCTTGGCCAGCTGTTTGGAGGCGGCGATGTCTTTGGCGAAGGCGACTGCGCGTTGCATCGGCGGGTCGTCGGCGGCGAAGTTGGGGGTGCCGTCGGCGGTGGCCCCGGCGCGTTTGGCCAGGCCGTTCCAGCAGCCGACGATCTTTGAGGCGTCATCGAGGTGCAGTTCGCCCTCGGCGGCGAGTTGTTGCTGCATGGGGGCGGTGATGGCCGACTCGTCGACGGTGAGGACCAGCACCTTGTAGTCGGTGAGCAGGCCGCGCTCGACGGCATCGCCGAACGACAGGTGATGGAACTCCGGGCCGTAGCGCACCTCGTCGTCCATCGACACCAGCTCGGCGGAATACTGCTCGGCCTTGTCCTTGACGGTTTCGGCGAAGATTCGCGGGGTCGCCGTCATGTATAGCCGGCGGGCGGCGCAGATGTAGTCGGCGTCGTGGATGCGCACGAAGTTCGACTCGTCGTCACCGGCCAGGGTGACCCCTGTCGTGCGGTGGGATTCGTCAGCCACCACAAGGTCGAAGCGGTCTACTCCGAGGGCTTGGGCGTCGGCCACGGTGGGCAGGGACTGATAGGTGGAGAACACCACGGTCAGGCCTTTGGCCCGCTTGCGGTGCTCCATTTCCTCGCGAAGCTTGGCCGGGTTGGTGGTGACCGGGATCGGCACGTCGTGGACGTTGAAGTCTTCGATGCTGCGCAGCTTGCCCACCTTGGTGTCTGAGCACACTCCGAAGGCCCGCATGTCGAGTTCGCACTGCGCGGTCCACTCCCGCAGCGACTGGCTGAGCAGCGAGATCGACGGGACCAGGAACAGCACGCGGGCGCTGCCGCCGGCCTCCTCAGCGATCCGTTCGGCGATCTTCAGGGCGGTGAACGTCTTTCCGGTGCCGCACGCCATGATGAGTTTGCCTCGGTCATTGCCCACCGCGAAGCCGCCCAGGACCGCCTCGATCGCCTCAACCTGGTAGGGGCGGGGCTGCTTCCTCTGTGCGGGGGACAACCCGATGGCGAGGTTGCCTTGCGGCCAGGCGATGTCCCAGTCGATGGGGCTTTCGGCGATGTCGGCCATACCGATCCGCTGCACCGGGATCTGCTGATTGCCTAAGGCGTCCTCGGCGTTCTTGCCCCATTTGTCGGTGGTGGAGATGATCACCCGGTTGGTGAACGGTTTCTTGCCCGAGGCGGTGAAGAACGAGTCGATGTCGCTCTTGGCGAGCAGGTGGCCAGGTTCGTAGAACTTGCATTGGATCGCGGTGAGATTGCCGGTGTCACGCTCCCGGGCCACCAGGTCGATACCGGTGTCCGGCTTGCCGGCCCGGCCTTCCCAGTCGATCCAGCGGCAGACCTCGTCATACTGCTGGGCCAAGGCGGGGTCGAGCTGGAAGTAGCGGACCATCAGCTGCTCAAACAGGGTGCCACGGTCGACGTTGGTCGGCGCCTGCCGCAGAGCGGCGAGAACGTCGCTAATTGAACCCATGTTCACCCCCGGCCATTTGTTGTCTCAAACATAGTGGTCGAGGTAGGTGACACCGGGTTTCACACCCCGGGCCGGCACGCAACCCGCTGTGCGATCGACTGCGCGAGTGACGCGCCCTTATCTGCCTTCGGTGGCGTAGTTTGCGCGGAGACCTATAGCCAGGGTGGCGAGAATCCTGGCCTGGGCCGATGCGATATCGGCGAGAATCGTCATGAGGTGGGCCAAGACGCCTGGATCGTCAATCGGCTTCGCAGCCTTGATTTCCTCGGCCAGGACAGCCATTCCCCTGTGGATGTCCTCGGCTTGGGCGATCAGGGCCCCCCGCGCGGTGGGGTTTGGAGTCGTCGGCCGGGTCGGGTGAAACAGTTGTTGAGGCCACAGCGCGTCAGCAGACGCATTGGGCGACCGCGCGACGCGCAGTCCCCGGCCGGAAGTCGGTACAACAAGACCTGCATGGCGAAGTTCCTGGACCACTCGTCTGACAGTCGTGCGAGCGACGCCACATTGTTCGGCCAGTTTTCGGTCGGCGTCCGAGGTGCCGGATCGACCGCCGGATTCGCCAAGCCGACCGCGCCGACCAGCGTGCCCGAGACCTCGCCGTCGACCGCGAATTCTGGCGGAAATACTTCCGCGCCCCGGTGGGGGAGTAGTGCAGGAAAGGAGGAAGTGTCTGACCCGCGTGAGGTCGATCGCAAAAACGGCTCGCCACCGTTCGAACAGATCGCGAGGATGCTCCGACATGCGATTACCTCAGGCGAACTGCGCTGCGGGGATCGCCTGCCGACAGAGACGATCCTGCAGTGTTTGCGCGTCGAGAATGGCGAGTTCGCTGTGGTCGGTCACGGCGTCGTAGATGTAGCCCATAAGCACCCCGTCGTCCTCGGCCGCGTCAGCCGAGCGTGGGTGGAAGACGAACTCGCCCAACTGCTTTCCAGCCCCGAACGAGCGGGTCGCCGATCCGTTGCCGACGAAGTCGTGCTTGTGTAGACGATCCGTGCCGTTGCTCTCATTGCCGAATCCCGGTGCGTAGCCGTAGCGGTGGCGTTTGCCGACCAGGCGTTCGTCGACGCGGGGGAACTCCTGGCCGCGGTCATCGATGCGGGACTCGCGGACCTTGCCGTGGGCGAGGTCGATCACCCAGCGGTCCAGCGTGGGCAGACCCTCGTCGGGGCCGAGACGATCGGAGCCGACCATCTTCGGGTGCCTCGCCACGTCCAGCACGATGCCGTCGCCGTCGTCATAGGCGTTCATCGGATGGAACACGTAGCACGGCTCGACCTCGAACCAACGGACATCGGCGTCCCCAC
>NZ_JAFMJZ010000248.1 GCF_017853185.1 Mycolicibacterium sp.
CAAGCCCAACATCCTCGGCAACACCCGGATGCTGATCGACCTCTAGCGATCTCGAGCCCTAGAAGTCCTCGGGGACTGCAGTGTCGTCGTACTCGTCCTCGTCGTCGCTTCCCCCGGCGTCGCCGCCACGGATCATCGCCAGCGTTCCGGCGAGCTCGTCGGGCTTGACCATCACCTCGCGGGCCTTGGAGCCCTCGGACGGCCCGACGATCCCGCGGGTCTCCATCAGGTCCATCAGCCGGCCGGCCTTGGCGAAGCCGACCCGCAGCTTGCGCTGCAGCATCGACGTCGAGCCGAACTGGCTGGACACCACGAGTTCGACGGCCTGCAGGAAGACGTCCATGTCGTCGCCGATGTCGGGATCGACGTCGGTGCGTTCGCCGGCCGGCTTGGCGTTGGTGACACCGTCGGTGTAATCCGGCTCGGCCTGGTCCTTGCAGGCCTGAACGACGGCCTGGATCTCCTCATCGCTGATGTAGGCGCCCTGCAGACGGACGGGCTTGCTCGCGCCCATCGGCAGGAACAGGCCGTCGCCCATGCCGATCAGCTTCTCCGCGCCCGGCTGATCGAGGATGACGCGGCTGTCGGTCAGCGACGAGGTCGCGAACGCCAGCCGTGACGGCACGTTGGTCTTGATCAGACCGGTGACCACGTCGACGGACGGACGCTGGGTGGCCAGCACCAGGTGGATGCCGGCCGCGCGGGCCTTCTGGGTGATCCGCACGATCGCGTCCTCGACGTCCCGCGGCGCGGTCATCATCAGGTCGGCAAGCTCGTCGACGATCGCGATGATGTACGGGTAGGGCCGGTACTCGCGCTTGCTGCCCAGTGGCGTGCTGATGTCGCCCGAGCGGACCTTGGCGTTGAAGTCGTCGATATGGCGCACCCGGGAGGCCTGCATGTCCTGGTAGCGCTGCTCCATCTCCTCGACCAACCAGGCCAACGCCGCCGCCGCCTTCTTGGGCTGGGTGATGATCGGCGTGATGAGGTGCGGAATGCCTTCGTAGGGAGTCAGTTCCACCATCTTGGGGTCGATGAGGATCATCCGGACCTCTTCGGGGGTGGCCCGGGCCAGCAGTGAGACCAGCATCGAGTTGACGAAGCTGGACTTGCCTGAACCGGTGGAGCCGGCCACCAGAAGGTGCGGCATCTTGGCGAGATTGGCCGAGATGAAGTCGCCCTCGATGTCCTTGCCCAGCCCGATCACCAGCGGATGGTGGTCGCGCCGGGTGGAGGGAGCGGTGAGAACGTCTGCGAGACGGACCATTTCGCGGTCGGTGTTGGGAACCTCGATACCCACCGCCGACTTGCCCGGGATCGGCGCCAGCATGCGCACGCTCTCGGTGGCCACCGCGTAGGCGATGTTGCGTTGCAGCGCAGTGATTTTCTCGACCTTGACGCCGGGGCCGAGTTCGACCTCGTAGCGGGTGACGGTCGGACCGCGGGTGCATCCGGTGACGGTGGCGTCGACCTTGAACTGCTCCAGCACCGAGGTGATGGACTCGGCCATCTGCTCGTTGGCCGCGGTACGCCGCTTCGGCGGATCCCCCGGAGTCAACAGTTCCAGCGAAGGCAGATGGTAGGGGCCCTCCACCACCCGGTCCAGAGCCTTGGCCTCGCGGGCTTCCTGCTTCGGGTCCTTCTGCTCCGCAACGGGTTTGGCGGCCGGGACCTTCTTGCGGCGGGGCTTGATCGGCGCGGTGGCGCCGGCTCCCTCGTCGAGCGGATAGTTGTCGTACGGCGTGCCGATCGGACCGGAGGCTCCGGGCCAGGTCTGCGCCTCCTCTTCGTAGGCGCGCGGATCGTCGTAGTAGCCGTCGGAGAAGTCGTCGTCGGCCGGCTTGTCGATGCGGGAGTACTCGTCGCCGTAGTCCTCGCCGTCGTGGTCGTAGTACTCGGCGTAGCGGCGGCCGTAGCGGGTGCCGAACATGGTGTAGAGCGTCTCGGGCAGCTCGCGAAGGGTGGTGCCGGTGATCAGCAGCACACCGAAGGCGGCGGCGACGATCAGCAGCGGAGTCGCCAGCCAGGCGGTGAGTCCGTCGGCCAGTGGGCCGCCGAGGACGAAGCCGACGAACCCGCCCGCCCGCTGACGGCCGGCCGGATCGGCCGGCGAGCCGGACCACAGGTGCCACAGGCCCAGCACCGGCAGGCAGATCAGCGCGCTCCCCAGCACCAGGCGGGGACGGTCCTGTGGGTTCGGCTCGGTGCGCATCAGCACAACGGCGATCGCGGCGAGCGCCAACGGCAGCAGCACGACCGCACCGCCGACGAGATTGCGCAGCACCGAGTCGATCCAGGCGCCGACCGGGCGGGCCGCGTCGAACCAGGACGCGGCGGCGATCACGACGGTCAGCGCCAGCAGGCCCAGTGCGATGCCGTCGCGGCGGTGGCCGGGTTCGATGTCGCGGGCACGGCCGACCGATCGGGCGGTCGAACCGGCGCCGCGGGCCGCCATCAGCCAGGTCGCCCGGGCCGCACGGCCGCCGGCGGAGGCCGCGACGGCCACGGCTGAGGGCGAAGTGCGGGCCGCCGGCTTGGCGGCCGGACGGGACCCCGACTTGGCCTGGGACTTGGCCGACGCCTTCGCCGGTGACTTGGCCGCCGATCCGGCGGCAGGCTTGCGGCGCGGGGCGGCGGGTTGGGCTGCCTTGGCAGCCGGCCGTGAAGTGCCCTTTGAACTGGTCGTTCGCGCGCTTGAGCGAGCGGCCGTCTTATTCGCCATGGCGGAGAGATTAGTCGCACGTGCCTCACTGGCACCACCCGTAACACGGGTCCCGCGGCGGGTCGTTGCCAGACCGCAATCAATCGGCGAATGCCGACCTCAGCGCCACTCTGCGGGCCTCCGCCTCGGAAAACCACCGGCGCTCCTGGTCGGTGCTGGGAACCAGTGCCGGGACCGGCACCGGTTTACCGGCATGGTCGACCGCCACCATGGTGAAGTAACAGCTGTTGGTGTGCCGCCGGGTGCCGTCCTGGATGTTCTCCGTCTCGACCCGGATCCCGACCTCCAGTGAGGTCCGGCCGGTGTGGTTCACCGATGCCGAGAACGACACCAACTCCCCCACCTTGATGGCGTCCCGGAACAGCACCCGGTCCACCGACAGGGTCACCACATAGGTTCCGGCGTAGCGGCTCGC
>NZ_JAFMJZ010000249.1 GCF_017853185.1 Mycolicibacterium sp.
GACTGGTGGAAGTCGGTCCAGGTATCGCGGTAGATGACGGTATCGCCCTCCGACACCAGCAGCGTCCCGGGGGAGACGGAGTAGGTCACGCCTTCGTTCAGCGCGACGATCGAACCGTCCGATCCGCGGCCGGCTGTCATCGTGAGGGCGGCGCCGTCGCTGAGCCGGACCCCGCGGTACTGGAGTTCGCCGTCGGGATCAACGCAGATCACCACCAGCGAGCGGGAGGTACGCCCGTAGGCCATCAGGGTCTGGCTGGTCGAACAGCGGGCCGAGGAGTCGACGAAGCCGTGCTCGTCGGTCGAGGGCACCGCCGGGGCGGAGTGGGCGACCGGGACCGCGCCGGTGCCGATGAGGGCGGCCAGGCCGATCGCACCCAGACCGACCGCAGCGGCGATATCGCGTTGCTGAGCGGGCATGACTTCAGCGAACCACTCCGGCAGCCGATTGCGGCGGTGCCGCGCCGCTGGCCTCACCGCTAACCTCGAGCGCGTGCAGCGACTGGTCTTCCACGGGCACATCGCGGGCTTCGGCACCGGTGCCGGGGTGCGCCTGGTGGTGGGCGCCTGGGACCAGTCTCCGTTCGGCGCCTTCGCCGACGTGATGGTGCAGACCTCCGACGACGAGCGAATCCTGCTGGCCCCCAACGCCCAGGTCGCTGAATTCGTCTCGTCCACCTACTTGTTCGACCGGATTGAGATCGGTCCGGTGTCGTCGAGTCTGTCGGCTGCCCGGCTGGCGATCACCGCCCCCGGCCTGCAGGCGACGGTCTCGATCGGACGACCCGCGGCGATCGACTGGCTGCTGCGTCTGGTGCCCGGTGCACTGGCGACCGCGCCGTGGTGGCTGCGCGCCGTCGATCCGGTCGCCGCGGCTCTGGTGAAGGGCGTCCATACCGCCGGCAGCGCCGGTAACGGCCGACGGGAGTACTACGGGGTGCGTCGGTCCCGCCTGATCGACTCGGTGACCGGATCGTTCGACGGGCGAGATCTGGGTGGGGTGGCGCCGTTGTCGCCGGCGGTCGGATTCGGTTTCTCCTCGGCGCCACCGACGCCGCAGATCGTCGCGGTCACCACCACGATCGACATGCCGGGTTAGGAACGCACCTTCGATGCGTGGCTGAGCACCGCCCAGAGCATCTGCGCGGCCCGGCGCGCGTCCTCGTCGGGCACGATCGGTGCGCCGACTGTCGGCTGCTCCGCCGGTGCGCCGCTCATGTATTCCACGAATGCCACCGCCAGCACCCGCAGTTTCACGTTGGACTCATGGCTGGCCCGCCGCAGCGTCGCCCATGCGGTGTCGGCATCGCACCGGAGCAGCCCCATGATCGCGCCCTTGGCCTGTTCGATGATCCCGCGGGACTGCAGGACCGCCATCATGTCGGCGACGCGGCTTCCGTCCTGCGCCTCGGAGGTGACCATCGCGGCGGTGATGAGCTGCTCGTAACCGATCAGGGTGATGACGTCTGCGGCGGTGGCGGGCGTGCGGAGCATGACTGAGACCACCACGGTGGTGTCGGCCTGCCAGATGCCCGGCACGGAGACCACACCGCGGATCTCCGGCCAGTCCGCGCCGGATTGCCGGGTCAGTGCCGGCCACCGGTCGTCCTCCCACAGCTGCGGACTCAGCACCGGAACCTGGTGTTCGACGGCATCCGCCACCGGTCCTCCGGAACCGGCCAGCTGAACCTCGACGAATTCCCCGCCGACGCCCTTGGCTGCCAGTATCGAGTGCTCGTCATTCTTCCCGTGCACGCTGACCGCCAGCCCCACGCAGTCCGGCAGGTCGTTGTCGATGCGGTCGAGGATCCGGGCGAACAGCTCTGACTCCGCGGTGTGTCCACGGGGGTGGAAAACCGGAGCCGGCATGGGGTCCCGCCTCAATCCTTGATGACCAGGGTCGCCACCCGGTCCAGACCGGAGATGCCGAGCAGCGTCCTGATGTGACCGGTGGAGCTGACGATCATCGTCAGTTTAGTGGTGGCGGCGAGGGCGAACAGGGCGCGCACGGCCGAGCTGTCGCAATAGCTGACCCCGGTGAGGTCCACGGTGAGGTCCGTTGCGCCGTCGGCCGCGCGCGACATGGCCTCCTCGAACTCGCCGACGTTGGCGAGATCGACGTCACCGCTGACCGCGACCAATGGCGGCCGGTGTGCGGACGCGACCGTCACCGTGAATCGACCCTGACTCATTCGGCAATCTCCCTCATCCGGCGATCTCCCTCATCCGGCAAGGTCGTTGAGGTCTTTGAGCATCTTGACCGTGGTCCCTTGCGCGCTCGTGGCGATATCGACACCGTCGACCAATGCCCTCATCAGCCGGATGCCGTGACCGCGATGGTCGTCGGAATCGACCGGAGTTCGCCAGGAACCGTTGTCCGAGACCGTGAATCGCAGTGTGCCGCCGTCGAATTCGGCCTGCAGGCTGATCTGCACCGAACGACCCGTCCCGTCATGGGCATGCTCGGCGGCATTGGTCGCGGCTTCGCCGACGGCGAGCAGGATATCGGCGCAGGCCTCACTGTCGGCGCCGGTCATGCCGAGCCAGGACCGCAATTGCCGGCGGACGATCGCGAGGCTTCCGGCTTCGGCGGGAACGATCAGATCGAGCGGTCCCGGGGGGTGACGGTAGAGCACGACCACGGCGCCGGTGGCCTCGCGGCGGGCGGAGAAGCCGGCCAGCAACTCATCGAGAAGTTGTTCGCTGTCCGCCGGCCACCGGTCGTCGGGGTAAGCGTTCGCATCGGCCAGTGTGTGGGTGGCCAGTGTGTGGGTGGCCAGTGTGTGGGTGGCCAGCACCACCGTCGCTCCCGGCGGCAATGAAATCGACGCCGATCGGCCGTTGGTGGCTTCCAACGTGTGGCGCGGTTCGCCGGGCGAGGCCAGGGCCGGCGTAGCCACCCCGAGGCTGCTGTAGTGCATTTGAGAGCCCGCCCGGTCGATGACCGCGGCCAGCACTGATGCGGATGCCGACTCGAAACCGTCGAGCACGGCCTCCGGATCGGCTCCGTCGCGCAGTCGGGACGAGGTTGCCCTGCGTAGCCGCTCGGCTTCGGTGCTGTCGGCACAACAGCCGACCACCACGCCGACCCGGCCGCCCGGGTATTCGGCGAACTCACGCCAGAGG
>NZ_JAFMJZ010000250.1 GCF_017853185.1 Mycolicibacterium sp.
GCATGGTCGTCGGCGGCCAGCTTCCGCGGGACCGACAAGCGCGGCGGCGCCAACGGCGCCCGGATCCGCCTTGAGCCGCAGAAGTCGTGGGCGGTCAACGAGCCCAAGAGACTGGACAAGGTGTTGCCGGTGCTGGAGAAGATCCAGAAGTCCTTCAACAGGTCCGCCGCCGGCGGCCGCAAGATCTCACTGGCCGATCTGATCGTGCTGGCCGGTTCGGCGGCGGTGGAGAAGGCCGCTGCGGATGCGGGGGTCAAGGTGAAGGTGCCGTTCCATCCGGGACGCACCGACGCGAGCCAGGCCCATACCGATGTCCACTCGTTCGCGGCTCTGGAACCGCGGGCGGACGGCTTCCGCAATTACGCCCGGAAGGGCGAGAAGCTGCCACTGGAGCGGTTGCTGCTCGACAAGTCCTACATGCTGAATCTGACCGGTCCGGAGATGACGGCCGTCGTCGGCGGACTCCGGGTGCTCGGCGCCAACCACGGCGGCAGCAAGCACGGCGTCTTCACCACCAAGACCGGTGTACTGAGCAACGACTTCTTCACCAACCTGCTCGACATGGGCACCGAATGGTCGGTGTCGAAGTCGGCGGAGAACGTCTACGAGGGCAAGGACCGCAAGACCGGCAAGGTCAAGTGGACCGCGACCGCCAACGACCTGGTGTTCGGGTCCAATTCGGTGCTGCGGGCCTTCGCGGAGGTCTATGCCGCCGATGACGCCAAGAAGAAGTTCGTTCAGGACTTCGTCGCGGCGTGGGTCAAGGTGATGGACAACGACCGGTTCGATCTGCACCGGTAATCCCCACCGTCATTCACCGACGAGAAGAGCCCCCGCGGTCCGCCCCGGGGGTTCTTTTCGTTCTGGTCCATCCCCAAACCGCAGATGCCAGGACCGCGCACAGCACCAGCAGCCAGGGCCAGGCGCCGTGCTCGTAAACCCAACCGGCCAGCACCCGTTGCACCCGCCCGGCCGCGGTGATCACCGGGTCACCGGCGCTACCGGTCGCGCTGAACAACCGGATCTCAAACCAGCCGTACCAGGTGACGTAGAGACCGACGATCACCATCACCGCACCGCTGATCCTGTTGACGTACGGCAGCACCCGCCGCATCCGGTCGATCAGCGCGGAACTGGCCACCGCGACCGCAACGGCCAGCACACCGACCACGAGGGCGAGGCCGGCTGCGTAGGCGAAATACACACCCACGCCGTCGAGCGCCGAACCGGTCCGCAGGCTGCTGGCGGTGACGGCGAGAAACGGGCCCACCGTGCAGGACAGCGAGGCGATCGCATAGCCGATGCCGTAGCCGTACATCGAACCCAGCCGGGCCGTGGGCGCCCACCGCGCTCCCCCGGCCGCCGATCGGATCACCAGCTCGCGGCCCGACAAGAGCCAAACACCCAGTGCGACAAGGGATACGCCGACGGCCAGCGTCACATACGGCAGATAGCGCTGCACGGTCGAGGCGAGCGAGACGGTCAGCAGACCGAACAGACCGAAGACGGTGAGGAATCCGAATGCCATGGCGGCGGTGGCTCCCAGTGCACGGCGCACGGCGCGAAACTGATCGCCCTGCGGTCCCTCACCTTGCACCACCAGCGTGAGATACGCGGGAAGCATGGCGAACCCACACGGGTTGAACGCCGCCACCATCCCGGCGGCGAAGGCCAGCCCGATCAGTTCACCGCTCACGCCGATCTCAGGACAGCGCCCGCACCCGGTCGGTGAGTTCCTGCTGCGACATCGCCGAGACCGGGTTGTTGAAGAATGTCGAGGTGCCGTCGGCGCGCAGGAACACGTACGCCGGTTGCCACGGCACGCCGAACTTCGCCCAGATCGACCCGTCCGCGTCGTTGATGTTGGTGAAGTTGAGGTTGTACTTCGAGACGAAGTTCTGCATCGAGCCCACGTCGGCGCGGGTGGAGACACCGACGAACGTCACTCCCGGGTTGGCCGCCGCGACGGCACTGACACTGGGCGCCTCGGCATTGCAGAACGGACACCACGGCGTCCAGAACCACAGCACCGCCGGCTTGCCGTTGAGGCTGGCGCCGTTGAAGGTGCCACCGCTGAGCGTCGTGCCGGTGAAGTTCAGATCGTCGGCCGAGGCCGTCGCCGGCTTGCCGAGGCTCACCGTCAGCGCCAGCACGGCAAGTACCCAAGCCAGCGTTCTGATCGCAGATGTCTTCATGTGCTCAGGTTATGAGCGACTCCCCGGATCGGCCAGGCCGGCGGTCCGGTGGTCAGAAATGCGTAAGAAGACATCCACTTCGCCTTAGCTGGCAGAATCCTAAGAATCATTTCTCACAGGAGTTTTAGGGGATCGCCATACCCCTCTGTGGTTTGCCAGGCTACCGTCGGAGTCACGACGAGCAAGGGGGCATCATGACCAGTTTCACCTCCCGCTACGGGAATCCCGCCGACGACTACAAGGGCGCTCACATCTGGGCCCAGTGCCGGCACACCGCGACCGTGGTGGCGGTCACCGGCAAGGTCGACGCCCGCAACGTGGACCACGTGATCGCCAGGACCGTCCGGGTCATCGGCGGGGAGTCCCCCTTCGTTCTCGATCTCAGCGGTGTGACGACCTTCACCCCGGCGGCCCTGCGACTGCTCACAGCGGTCGACGATCACTGCGCCGCGATCGGCGCCCCGTGGGCACTGGTCACCAGCGATGCGGTGGTTGCGCGGATCCCCCGGCGTCTCGAATTCACCATGCTGGAGTCGGTGGCTGCCGCAGAACACCGGTTCGACGATGCGATCCTGCGTCGCCGCGGCCTGCTGTTGCCCCTGCTACGCCGTACTGCCTGAGCTGCGCCGTACCGCCTGAGCTGCGTCCGCGTACCCTTGACCGGTGCGCCTTTTCGCCGGACTGACATCAGCGCTGCTGTGCGCGTTGTTCGCCGGCGCCGGCTTCGCGTCGGCCGATCCGGCCGTCACGATCAGCAATGACGGCACCTACACGGTGGGCAAGGACATCACGCCCGGGGTGTACGAGTCGGCGGGCCCACTGCCCGGCGCGGTCTGTTACTGGCGACGGGCCGGTGCGGACAACGCCACCCTGAACAACGCGATGTCCAAGCAGCCGCAGATCGTCCAGATCGAGGCAACCGAC
>NZ_JAFMJZ010000087.1 GCF_017853185.1 Mycolicibacterium sp.
CCCGGGCGGCCTGCTCGTCGCCGGCTTCAGTCTGCGCGCCGATCACCTGTCACTCGATGAATACGACGACTGCACCGCTGCCGCGGGCCTGACTCCGGTGCACCGGTGGTCGACCTGGGATCAACAGCCGTACTCCGGCGGCGACTATGCCGTGTCGGTGCACCACCGATGAGGCATTCGCACGGTGGCGGCCTGGACCAGTACTACGCCTTCACCGCCCGGCTTGCGGCTGCCGGGCAGCAGGCGACCGCGATGCGGGTGATGCGGGTTTGCCTGATGGGGCTGAGCCTCGCCCCCCTGCTTGCCGCGTTCAACCCGACCTCCACGATCAGCCCCTGGGGCCAGCTGCTGCTCGGTGCGATCGTGCTGGCCTGCCTTTTCCTGGCTGTGCCGTGGCTGCGGCACCGGTGGCCCACCCGGACCGAGTCGATGATCGTCGTCGTAGTCGGCTCGATCATCATCGCGATCGGGTGCTCAGTCGCCACCGACCCGATGGCCGGACTGCTGATCGCCGTCGCCTTCACCCTCGTCCTCTGCTACGCCGCCCTCTTCCACAATTCGCGCCTCCTGGCATTCGTGAGCACGCTGGCGGCACTGACGATCGCGTCGCTGGCGTTCCGGATCGCTGCGGACGACGTCCCGACGGCCGTCGCGGTGGTCACCCCGACTGTGCTGCTCGACGTCGTCCTCGTCCATATCTTCCGGACCGTCGCCAGGTTCGGCGGAGCCGAAGACACCCAGATCGACGTCGAACCGGTGACCGGCCTGCTCAGCCGGGAAGCGTTCTACGAACGCTGCTCCACCCTGCTCGCCGCTCGCAACCGCACTGCCGACCGGTACCTCGTCGTCGGCGTGATGACCATCGACAACCTGTCGGCCATCACCGAGATCCATGGCGGCCGCGGCAGCACCCAGGCTCGGGTGGCCGCCGCACAGGCGCTGCGCGAGACGGTCCGCCACAGCGCGGTGGTGGGTCACCTCGACGAGTCCGAATTCCTCATCGCCGAGGCTTTCACCACCCCGGACCCCACTCCGCTGATCGACCGGATTCTGGGAGCGATCGCCGGTACCGGGACCGGGATCACCGCCAGTATCGGGGTCGTCAGCACCCCGTTGCGGCCGCTGGTCGACCGGCCTCCCTACGAAGTCCTGGACCGGATCATCGCGCTGGGCACTGACGCGATGGCGCTGGCCCGCCGCGGCGGCGGAAATCAGGCGCACTATCGGCTCGAGCCCGATCTGCGACTCGACGATGACATTTCGGAATCAGGCTGAACCGGTCATGCGACAGCTGGCTCACCTTTTCCTGATTGCCGTGGCCGCAGCGGCCACGGCTGCGCCGGCAGCGGCCGACACCGCCGCCCCCGCCGATTTCGTCGACCTGCACGACGTCGCGCCCACCATCCTCGAGGACATCCGTTACTTCACCCCGCACAACTTCACCGGCGATCCCGTCGAGGGCTACGAAGCTCCGATGTGCATCCTGACCCGACCGGCCGCCGAGGCCCTGGGCCGCGCCCAGCAGGACTTCCTCGAGCGGGGCTACAGCCTGAAGGTCTACGACTGTTTCCGCCCGCAACGGGCGGTCGACGACTTCGTCAGCTGGGCGGAGAATCTGCCCGATCAGCGGATGAAGCCGGAGTTCTACCCACGGGTGGACAAGTCCACCCTGTTCGCCGACGGTTACATCGCCGAGCGTTCCGGCCACAGCCGCGGCAGCACCGTCGACCTCACCCTGGTGAAGCTGCCGGCCGACCAGCCCGCGGTCGAGCCCTATGCTCCGGGGCAGCCGCTGGTGGATTGCGCTGCGCCGCAAACGCTTCGGTTCCCGGACGACTCGATCGACATGGGCACCGGCTTCGACTGTTTCGACACCCTGGCCAACACAGAAGATCCGCGGGTCGGCGGCGATCAGATGAAGAACCGCACGCTGCTCCTCGAGGGCCTGGAGCGCCAAGGCTTTGCGAATTACGACAAGGAGTGGTGGCACTTCACCTACAAACCGGGCGGCCGCGAGCCCTACCCGGAGACCTTCTTCGACTTCCCGGTCGCGCCGCTCTCAGCCCCCGGTTAGCGCCCGCCGCAAAAGGTGCATCGCCACCGTCGTGGACCGCTCGCGGACGTCGGCTCGCTCCCCCGGCACCCGGACACAGCGGGTGATGGTCGGCCCGCCGGCGAGCTTGACGCAGAACCACACCGTGCCGACCGGTTTGTCCGGTGTGCCGCCGCCGGGTCCGGCGACTCCGGTGATCGCCACCGCGGTGTCAGCGTCCAGGCGGCGCAGCGCTCCGTCGGCCATCGCCTCGGCCACCTGTTCGGAGACCGCGCCGTGTTCGGCGATCAGGTCCGGGGCAACACCGAGCAGCTCGATCTTGGCCTCATTGGCATACGACACCACCCCGCCCATCACGTACTCCGAGGATCCGGCCCGGTCCGTCAGCCGGGCCGCCAGCATTCCGGCCGTGCAGGATTCGGCGGTGGCGATCCGCCGCCCGGCCAGCAATCCGGCGATCTGTTCGTCGATGGTGGAGCCGTCCTCGGAGAAGATCGACGATCCGTGCCGCTCGCGCAGCAGGTCCATCAGTCTCCGGTACGCGTTCACATCGTCGGGCTCGTAGCGGGTGACGATCTCCACCTCGCCGCGGCGCAGGCAGGTGGTGATCTCAAGTCGATCGAACCCTGAGATTCGCTCGGCCTCACGCAGCGTCTCGGCCAGTCCGGACTCGGCGAGGCCGAACATCCGCACGGTTTCCTGGCGGTAGATCGTCCGGCCCGAAATCGCTTGCTGCACAACACCGGTAGCTACAGCCGCCGGCCACATCGCCTGCAATTCCTTGGGCGGCCCAGGCAGCACGATGATGGCCGGGCCGCTACTTCCGATCGGACCCGGCACCACCACTCCCGGCGCGGTGCCGACCGGATCGAGGACCGTCGCTCCGTCGGGAACCATCGCCTGCTTGCGGTTGGCCTCCCGTATCGCTTCGACGTCCACATCGGTGAACCTCGACATCCACTTCTCGATGATCGCCGCGATCTTGGCTTCCATCGCGATGTCGAGTGCCAGGTCGCGGCCGCAGAATCGGGCGACGGTGGCGACCGTCATATCGTCGGCCGTCGGCCCGAGGCCGCCGGTGGTGACGATCAGGTCCACACCCTCGTCCCGCAGGAACCGCAGTTGCGCCTCGATGTCGGCCGCGCGGTCACCGCAGATGGTGATGTGCGCGAGTTCGACTCCGAGTTCGAGTAGACGGTCGGCCACCCACGGACCGTTCTTGTCGGCGACCCGTCCGGTCAGCACTTCGGTACCGGTGACCAGGATCCCTGCGCGTGCGCTCATCGGACTGAGATTACTGACCGGGACTATCGGCGCGGACCGGCCTAACGCCGAAGCGGGGTCGCGGCCTCGAATTCCGCGGCCCGTCCGCCGGACTGCCACCGATACCAGCGCTCCCAGCGGTTGACCGCGGACCGCTGCCACCAGCTGTCGACCCGCGGGGACATCCGCCGGGCGACCTCGAGTCCGGCGATCAGCGGAGCCCGCAGCAGCAGCATGGCCACACCCGGAACCGGCGACGGCAGCCGGTGCCGGCGGCGGTTCCACGGCAGCATGAACAATCCGGCGTAGCCCGCCTGCAACCGGTAGTGATAGGCCGCCCGCGCCCGGTCGAGGCCATGCTGGCCGGCCCGTGGCGCGAAGGACGGCGCGAACGATTCGACCAGTTCGTTCCCGATCTGCCCGGAGTCGTAACTGCGGGCGGCGTCGGCCATGAACAGGATCCGCCAGCCATCGGGCACCGTCTGCGGAAAGTAGCCGTCGCAGCGCACCCCGACCAGGTGACCGCAGTACCGGTTGAAGTGCAGGACCGCCCGCATCTCCCTCGCCGAGGTGATGAACCCCAGGGCGGTCAGGCCCAGCGCCGGCGCGATGCTGCCGCCGAGCAGGGTCAGCAGCATCGCCGACTGGCTGATCGGCAGGCCCCATCGTTGCGGGTCCCATTCCGGGTGCGCGGCCACCCGGGCCCGGACGCTGACGTGCATGATCCGGACGTGCAGGGAGATCGCGCGGGCCAGTGATCCTCGGCGCAGGACCGCTCCCGGCCGGCTGACCTCGATCCACCATCGGGAGGTCTCCAGGTACCGGTGCAGCGCCCGTTCGCCGGCGTAACCGCCGGACAGTGAGAGTGGAAGTGCCAGCCAGGCTTCGGTATAGGTGTCCATCGTGCCGGCGTTGCCGACCGCCCCGAGCGCATAGGACCACCGGCGCCACACCGCGGCGCCCTCCTCGACCAGATCGGGGTCCACCCAGTCCGGGATGGATTCGAAGTCATCGAGCAAGGCGCACAACGACTCCGGCGCGTCCGGGATGTTCTCGACGCCCTCCTGCAGTGCCCGCTCGACCATTTCGCGCGCCCGTTGGGCACCGAGTTCACCGTGGTAGGTCTCGGCGACGAACCGTTCCGCCACCGGGTCGCCCTCGATCAGCCCGGCTGTGAACGCCGCCGCGATCTCATCGGTCGGGAAGAGGTCGATCCCGCTGCGCCGCAACACCCGCTCGCGCAGCCGGGCATGGGCCGACCCCGTGGGCTCCGGATACCGGAAGGCCGACGGGACGATCAGTGACCGCCGGGGGCCCGAACCACCAGCGGCACCGCCGGGAAGACGGCCGCCAGTTCCGCGCGCGACCTGCGCAGCGCGGAGGTGCCGTAACCCTTCTTGCGGTGCGCGGGGTGGATCCAGATCCGGACGTTCACCTCGGCGCCGTTGAGTTCGCCGAACACCATGCCGACCTTGTCGTCGCCGTCGATGGCCACGAACCAGGCAGCCTCTTCGGCCTTGAGCCGGTCCAGCGCTCCGGCGATCTCCTCGTCGAGGCCGCCGGCCGGGGAACCAGATCCGTCACCGGCCGCCCCGACCTCGTCGGTGCGGGTGGCGAAGATGTCGCGGTCGGCGTCCGGGGAGAACGGACGCAGCCGCAGGCTTTCGTCGGCACTGGCCGGACGCTCACCGACGGCGAAGCTGAGCTGGCTGTTGAGATCGTCGAGCTCGGCGGCGATGTGCTTGCGGGATTCCTTGGTCAGCTGGTCGAAACGCATGTTCATCACGGCCTCGGCACCGATCCGGGACTTACCCAGCAGGTCGGTGATGGCGTCGATCGCGGAGGCCCGGTCATTGGACGCGACGATCGCGTCGAGAACTTCGTGGCGGCGCTCCAAGGCGGTCATGAGGGCGTCGGCGATGGCGCGCCGGGCTACGGTGCGGTCCTGATCAGTCATTGCATCAGCCTAGTTCCCGGCTGGTGGTTCGGCGAGGATGTGTGCCCAACTCGACTCCCGGTGTCCTCTGCCAAGATGGGTCGGCAGCACATCAACCGAAGGAGTTCCGGACGTCGTGGCCCCGGCTTTCCCCAGGACGAACCTCAGGACCCTCCTGGCGGTCCTCGCCGCCGTGCTGCTGCTGTGCGCCGGCGACTATCGGGTCTTCGCCGCGCCCCAGCCACCCGGCGCCCAGGACATCGAACTGGCCGACGGGTGGACGCTGAAGTCGGCAACCGGGATGAACGCCGACGGCGCCGCGGTGTCGGTCGCCGGGTACGACGACGCGGATTGGACACCGGTGCGCCGGATGCCGGCCACGGTGCTGGAAGCCCTGCAGGACGCCGGGGTCTACCCGAACCTCTACTACGGCAAGAACCTGCTCACCGAAGTGCCACAGGACCTGTACAAGCAGGACTGGTGGTATCGCACGAGTTTCACCGCCCCCGCCGACTTCCAGACTTATCGGTTGGACTTTCCGGGTATCAACTACCGCGCGGACATCTGGCTCAACGGCCACCTCATCGCCGACAACCGTCAGATCGTCGGGATGTACAACGGCCACGAACTCGACGTCACACCGTGGATCGTCAAGGGCGACAACAACGTCCTGGCGGTCAAGGTGACCCCCGAACGCGCCATCCAGGACGTTGACGGCGTCGAACTGGCCGACAGCTGGTACGACTGGATCAACTGGCGATATCTCGGCTATCAGGGCCCCGGAAAGAACCCGGCGAACGGCAACTCCTTCGTCCCGGACCGCAACGCCGGCATCTTCAAGCCGGTGCGACTCCGGGCATTCGGGCCCGTCGACATCGGGCCGTCCTCGGTCAATACCGAACTGCCGCTTCCGGATACCGACACCGCGCGACTGACCGTCTATTCCAGCGTGCACAACTTCACCGATCAGCCGGTGAGCGGTGTGCTGCGCGCGACGATCAGCAGGGCCGGCAAAGACACCGTCCAGGTGGCGCAACCGGTTTCACTGCAGCCGCGCGAGAGCCGCGAAATCACCTTCAGCCCTGATGAATTCGCCAAACTCACCGTCGACCATCCGGATCTGTGGTGGCCCTACACGATGGGCGAACCCGACCTGTATGACCTACGGCTGGACTTCATCCAGAACCGCACCGCCACCAGCACCTCGGCCCTGAAGTTCGGCATCCGCACCGTCACCCAGGGCCGCGACTCCGACGACACCGCGCCCCTGCCGGACGGCGGCGGGAACTTCTACCTCCAGGTCAACGGACGCGACTTCCTGGTCCGCGGAGCCACGTACACGCCCGATCTGCTGTACCGGTACGACCCGAACCGCGACAGGGCGATCCTGCGGTACGCCAAGGACCTCGGCCTGAACATGCTGCGCCTTGAGTCGAAGATCCCCTCGGCCGAATTCGCCGGGATGGCCGACGAACTGGGAATCCCGCTGATGTACGGCTGGATGTGCTGCAACCAATGGGAGAAATGGCCGCAGTGGGACGCCGAGGACCGCCGGGTCGCGCAGGAGAGCATGCACTCCCAGATCGACATGCTGCGCTCCCATGCCTCGGCTTTCATCTGGGCCAACGGCAGCGACGGCCGGCCGCCTGATGAGGTGCGGGCCTGGTACCACCAGATCCTCACCGACCTGCACTGGCAGAACGCCGTCGTCGACACCGTGTCCTCCTTCGCGCGTGACGCCGCCGGCAAACCGTTGTGGGACGGCATCCAGATGGCCGGTCCGTACAGCTGGCGGCCGCCGACCTACTGGTTCAGCGGCCGGTATGACGCCGCCCGCGGATCCTCGGCGGAGCAGGGCGACAACGAACACATCCCGCCGTTCGCGAGCCTCCGTGAGTTCATTCCTCCGGACAAACTGTGGCCGATCAACGACACCTGGTATTTCCATGCCGGTTCGGCTCCGCAGAACGCCACCCTGACCAATGTCCGGAAGGTGATCGACCGGCGCTACGGGGTGTCCAACAGCGCGCAGATGTTCACCGACAAGGCGCAGCTGGCCCACTACGAGGCCACCCGAGCCCAGTTCGAGTCATTCGCCGCCAACGGCTGGGACGGCCACAAGATGACCATCTACTGGATGCTCAACAGTCACTGGCCGTCGTTCTTCGGCAACATCTTCGACTATTACCTGCGTCCCGGTGGCGCCTACTACGGCGCCAAGAAGGGCCTGCGCCCGCTGTCGGTGGTGTTCGACTCCTACGCGACCGGCGATCATCGGCAGGGCAGGGTCAGAGTCGTCAACCAGAGTCCCGATGCGAGGTCCGTTCTGCGCGTGCGGGTTCGAACCTACGACCTGTCCGGCAGGGTGCGCGACGTCCGCTTCGCCGATGGGATCGAGGTGCCCTCCGGCGGAGCCGTCGAGGCCGTGACGGTGCCGGCCGGCCCGAAGGACTCGCCGGTCTTCTTCGTCCGCGCCGAGCTGCTCGACGACGAGGGTGCGGTGCTGGCCGAGAACGTCTACTGGCAATCGCAATCGGTCGACGACGTGGGGCCGCCGGCCAACGACGCCGCGTTCGACACCAAACAGATCAGCTGGGCCGATATGACCGCGCTCAACAAGATGCCCAATACCAAGCTCGACATCGACGCGAGGACGGGCGGTGAGGACGGTCATGAGGTCACCGTGCGGTTGCACAACACCACCTCCCGGATCGCCTTCTTCGAACGCGCCGAACTGCTGCCGGCCGCAGACCACCCCGAGACGGCCGTCGAGATCCTGCCGATCGAATACGACGACAACTACGTGACGGTGTTCCCCGGCGAGGTGGTCGAGATCCACGGCCGGGTTCCGGCCGGCGGCCCGGCCCCCGGCTGGGTGCGGGTGACCGGTTACAACGGCACGCCGGTCATCGTGCCGGTGCGCTGAGTGGTTCTCGCCTAAGTTCGTTGCCGGGAGATTCGGCGACTGCGCCGATGGAAGGGACGACAGTGCTGGAGCACGCCATCGCGGTGTCCGCTGCTCTGGCAGGCGCGGTGTTCACCGCCATCGGGATCGTGGTGCGCCAGCGGGCCACCATGGACGTGCCCGATGGCAAGGCGCTCAGCGGGATCATGCTCTCGACGCTGGTCCGCCGTCCGCTGTGGTGGATCGGCACCGGAGCCGCTGTCATCGGCTACGCGTTCCAGGCGCTGGCCCTGGCCTACGGATCGATCATCCTGGTCGCGCCACTGCTGGTGTCGGCGCTGTTGTTCGCCCTGCCGCTGAGCGCCCGGCTGGCCGGCCGCCGGGTCGAGCGCAGCGACTGGGGATGGGCGCTGCTGCTGACCGTCGGCCTGGCGGTGTTCGTCGCGCTGGCCCGCACCAAACCGGGCGACTACGAGGGCACCGAGGGTTCGGCCGTGCTCGTCGCCGCCGGAAGCGCAGTGGCCGTCATCGGCTGTGTGGCCGCAGCCACCCGGTTCAAAGACTGGCGCGGGGCGCTGTTGCTGGCGATCGGGGTGGGTGTGCTGTTCGGGGTGGTCGCCGTGCTCACCAAGATCGTCATGCACTTCGTCACCGCAGGCCACACCACGACCCTGCTCACCACGCCACTGCCCTACATGCTGATCGCCGCCGCGGTGGTGGCGACACTGCTGCAACAGTCCGCCTTCCACGCCGGGTCGTTGCAGACATCGGTCCCGGCGATGCTCGTGCTGGAGCCGATCGTCGCGGTGCTGCTGGGCCAGGTCGTCCTCGGTGAGCACCTGATGGTGAGCAGGACCTCGGCCGTGGTCCTCGGTGTCGCGGTGCTGGCGATGGCCATCGCGACTATCGCACTGGGCCGCGACGAGGGCGCCTACGAGGACGAACTGGAAGCCGCTGCACGCCGTCGGGGTACCCGCAGCACATAACCCCGGGGCCGCGCATGATGGTGGGGTGACCCCGACCGATCCCCTGGCTCAGATCGCCGCGGGTCCGGCCGGACCCGCGGTCGGGGCCTTCTTCGATCTCGACGGAACGCTGGTGTCCGGATTCACTGCCATGGCGCACGCCGGTGACCGGATCCGGCGCGGCCAGGCCCGCACCGGCGAGGTGCTGGGCGTGATCGAGGCGGCGTTGCGCTACAAACTCGGCCGCATGCAGTTCGAGCGCCTGATGACCCGGGCCGCGGGCTATCTGCACGGCGAATCGCTGGCCGAACTGAGCGCCGTCGGCGAACGGCTGTACACCGAGCAGGTGGTGCACCGGGTGTATCCGCTGATGCGCCAGATCGTCGCCGCGCATCACGCTCACGGCCACACCGTCGTGCTGAGTTCCTCGGCGATGACCATTCACGCCCAACCGGTGGCCCGCGCACTCGGCATCCCGGACGTGGTGTGCAACACCTTCGAACTCGACGAGGGCGGAACCCTGACCGGTCGGGTCACCGCACCGATCGTGTGGGGGCCGCAGAAAGCCGCTGCGGTGCAAGGGTTCTGCGCCGATCGGGGCGTGGAGATCGGGCAGAGCTACTTCTACGCCGACGGAGACGAGGACGCCCACCTGATGGCTCTGGTCGGACATCCGCGGCCGGTCAACCCGCGGGCGCGTCTGGCAGCGATGGCCGCCGCTCACGACTGGCCGGTGCTGCGGCCGTCCTCCCCCGGCAGGCCCCGTTTCAGATGGCGCGGTGCGGGACGTCGGTGATCAGTCCACCGTCGACCACGTACTCCGAACCGGTGGAGAACGACGACTCGTCGCTGGCCAGGAACACCACGAAGGTCGCCACCTCTTCGGGCCTGCCGGCCCGACCCATCGGCGCGGTCACGATGTCGTCGGGCAGGTGCTTGGTCATACCGGTCCGGATGAAGCCCGGGTGGATCGAGTTGACCCGGATCTTGTCCGGCGCAAGTTCCAGCGCTGCCGACTTGGTCAGCCCGCGCAGACCCCACTTGGACGCGGTGTAGGCGTGCGCCCAAACCGCGCCGCGCATGCCCTCGATGGATGAGATGTTGATGATGGACCCGCCGCCGGCGGCGATCATCGGCTCGATCACCGCCTGGATCCCCCGCATCGCGCCGGTGAGGTTGACGTCGATCACCTTCTGGAAGCGGGTGATGTCGGCGGTCTTAAGCGGTGCCACCTGCACCACGCCGGCGTTGTTCACCAGAACGTTGAGCTTGCCGAATGTCTGTACGGCGGTGTCCACCGCGGCCTTCCAGTCCTCGGAACTGGTGACGTCGAGATGCACGTAGCGCACCGCATCGCCGAGCTCCTCGGCGAGTTTCGCGCCGTCTTCGTCGAGGATGTCCCCGATCACCACCTTGGCGCCCTCGGCGACCAGCATCCGTGCACTGGCGGCCCCCATGCCCTTGGCGCCCGCGCCGCCGGTGATCAGTGCAACCTTGTCCTCTACGCGTCCCATGCCGGGTCACATTACTAGAACGTGTTCCAGTTTTGCCCCGCGCTCCGCATACTGGATCCCATGGCCATTCGCGTCGCACACATCGGAACAGGAAACGTCGGCAGACTTGCTCTGGCCGAACTGATCTCCAACCCGGCCTTCGAACTGACCGCGGTCTGCGTGTCCAGTGCGGAGAAGATCGGTAGGGACGCCGGAGAACTCGCCGGACTGGACCTCACCACCGGGATCACCGCCGTCGGAGACCTCGACGCACTACTGGCCACCGATCCGCAATGCGCGGTGTACTGCGCGATGGGCGACACCCGACTCCCGCAGGCTTTTGACGATGTCCGCCGGATCATGGCCGCCGGCGTCAACGTCGTCGGCTCAGCTCCCGGGGTGCTGCAATTCCCCTGGCACGTCATGCCCGACAAGTACATCGAACCGCTGGAACTGGCTGGGCGAGAGGGTGATTCGAGCATCTACATCAACGGTGTCGATCCCGGCTTCGTCACCGATCTGATCCCGCTGGCCTTCGCCAGCACCTGCCGCAGCATCGATCAGGTGCGATGCATGGAGATCGCCGACTACGCCACCTATGACGGCGCCACGGTGATGTTCGACGTGATGGGCTTCGGGAAACCGGTCGGCGAGGTGCCGCTGCTCTTTCAGCCGGGTGTGCTCTCGATCGCATGGGGCTGCGCGCTGCGCCAACTGGC
The DNA here is from genome assembly GCF_017853185.1 of Mycolicibacterium sp. GTDB lineage: Bacteria > Actinomycetota > Actinomycetes > Mycobacteriales > Mycobacteriaceae > Mycobacterium. The sequence goes on from NZ_JAFMJZ010000087.1 coordinate 11,335, forward strand.
CGCGGGGCTCAACATCGACCTCGACTCGATCACCGAGAGCTATGAGCAGGAACCGGCGCCCGAGGCCTTCGACATCGCCGCCGGTCACATTCCGGCCGGCGGTGTGGCCGCGGTCCGATTCGAGATCAAGGGCATGATCGGCGACCGTGCGGTCATCGTCGTCGAACACGTCACCCGGTTGCGCGGCGACCTTCGACCGGACTGGGCGCAGCCCGCACAGCCCGGGGGCTCCTACCGGGTCGAGATCACCGGAGAGCCGTCGTACGGGGTCGACATCTGCCCGACCAGCCGGCTCGGCGACCACAACCATGCCGCGATCTCCGGCGCGGCCGGCCGGATCGTCAACGCCATCCCCGCCGTCGTCGCCGCCCCGGCGGGTATCCGGACCACGCTGGACCTACCGCTGGTGAGCTCGGTGAACCTGTTCGGCGGCACCGCCGGCTGACCTGTCCGGCAGCGGCCGAGACCGCAGGGGTGTCCGGCTACCTGCCGCCTATCGCGATGCCCGCGTACGGCCCGCCGTTGACGAACTGCGACAGACACACCGCCCGCCAGGCCGCGCCACCGACACTGCAGTTGAGGATCGCCGTCTGATCGGGCGCCGATCCCATCACGCGCGGCGGACGATTCGGAATGGCGCAGTTGTCGACGTACGGGTTGAACGGTGCGATTCCGTTGTAGCAGGGGGCGGTAGGCGCCGGAACCGGGTCGGCCGACGCGGGAGTCGCGGTCACGACAACCGCCGATGCGAGAGCAGCCAACACCCCCAGGACCGTTACGCGAAGAGTGGCCATTCGCCACAACCTCCCATCCCCGACGCTCTACGTTGAGCGCACTTCCAACGGTACTCCGGTCAGCGAGGACGAATGTCGGCCCAGATCGTGACGGCGTGCGCGGGCTTCCTGCTTGCCGTGCTGTGGATGGACCTCATCTTCGACACCCAGATCCGCCGGCGCCGAAGCGGCGATGCGCCGGACGCGGCGGCGCTGGATTCGATAGCGGGGTACTACCGCCGGGCGACGACCACCTCGCGCCCGATGAGCCTGCTGATCGCACTGGTGATGGCCGTCCTACTGGCGACGCTGGCCTTCGAAGCGATCCGCGGCACCCGGCCGGGGTGGCTGATAGCCCTGTCCGCGGTGCTGGCCGGCGGCCCGGTCCTGCTGGCGCTGACCCGGACCGTGCCCAACGCCGTCCGGTTGGGCGGCCGGACCGGCACACCGGCAGAACAGGCCAGGCTCGCCCGGGCGGTGTTGGGTGACCACGTCCTGTGTCTGGCCGGGATGCTCGCATTTCTGGTGCTGTGGATCATCGCGGGATTAGGGTAGAACTGAACTAGAACACGTTCCAGTTACGCGCCCGGTCCAAGGAGTCCCCATGCACACTCCCCTCTGTGACGAACTCGGCATCGAGTTCCCGATCTTCGCCTTCACCCACTGCCGCGACGTCGTCGTCGCGGTCAGCAAGGCCGGCGGTTTCGGCGTGCTGGGCGCTGTGGGCTTCACCCCCGAGCAACTCGAAATCGAGTGCGCCTGGATCGACGAGCACATCGGCGACCATCCCTATGGCGTCGACATCGTGATCCCGAACAAGTACGAGGGCATGAACACCGACCTGTCCGGCGAGGAACTCGCCGAGATGCTCAAGAAGATGGTTCCGCAACAGCATCTGGACTTCGCGAAGAAGATTCTCGCCGACCACGGTGTGCCGACCGCGGACGCCGACTCGAATGCGCTGCAACTCCTCGGCTGGACCGAGGCCACCGCAACCCCGCAGGTCGAGGTGGCACTGCGGCATCCGAAGGTGACGCTGATCGCCAATGCGCTGGGCACCCCGCCGGTGGAGATGATCAAACGCATCCACGAATCGGGCCGCAAGGTCGCCGCGCTATGTGGCTCCGCCCGGCAGGCCCGCAAGCACGCCGACGCCGACGTCGACATCATCATCGCCCAGGGTGGCGAGGCCGGCGGCCACTGCGGTGATGTCGGCTCGATCGTGTTGTGGCCCGAGGTGGTCAAGGAGGTCGCCCCGCGCCCGGTGCTGGCCGCCGGCGGGATCGGAAGCGGCCAGCAGATCGCGGCCGGGCTCGCGCTGGGCTGCCAGGGTGCGTGGTCGGGCTCGCAGTGGCTGATGGTCGAAGAGGCGCACAGCACCTCGGTGCAGCAGGCCGCCTACGTCAAGGCCGGCAGCCGCGACACCGTCCGCAGCCGGTCGTTCACCGGCAAACCGGCCCGCATGCTGCGCAACGACTGGACCGAGGCCTGGGAGACGGCCGGCAACCCCGAGCCGTTGGGAATGCCGTTGCAGTACATGGTTTCCGGGATGGCGGTGGCCGCGACCAACAAGTACCCGAACGAGACCGTCGACGTCGCGTTCAATCCGGTGGGCCAGGTGGTCGGTCAGTTCACCAAGGTCGAGAAGAGCGCGGCGGTGATCGAACGCTGGGTCAAAGAGTACCTCGAGGC
>NZ_JAFMJZ010000009.1 GCF_017853185.1 Mycolicibacterium sp.
CGATCACGCCGTGGAACTTCCCGCTGGCCATGGGCACCCGCAAGATCGGCCCCGCCCTGGCCGCCGGCTGCACCATGATCGTCAAGCCCGCCCAGGAGACCCCGCTGACCATGCTGCTGCTGGCCAAGCTGATGGCCGACGCGGGCCTGCCCAAGGGTGTGCTGTCGGTGCTGCCGAGCAATCAGCCCCGCGAGGTCACCACCGCACTGATGGAGGACGGCAGGCTGCGCAAGATGAGCTTCACCGGCTCGACCGGGGTGGGCAAGGCCCTGCTCAAGCAGTCCGCCGATGCGCTGCTGCGCACCTCGATGGAACTCGGCGGCAACGCGCCGTTCGTGGTGTTCGACGACGCCGACCTCGACGCCGCGGTCGAGGGCGCGATGCTGGCCAAGATGCGCAACGGCGGCGAGGCCTGCACCGCGGCCAACCGGCTCTATGTGGCCAACCCGCTGCTGGACGACTTCACCGACAAGTTCGTCAAGAAGATGGGCGAACTGACCATCGGCAACGGCCTGGACGAGGGGTCCAAGCTCGGCCCGCTGGTCAACCCCAAGCAGGTCCAGAGCGTTCAGGAGCTGGTCGACGACGCCGTCGAGAAGGGCGCCACCGTCGCCATCGGCGGCCAGGCCCCGGGCGGCCCGGGCAACTTCTACCCGGCCACCGTGCTGACCAATGTCCCGCCCAACGCGCGCATCCTCAAGGAGGAGGTGTTCGGCCCGGTGGCTCCGATCGTCGGCTTCGACACCGAGGAGCAGGGCATCGCCGCGGCCAACGACACCGAGTACGGCCTGGCGGCCTACATCTGGACCCAGTCGCTGGACCGGGCCCTGCGGGTGGCCGAGTCGGTTCAGGCCGGCATGGTCGGCGTCAACCGCGGGGTGATCTCGGATCCGGCCGCGCCGTTCGGCGGCGTCAAGGAGTCCGGCTTCGGCCGCGAGGGCGGCTTCGAGGGCATCGACGAGTACCTGGACATCAAGTACATCGCGCTGACGCCGTAGCCGGCCGATCGTGAACGAACTCGCCGCGCAGTCCCGTGCATGCCCGACCTGCCACGCCGTGGTCCCGGCAGTCGTGTTCTGCGGAGCCTGCGGTGCTGCCTTCGATTCGACGGCCACCGGGTGGGGGGTTCTGTTGCGGCCCAAGGCGTATGCCGCCGCACCGCATGAGTCGGCCTTGATCCCGCGGATGAGCAGTACGTTCTTCCCCCGGCTGCCCGTTCGCGCGACCCGCGTGTATCGGATTGCGCTCGTGGCACTGCTGCTCTGCATGGCCGTGATGTCGGTCCTGCTCTGGAACGTTCCGGTGGCGACGATCTCAGTCTTGGGAGTGCCTCTGCTTTTCATGCTGTACGCGTGGGAATCCGATGCGTTCCGCGATGACCGCCGCAGGATGGTCATCGCCGTCGCACTGGGGACGGTCATCGGGCTGGCATGGTGGTGGCTCTCGGGGCAGTTCATCTCCGAGAAGTACGGCGTGACGACCGCCGCTGCCCAGACGTTGCAGAACAATCTTGCTGCCGAGGGGTTGACCATCACCCTGATCGGCGCCGCTCTCATGGTCCTTCCGCTGCCGCTGATCCGGCTCATTCCCGCGGTCGAGTTCGACTCGCTGGACGGTTACGTGGTCGGCGCGGCCGCAGCACTGGCGCACTTGACGGCCTCGTATGTCATTTGGTGGATGCCCCAGATCGTCGCCGGACTCGTCACTGCCCAGACGACGACGGCGACTCGCATGCTCGCAGACACCATCACCTACGGTGTCATCGATCCCTTCACCACCATCACGCTGGGTGGGATGGTGGGCGTAAGCCTGTGGTTCCGCCCCGATCCAGCAGGCCCGAATCCCGGGCGTGCACGCACGGCGGTGATCCTGTCCGCGGTCATCACCGCTGTTCTCTATGCCGCCGTGTGGTGGACCGACATTCAGGACTGGGCGCGGGGCGTCGAACTGACCATCAATCTGGTACTGACGGTTCTTTCGGTGTTGACCGCGCGGATCGGACTGCAGATCGCGATGCTCAACGAGAAGCGGGACGTCGGCACGGGACACCCGATGCTGTGCGTGTATTGCGAGAAGGTCGTTCCCGACATGGCATTCTGCCCCGTGTGCGGGGTGGCCGCGAGGGCGTCGTCGCGGACGTCACGGCGTCTGCGCAGGGACTGTCCGCCCGCTCCCGTCGCCCTGTGATCCGGGGCCCCTGTGATCCGGGGAGGGGTGACGCCGCGTCAGCGTGGCGGGTCGCCCCGCCAGGTGAAGCTGTCGACGTACTTGCCCATGTCCATCGCGATCTCGACGTTCGCCGCTGACGGCAGACCAGGTCCGAACTCCGGGGTGAACCGCTGGAACGGCCCTTCGGTGGTGGCGATCAGGGCCAGGTCGTTCTTCACCGCAGCCATCAGAATCGCCCGGGACACGGTCAGGGACCCCGGGCGCTGAAGGGTCACGACTACGCCGTAGCCCAGTTGGTAACCGACCGTCGCGTTGGGCACCTCGTAGGCGATATCCGCCCCGGCGAAATCCCGGTTGAGGAGATCCAGGACGACCTGTCGCGCGACGCGTCCGGCGGCGGGTTCGCCGAACAGGCGCAACACACCCCCGTCGCCCGAGGTCCGCACAGCAAAGATTCCGTCCGGTTGCTGAGTCACCGTGTAGGCGTCGCCCTCGGCATCGGGCGTACCGGAGTGGGGATACCCCACTGAGAAGGCGCCGTCGGCTGCGACGAAGCGCGGCATGGCCGTCACCGGCAATGAGGCGGGAGGACGGCCGCACTCCGGTGGGCAGGCGAAAATCGCTTCCTTTGTCGCAATCCTGTCCCACACCGTGACCGCGCCGGTCGCAACGGCCAGGGTCAGCGTCAAAACGGCGAGCGTCCTCTTGTACTGCGGCCGTTCGGCACCGTGCGCCGTGTAGTGCTCGGCCGGCACCGCGACGCCGTCAAAGGTCTCCGCCGGCGCATCAGCGGTTCGGGAGCGTTGCGGGGTCATGACACCGCCCGCAACAACTGGATGTCGCGCACGAGGTTCGCGATGTTCGGCGACCCGAGGCCGGTCACCATGTCGTAGCCGTTGGTGCTCGACGGCATGATGGCATTACCGCCCAGATTGATGTCATGGAAACCCGGCAGTATGGCCGTCTTGGCAACCTTGTAGAGCAGGGGATTGAGATTCCCCAGCGGCTTGGAGCCGTCGCGGACGAGGCTTTGATTCATCAGCGCGGCAAGGCCCGCCCAGATCGGCGCAGCCTGAGAAGTGCCACCGCCGACCATGACTCGTTGGTTCAACACGATCCGCACTCCGGTGAACGGATCGGACACCGCCGAGACATCGGGGACCAGCCGTTGATTGGGAAGCGCAGTGCCCACCCCGACGGATTGCCACTCGGGACGACCGAAAAGTGTCGACGCCCCGCCGGCGGTGCCCTGTACCAGAGGGCCGTTGTACCAGGCCTGCTCCGCATGCCACTCGCCGTTAGGGCCGGTGGAGAGTTTCGTTCCGCCGACGGCCGTCATCTCCGGTAGTGAACCCACCGCATCCACGCCCACGTCGTCCGGACTGGGCGGCTCGGACCACTTTCGGCCGGCCTTGCACTCCAAACCGGCAAGGTCGCCCGAGGCGTCGAATGCTGTGGTGCCGTGCCTCAAAGCTCTGGCAAGCGCCGAGCGCACAGGTGCGAAATCAGCAGCCGTGAAGAGGCGGTCGCAGCCCCAGCCGATCGAGAAGCTCCACACCGCACCGCGGAACTGGTTGTCCACCGAGTCCATCAGCCTGGCCAGCTTCTCGAATGCTCCGCCGCCTTCGTTATTGGTCGTCGGCCGGGCATTGACGAGGACCAGCTTGGCGCTCGGGGCTACGGCGTGGATCACTTGAAGGTCCATGTTCGCTTCACCGCCGATGCGCTCCGGCACGCCACCGATCACCTCCGGAGTGAACCGCGGCAGGTGCACCATGTCGGCGAACGCATCCAAGTCGTCCTGGCGGAATCCGTCAAAGGCGAACACCGCCACCGTCTGGCCTTGTCCGGTGTTGCCCTTCGCGACCAACGGAGTGGCGTTGTAGGTGTTCAACAGCTGATCGGGCAGTAGTCCACCGTTGGGAACCTCGCGCGGTGGCGGTGGTAACGCCTCGCGGATGGGTGTGTAGCTGAGAATACGGCCGAGGCCCGCCAACTCGGCGCGGGCAGCCGAGGGGATGCCGGGCTGCTCAGGAGAGGCGTAGAACACGCGGCCCGAATCGGCGCCGAATTGAATCCGGTAATCGTGCACCGGAATGCCGAAGGCATCTGCCACCGTGGCGGGGGAGCCTTCGATGACCGCCCAGTCCTCGCCGTCGGGCCATCGGACCGACAGCCCGTGTTCGTGCGCCCAGGCGCTCAACCGCACCGGCTCGGAACGCTCCAGCAGTGCGGCGGTCAATTGCACGGAGCCACTGCCGGCCGGGCCGAGATCCGCCGATTCGGTGAGCAACCGGGCATAGGGGCCGCTGATCACATCCGGGCTTGCCGAAGGTGCCTCCCGGTCCCCGGGGAGGGCAACCAGGGCGAGCGTGATCGCCGCGACCATGCCGGAGTGGATCGCCGACCTGGTTCTGCTGCGGATCATGGCAGCAGACTATTCGGATGCCTGGATCACGAATGCCCCAGCCTGCCGCGGCCCATCCGCAGTAGCAGCATGGCCAGGTCCTTGCCGTCCTGACCCAGCGCGCTGTAGCGCTCGATGACCTTCATCTCGCGGCTGTGCACCAGGCGGGTGCCGCCGGAGGCCATCCGGACCTTGCCGATCTCCTGGGAGACCTCCTGGCGGCGCTTCACCGCGGCCAGGATCTCCGCGTCGAGGCGGTCGATCTCCGAGCGCAGGGCGTCGATATCGGATTCGGTGAGTTCCTCAGCGGACATGTCGTCGTTCTCCTGGTGGGGGGATTCTGGTGTCATCCGGTCCGGGCCTCACACAAGAAAAGCCCCGGATCCGGTTTCGGACCGCGGGGCTGTCGGATTGAGCAGCTAAGCCTCCACGGGCACCGCGGACCGGTACCCGTAGAAAAATCGCTGCGTCTGCACGCCGGAGAGTCTGCCACCCAGTGGCGCGCCTCCGCAAAGGGCTGTCCCCCGGCGGCGGTAAGTTGGGGTCGACATGAGCGTGCAGGTGACCGATTATCGGGCTCCGGGGGATCCGGCCGAGCTGCTTGAGGGCCTCAATCCGCAGCAGCGGCAGGCCGTCCTGCACGAGGGCGCCCCGCTGCTGATCGTGGCCGGGGCCGGCTCGGGCAAGACCGCGGTGCTCACCCGCCGGATCGCCTACCTGCTGGCCGCTCGCGACGTCGGCCCCGGTCAGATCCTGGCCATCACCTTCACCAACAAGGCCGCCGCTGAGATGCGCGAGCGGGTCAGCCAATTGGTCGGCGCGCGGGCCCGCAATATGTGGGTGTCGACGTTCCACTCCACGTGTGTGCGGATCCTGCGTAACCAGGCTTCCCTGCTGCCCGGACTGAACTCCAACTTCTCCATTTACGACGCCGACGACTCGCGCCGCCTGCTGATGATGGTCGGCAAGGACATGGGTCTGGACGTCAAGCGCCATTCGCCGCGGATGCTGTCCACCGCGATCTCCAACCTCAAGAACGAGTTGATCACTCCGGAGCAGGCGGTCGCCGCGCTGGAGTCCGGTGGCGACGACCTGACCCGAATCGTCGCCGAGGTCTACACCGAGTATCAGCGCCGGTTGCGCGGCGCCAACGCGCTGGATTTCGACGATCTGATCGGCGAGACCGTGGGTGTGCTGCAACGGCATCCGCAGATCGCCCAGTACTACCGTCGCCGGTTCCGGCACATCCTGGTCGACGAGTACCAGGACACCAACCACGCCCAGTACGTCCTGGTGCGCGAACTCGTCGGGGTGAGCGCGCCGGACACCGATGCGGTGCCACCCGCCGAGTTGTGTGTGGTGGGCGACGCCGACCAGTCGATCTACGCGTTCCGCGGTGCGACCATCCGCAATATCGAGGACTTCGAACGCGACTTCCCGGACGCCAGCACGATCATGCTCGAGCAGAACTACCGCTCGACCCAGAACATCCTGTCCGCGGCCAACTCGGTGATCGCGTACAACTCCGGCCGGCGCGAGAAGCGGCTGTGGACCGACGCCGGCGACGGTGAGCTCATCGTGGGCTACGTCGCCGACAACGAGCACGACGAGGCCCGGTTCGTCGCGGCCGAGATCGAAGAACTGGTCGCTAAATCTGTCGGTGGATCCGGAACCGACCACACCTACAACGATGTCGCGGTGTTCTACCGCACCAACAACTCCTCGCGGTCGCTGGAGGAGGTGTTCATCCGCGCGGGCATCCCGTACAAAGTCGTTGGGGGAGTGCGCTTTTACGAGCGCAAGGAGATTCGCGACATCGTCGCCTACCTGCGGGTTCTCGATAATCCAGGTGACGCCGTCAGCCTGCGCCGCATCCTCAACACCCCACGTCGCGGTATCGGCGACCGCGCTGAGGCCTGCATGGCCGTGTATGCGGAGAACACCGGTGGCGGGTTCGCCGATGCACTCGCCGCGGCCGCCGAGGGCAAGGTGCCCATGCTCAACTCCAGGTCGGAGAAGGCGATCGCCGGGTTCGTCGAGTTGCTCGACGAACTCCGCGGGCGGCTTGGCTCAGCCGATGACGGTGAACTCGGCGAGCTCGTCGAAGCGGTGCTCGACCGCACCGGCTACCGGCGCGAACTGGAGTCCTCCAATGATCCGCAGGATCTGGCCCGGCTGGACAACCTCAACGAATTGGTCAGCGTCGCACACGAATTCAGCATCGACCGGGCCAATGCCGCGGCGCTTGCCGAGGAATCGGAGACGGACCTCGACGACGACGGGGACGTCCCGCAGACCGGCCTGCTGGCCGAGTTCCTGGAGCGGGTCTCACTGGTCGCCGACTCCGACGACATCCCCGAGAACGCCGACGGCGTCGTCACGATGATGACGCTGCACACCGCCAAGGGTCTGGAGTTCCCGGTGGTGTTCGTGACCGGTTGGGAGGACGGGATGTTCCCGCACATGCGGGCGCTCGGCGATCCGACCGAACTCAGCGAGGAACGGCGGCTGGCCTACGTCGGGATCACCCGCGCCCGTCAGCGGCTCTACCTGTCCCGGGCGAAGGTCCGCTCATCCTGGGGACAGCCCATGCTCAACCCGGAGTCGCGGTTCCTACGCGAGATCCCGGAAGGCCTCATCGACTGGCGGCGCACCGACAGTGATTCCAGGCAGGGGGGCCAGGGATTCAGCGCGCCGGTGGCCGGCCGCTACGGCGGCGCAGCCGAGGCCGGGCGACCGTCGCCGATGCGGTCGGGCGCGGGCAAACGGGCGATGATCGTGTTGGCGCCCGGCGATCGGGTCAGCCACGACAAGTACGGCCTGGGCCGGGTCGAGGAGGTCTCCGGGATGGGCGAGTCGGCGATGTCGCTGATCGACTTCGGCACCGCCGGCCGGGTCAAGCTGATGCACAACCACGCACCCGTGCAGAAGCTCTAGATGAACAAGAGCCGCCTCGAGGCCTTCAGTGACGCCGTGATGGCGGTCGCCATCACGCTGCTCGCCCTCGACCTGAAGGTGAAGCCGGTCAAAGGCCTGCCGTTGAGCACTCAACTGTGGGAGCAATGGCCGGTGTTCGCCGCCTATGCGGTGAGCTTCTTCATCATCGGCTGCATCTGGATCAGCCATCACGCGCTGTTCCGGGTGGCGAAGGGTGTCGACCGTTCCGTGCTGGCCTACAACCTGTTGCTGTTGCTGTTCGTGACGGCAATCCCGTTCACCACGGCGACCTACGCCGACTATGCAACGGCGGGCGGGGACAATGCGCGGGTCGCCGTCATCGCCTACGGAACCGTGATGGCGGGGATGTCGATCAGCTTCACCCTGATCTTGCGGCAATTGCTGCGCGCGGGCCTCTTCGATGCACGACTCACCCCGGATCAGGAACGAAAGCTGTTGTTCAAGTACGGAATCGGCGTCGTCGTGTATCCGGTCATCACCCTGATCGGAATGCTCAATGCGCAGATCATGCTGCTGCTGTACATCCCGGTGATCGGGTACTACTTCGGGCCGGGCGCCCGCAATCTGGAGATCGGACCGGCCCGAGCCGATACACCCTGAACAGGTATCCACCCTCGGGTCGATGGGTGCAGTGCCGACGCCAGCGCCGCCAGTGGAAGCGCCGGGACGAGGTAGACCGGCCACGCCAGTTCGGTATCGGCGACGAAGAATGCGCCGAAGGTCAGCAACGCGACCCCGCAGGAGAAGGCGATCAAATACCGGCCCAGCTGACGGCGCGTCAGCAACAGCACCACGCCCGGCACCGAGGTCGCTGCGAACAGAACGGTCAGGAAGCCGACCGCCAGACAGAACACCCGTTCCTCCGGCCAGCGACCGCCGATCAGATCGGTGGCCACCGCCGCGGTGGCCCATCCGCTGAGGATGCCGGCCACGGCCGCCGCGATCGCCGTGGCTGGGATGGACCGAGGGAGCGGCTCAGGGGGAGATCCGACGGGAGCGCGCCGGATGATGCGGGTGCGTTCCGCATCGGATAGCGGCGTAGTGAGAATGGGTTCCGTCGGTTGGCGGCGGATCCGGGGAGGCTCGTCAGCCGGCCCGTCAGCCGACGTAGGCACCCACGGAGATGCCGCGGGAGGCCAGCCACGACACCGGGTCGGTGGCGTTGCCGCCGCCGAGCAGCACCGAGAAGTGCAGATGCGGGCCGGTGGAGTTGCCGCGGTTGCCGATCGTCGCGATCTGGTCGCCGGCGAACACCCGCTGGCCGACCGAGACGGTCCAGGAGTTGATGTGGCCGTAGCGGGTGACGGTGCCGTCCGGGTGCGTGATCAGCACCCAGGCGCCGTAACCGGAGTTGGTGTAGCCGGCTTCCTTCACGACGCCGTCAGCGGCGGCGTAGATCGGCGTTCCGACCGGACCCGCCAGGTCGACGCCGTCGTGCAGTGCGCCCCACCGGTAGCCGAAGCCCGAGGTGAACAGGGCGTGGGTGGGCAGCGCGAACAGCGGACGCTGCAGTCGGGCCTCGCGCTCGGCGCGCTCGGCGGCGTAGGCGACGCCCTTGGCCAGTTCCTCGTTGTGAACGGCGGCGTTGGCGGCCGGCTTGACCGGGATCACCTCGGCGCCGCGCACGGCGGCGGTAGCGCCGTCCATCGGGGCCTTCTCAGCGGCCAGCACGGTGCGTGTGGTCGGGACGTCGACGCGGGGGTTGACCATGGTGTACGCGGCGGCGGCAGCGGCGCCGGCGGCCATCGCGGCGATCAGGACGCGTCCGCGGGCCGCGCTGGTCGGCTGCCGGCGGTGCATCGGGGTACGCGGGAGGACGTCGGTGACCTCGGCGCTGTTGAACATCGGGCGCTCGGCCCGGGGCTTGATCGGCTTGATCTCCGCGGTCAGCAGGGGAGTGAGGTCTTCGACGTCGCGCATGACATCAAGATCGAGTGAATCACCCGAATCACCAGGAATGCGCGCCTCCGTGGCGGGGGCTGACCTCAGCTGTGTCAAAACCAAATCCCTCACGTCGTGACCAAAGCGTTATCTAGACCGGAAGAAGGTAACCAAAATGAGACCAAATCGGCAACCCGGTCGGGGGAGAGCCGGGGGATTGTGACTTGAATCACCTACGTTCCGCGAGGTGGGAAGCGACTCACCCTTACTGGCCGGTAATCGTTAAAGTTCCCTGCGGACCTACAGCGTCAACGAACCCCTACGGACAGCGAGCCCATGGATCTTTACGAATATCAGGCGAAGGAAGTGTTCGCCAAGCACAACGTTCCCAGCACCCCCGGTCGGGTCACCGAATCCGCGGAGGAGGCCAAGGCGATCGCCGAGGAGATCGGCCGCCCGGTGATGGTGAAGGCGCAGGTCAAGACCGGCGGCCGCGGTAAGGCCGGCGGCGTCAAGTACGCCGCCACCCCGGAGGACGCCTACACCCACGCCAAGGCGATTCTCGGCCTGGACATCAAGGGCCACGTCGTGAAGAAGTTGCTGGTGGCAGAGGCCAGCGACATCGCCGAGGAGTACTACATCTCCTTCCTGCTCGACCGGGCCAACCGCACCTACCTGGCGATGTGCTCGGTGGAGGGCGGCATGGAGATCGAGGAAGTGGCCGCAACCAAGCCTGACCGGCTCGCCAAGGTCCCGGTCGACGCCGTCAAGGGTGTCGACCTCGCCTTCGCCCGTCAGATCGCCGAGAAGGGCCACCTGCCCGCCGAGGTGCTCGACGCCGCCGCAGTCACCATCGCCAAGCTGTGGGACGTCTTCGTGGGTGAGGACGCCACCCTGGTCGAGGTCAACCCGCTGGTTCGCACCCCGGACGACCGGATCCTGGCACTGGACGGCAAGGTCACCCTGGACGAGAACGCGGGCTTCCGCCATCCCGACCACGTCCAGTTCGAGGACAAGGAGACCACCGACCCACTCGAGCTCAAGGCCAAGGCGCACGACCTGAACTACGTCAAACTCGACGGCTCGGTGGGCGTCATCGGTAACGGAGCCGGCCTGGTGATGTCGACGCTCGACGTGGTCGCCTACGCCGGGGAGAACCACGGCGGCGTCAAGCCGGCCAACTTCCTCGACATCGGCGGCGGCGCCTCGGCCGAGGTGATGGCCGCCGGCCTCGACGTGATCCTCAACGACAAGCAGGTCAAGAGCGTGTTCGTCAACGTCTTCGGTGGCATCACCTCCTGCGACGCGGTCGCCACCGGAATCGTCAAGGCGCTGCAGATCCTGGGCGCCGAGGCAAACAAGCCTCTCGTTGTGCGTCTCGACGGCAACAACGTCGAAGAAGGCCGTCGGATCCTCGCCGAGGCCAACCACCCGCTGGTGACCCTGGCCGAGACCATGGACGCCGGCGCTGACAAAGCCGCCGAACTCGCTTACGCCGCCGGCGGAAAGGACGCCTGAGCCATGTCGATCTTTTTGAACAAGGACTCCAAGGTCATCGTCCAGGGCATCACCGGCGGTGAGGGCACCAAGCACACCGCACTGATGCTCAAGGCCGGCACCCAGGTGGTCGGCGGTGTCAACGCGCGCAAGGCCGGCACCACGGTGTCGCACAAGGACGCCAGCGGCAAGGACATCGAGTTGCCGGTGTTCGGTTCGGTCGCCGAAGCGATGAAGGCCACCGGCGCCGACGTGTCCATCGCGTTCGTGCCCCCGGCGTTCTCCAAGGACGCCATCATCGAGGCCATCGATGCCGAGATCCCGCTGCTGGTGGTCATCACCGAGGGAATCCCGGTGCAGGACACCGCCTATGCATGGGCCTACAACGTCGATCACGGCAACAAGACCCGCATCATCGGCCCGAACTGCCCCGGCATCATCACCCCGGGTGAGGCACTGGTCGGCATCACCCCGGCCAGCATCACCGGCAAGGGCCCGATCGGTCTGGTGTCCAAGTCCGGAACGCTGACCTACCAGATGATGTACGAGTTGCGCGATTTCGGTTTCTCGACCGCGATCGGCATCGGCGGCGACCCGGTGATCGGGACCACCCACATCGACGCCATCGCGGCGTTCGAGAAGGATCCCGAGACCAAGCTGATCGTGATGATCGGCGAGATCGGCGGCGACGCCGAGGAGCGGGCCGCCGACTACATCAAGGCCAACGTGACCAAGCCGGTCGTCGGCTACGTGGCGGGCTTCACCGCTCCGGAGGGCAAGACCATGGGCCATGCCGGCGCCATCGTGTCGGGCTCCTCGGGCACCGCCGCCGCCAAGCAGGAGGCGCTGGAAGCAGCCGGGGTGAAGGTCGGCAAGACGCCGTCCGCCACCGCCGCGCTGGCACGGGAGATCCTCAAGAGCCTGTGACGGCCGTCGACCCGCGCACTCCGGTCCTGGTCGGCGTCGGCCAGTTCACCGAGCGTCGGGACGATGCCGGCTACCGCGGCATGTCCTCGGTCGAATTGGCGACCGAGGCTGCCGCGGCGGCACTGGCTGACACCGGGGTCGATCCCGCCGCGATGGCGGCCGTCATCGACACCGTGGTGGGAATCCGGCAGTTCGAGATCAGCGGCCGCGGGATGGCGCCGCTGGGACACTCCACCAACTACCCGCGGTCGGTGGCCCGGCGGCTCGGCGCCGAGCCGGCCCGCGCGGTGCTGGAACCCATTGGCGGACAGGGGCCGCAGCACGTCGTCACCGAGTTCGGCGCGGCGATCGCGGCCGGGGCCGCCGACGCGGTGCTGGTGATCGGATCGGAGAACGGGTCGACGCTGCGCTCGTTCGGCAACGCCGGGGCGGGCGACAAGCCTGATCACTCCGAGACCGTCGAGGGTCAGCTCGAGGATCGTGGCTACGGCTACGAGGGACTGTTCGACGAGTACACGGTGGCGCACGGTCTGGTGGGTGCGCCGGCCCAGTACGGCCTGTTGGAGAACGCCCGTCGCGGACGGGTGGGCTTGAGCGCCGCCGACTACCGGCGCGCGATGGGCGAGCTGTTCGCCCCGTTCACCCGAGTCGCTGCGGCGAACCCGTTCTCGTCGTCCCCGGCCGAGCGCAGTGTCTCCGAACTGATCACCGTCACCGATGACAACCGGATGATCTGCGATCCGTACCCGCGACTGCTGGTGGCGCGCGATCAGGTCAACCAGGGCGCGGCGGCGGTGCTGATGTCGGTGGAGGCGGCCCGCCGTCTCGGCGTGCCGCAGGAGAAGTGGGTGTACCTGCGCGGGCACGCGGATCTGGTGGACCAGCCACTGCTGGACCGGGAGGACCTGACCTACAACTCGGCCTCGGTGCTGGCCGTGCGGGAGGCGCTCGCGGTGGCCGGCGTCGGCGTCGACGACATCGCCGCCTTCGACCTCTACAGCTGCTTTCCGGTCCCGGTGTTCAACTTCTGCGACGGTATGGGTCTGGCCACCGACGATCCGCGCGGGCTGACACTCACCGGCGGCCTGCCGTACTTCGGCGGCCCCGGAAACAGCTACTCATTGCACGCGATCGCCGAGGTGGTGACCCGGATGCGTTCCGCCCCAGGAGAATTCGGCCTGGTCGCGGCCAACGGTGGGATCATGAGCAAGTATTCAGTGGGCGTCTACTCGACCGCCCCGGCGCCGTGGAAGCCGGACGGAAGTGATCTGCTGCGCCGGCAGGTCGCGGACCGGCCGGCAGTGCCGGTGTCGATCAAGGCCGACGGTGACGCCGTCATCGAGACCTACACCGTGCGGTACGACTGGCCGGTGCGCACCGGGATCATCATCGGACGACTGGACGACACCAGCCGGTTCCTGGCGCTGACCGAGGATGCCGGGTTGGTTGAGTTGCTGACAGACGGGGAACCGCTGGGCGCACGCATCAGGGTTCGGGCGGGAGAGAAGAACAATCGGGCGTCGTTGGTCTGAATCTAGAAGCCTGACGCCAGGGCGCCGGTGAACTCGGTGCAGAACCAGTCCACGTCCGAAGACGAGAACACCAGCGGCGGACGAACTTTCAGCACATTGCCGTGCGTGCCGCAGACCGAGATCAGCACCCGCCGTTCCCGCATCGCGTTGACCAACGCCTTCGCCCCGGCCCGGTCGGGGCCGCCGTCCTCGGTCAGCACCTCCACGCCGACGTAGAGGCCGGAGCCGCGGACCTCACCGATACGTGGATGGTTCAGGACGCTGAGTTCGTCTCGCAATCCGCCGCCCACCTCGGCGGCGTTGGCCATCAATTCCTCGTCTTCGATCACGTCGAGCACTGCCGCGGCGGCAGCCATCGCGACCGGGTTTCCGCCGAAGGTGTTGAAGTAGGGCACTTCGGTGGCGAAGGCCTCCAGCACCTCGGCCCTGGCCGCCATCGCCGCGATGGGCAGGCCATTGCCCATCGGCTTGCCCATGGTGACGATGTCCGGAACCACGCCGTGCCGGCTGAATCCCCACATCGAGTCACCGGTGCGGGTGAATCCGGGCTGCACCTCGTCAGCGATGAACACACCG
Source organism: Mycolicibacterium sp. (assembly GCF_017853185.1). Lineage (GTDB taxonomy): Bacteria > Actinomycetota > Actinomycetes > Mycobacteriales > Mycobacteriaceae > Mycobacterium. The sequence continues at coordinate 13,948 of NZ_JAFMJZ010000009.1, forward strand.
CCCGCGCGGCGAACCAACTCCACCACGGGACCGAGCAGTGCCGGGTCCGGATAGATGCCGTCGGAGGAGAAGATGGTGTCGACGATCAGCGTGCTGACGCCGATCCCGGCGGATTGCAGGTCCTCGACGGCGGCGGCGACGTCTGCGATGAACCGGGTGGGGTCTTCGGGTGCGGGTACCGTGCGAACGTGCGGGCCGGTGGCGGCCGGGCCGCCGATCGACGGTGAGATCGCGGTCACCGCAGCGGTATTGCCGTGGTACGCGTCCGCGGTGATGATCACGCCCCTGTTGCCGGTGTGCATCTCGGCCACCCGCAACGCGAGGTCGTTGACCTCTGAGCCGGTGCAGGCGTACATCACCCGGTTCACCGCCTCGGGCATGGTCGCCAGTAACCGCTCGCTGTAGTCGACGATCCCGTCATGCAGATACCGGGTGTGGGTGTTCAGCGTCGCGAGTTGCCGGCTGGCGGCTTCGACGACGTGTGGATGACAGTGACCCACGCTGGCGACGTTGTTGTAGGCGTCCAGATAGCAGGCGCCGTCGGCGTCGTAGAGCCTCGTTCCCAGGCCGCGAACCAGGTGCACGGGCCGGTCGTAGAACAGCCGGTAGGACGGCCCGAGCACGCGGTCGCGGGCCGCGATCAACTTCCCGGTGGCGGGATCCACCGGATGGTCGGGGGAGTAGCTGTTGGAATCCATGATGTTCGAGAAACTCACAGCACTACCCCTCCTGGATGATCGCGGCCCGACGAACGTCAGCGTTCGTGAGCCTCTTCGAGAACGATCCGGCCCAGCTCCGAATACCGTTGCGGCGACTTGTACTTCAGCACGATCGCCAGGATGATGCCGCCGCCACCGACGACTCCCACCACCCACGGAATCGAGGCGAAGATCCAGTCGCTGGCCGCTGTACCGGCCGCGAACTCGGCGTTCTTGCCGAGCAGATAGATCACGTAGAGCATGCCGATGCCGCCCAGCAGTGGCGCCAGGAAGGTGCGAAACCAGTTTGCCGTCTCCGGATGCTCCTTGAGCACATGAAAGTAGGAGATCACCGAGAACGCCGTCAGCGCCTGCACGATCATGATCGCGGTGGTACCCAGAAGTGCCATCAGCCCGTAGAGACCGGTGTAAGGGTCACGTCCGGTGAAGTCGAAGAACAGCACGATCACGGTGGCGATAACGGTCTGAACGAATCCCGCGATGTGCGGCGAGCCGTGCAGCGAGTGGGTGGCGCCGAGGGTCTTGCGCATTCCGGGGATGACGTTCTCGCGGCCGATCGCATAGATGTAGCGGGCGGCGCAGTTGTGAAATGCCATGCCACAGGCGAACGATCCGGTCATCAGCAGGATCCGGAACATGTCGACCGCCCAGGTTCCGAGGTTCTCGCCGACCGGGCCGAAGAAGATGTCGCCGGCAGTGGCCGAATCCTGGGCCAGTGCCACCGCCTTCGTCGGGCCGGTGCCGACGATCGCCATCCAGGAGATGAAGATGTAGAAGACGCCGATTCCGATGACCGAACTGATGACCGCGATCGGGATGATCTTCTTGGGGTTCTTCGACTCCTCGCCGTACATCGCCGCGGACTCGAAGCCCACCCAGGACCAGAAGGCGAAGAACAGTCCGACGCCGGCCGACCCGGCGACCGCCAGTGCGCTGCCGTCGGGACCGGGGACGCTGCCGGAGAGATTGTGGAATGCGTTGAGCGGGTTGAGTGAACCGAGCGACCAACCCTCCGGACCGCCGCCGGAGAACAGCACCGAGAAGGCCATCAGGGCGAGCATGAGGATCTCGGTGACCAGGAAGACACCGAGCACCTTCGCGGCCAGATTGACGTCGAAGTAGGTCAGGACCGCATTGACGGCCAGCATGCCGAGGGCGAAGACGATCCACGGGACGTCGAGTCCGAACAGCGACTTGAACAAGTCGTTGCCGAAGAACGCGAAGATCCCGATGATCGACGCTTCGAACACGATGTAGGCCAACGCCGTCAGGAAGCCGGCACCTAGACCGATGACCCGGCCGAGGCCGTGCGAGATGTAGCCGTAGAACGCCCCGGTGGCGGTGATGTGCCTGCTCATCGCCGCGTAACCGATTGAGAACAGCGTCAGCACGATGGTGGCGACGAAGTAGCCGGCCGGGGCGTACGCGCCGTTGCCGAATCCGACGGCGATCGGCACGTTGCCGACCATGGCGGTGATCGGTGCGGCGGTGGCGACCGCCATGAACAGGACGCCGAGCAGGCCGACGGCATTGGGTTTGAGGCGTTGGACGGTGTTTGTCTCGCTCATCTGTCTTCCAATCTCACGAGCGCTGAGGGGAGGTGTCGTATTTGGTCTGGTTTGGGCCGATACGAGTCTTCGCGCGAATGCGATGCCGATGTCGATGACGGGTCGAACGCCGCCATTGTTACCTCACCCGGCCATGCCTTTCAACTGGAATGATGAAAATTCTCGCCGACTGTTTCGGTCCTGTTTCCGACGCGCACCGCGGCGTAACACTGCCGTGAAGATTTGCGTTTTGGTCTGCCCGATCGGGCGGTATGGCCCACAATCGGTCCATGCCGGGTCTGCCGCCGAACCACGAGTTGTTCGCCCGCGCCGCACTGCCCGCCTACGGCCGGGCCGAAGACGCCGAACTGCGCCTGTTGAGCCTCTCCGAGAACGCCACCTACCTCGCCACCGGAGGGAATCCAGCCGGCGGGGATCCGCTGGTGCTGCGGGTGCACCGGCCCGGCTATCACTCGCTGGCGGCGATCCACTCGGAGTTGGCCTGGATGAAGGCGTTGCGCAGCGAGACCGCCGTCGCCACCCCCGAACTCGTCGCGGCCACTGACGGCACCGACGTGGTGGCGGCCGACGTCGATGGTGAAGTGCTGCACGTCGATGCGGTGAGTTTCGTTCCCGGTTGCACCGCCGAAGAGGATCCGGACGCAGTGGGATTCGACGAACTCGGCCGGATCACCGCGGTGATGCATCGGCACTCCCGCACCTGGACCCCACCGGGGGACTTCACCCGGTTCAGCTGGGACCTCGACACCATCCTCGGGCGGGAGGCGCGGTGGGGCGACTGGCGACTGGCTCCCGGGCTCGGTGAACAGGACCGATCCTGGATTCAGCGCGCTTCCGACGACATCACCACCCGCCTGATCGAATTCGGCTGCGCCCCCGATCGTTTCGGCCTGATTCACGCGGATCTCCGATTGGCCAATCTGATGGTCGATCCGGCTGATCCCGCCGCAGGCATCACGGTGATCGACTTCGACGACTGCGGCTGGTCCTGGTACCTCGCCGATCTCGGAGCAGCGGTGTCCTTCATCGAGGACACCCCGACCGGGGAGCGGATCATCGCCGACTGGCTTCGTGGCTATTTCCAGGTCGAATCCATCCCGGCCGAGGACCTCATGCTCATCCCGTCCTTCGTGATGATGCGCCGCATCATGCTGACCGCCTGGATCGCGTCGCACCACGACGCCGACTCGGCGTTGGGAGTCGGCGCGGACTTCGCGCCGAACACCGCCCGACTGGCCGAACGGTATCTGACGGACCGCACCTGGCTGCACGACTCGATCTTCGGCTTTCGCGTCTAGAACAGCTGCGGCAGAAAGGGACTCACTTGTTCGATCTTCGCTCCGCCTCAGTCCTGGTGACCGGCGGCACCAAGGGAATCGGCCGCGGCATCGCCGGTGTCTTCGCCCGGGCCGGCGCCGATGTGGCGATCGCCGCACGCTCCGACGTCGGCGATGCGGTCGCTGATCTCGATGCGCTCGGATCCGGCCGCGTGATCGGTGTCCGGGCCGATGTGCGTGATCCGGCGTCCTGCGCTGCGATGGCGAAGGACGTCGTCGACTCGTTCGGCGGTATCGACGTGGTCTGCGCCAATGCCGGCATCTTCCCGGAGGCGCCACTGGACGCCATGACCCCGGAGCAGCTGGCCGAGGTGCTGGACGTCAATGTCAAGGGCAACATCTTCACCGTGCAGGCCTGTCTGCCCGCATTGACCGCGTCCGGACGGGGCCGGGTGATCCTGACCTCGTCGATCACCGGACCGATCACCGGCTTTCCGGGGTGGTCACATTACGGCGCCTCCAAGGCGGCGCAGTTGGGCTTCATGCGCACGGCTGCAATCGAACTCGCGCCGCGCGGCATCACCGTCAACGCGATCATGCCCGGCAACATCTTCACCGAGGGCCTGGCCGATCTCGGTGAGGACTACCTCGCCGGGATGACTCGCGCGATTCCGGCCGGCACCCTGGGCAAGCCGGAGGACATCGGTCACCTCGCCGCCTTCCTGGCGACCGTGGAGGCCGGTTACATCACCGGGCAGGCCATCGCCGTCGACGGCGGTCAGGTGCTACCGGAGTCGCCGGATGCGGTGATGCGCTGAATCGAGGTGATGCGCTGAATCGAAAGGAGTGCGGTGGAGGAGTCAGCGGGGGGAGCGGTCGCCGAGGACGTCCGTCGGCGAATCCTGTCGATGCTGGCCCAGGGGACGTTGCGTCCGGGTTCGCGGCTGGGCACCGAACGTGAGATGGCCGAACGCTTCTCGGTGTCGCGCGCCACATTGCGCAGTGCGCTGGTGCCGTTGAGCCGGGCCGGACTTCTTGAACGTCGGACCGGACGAAACGGCGGGACCTTCGTGCGGGCCGACATGGTGCAACGCAACGCCGCCGAATTGGAGAGTCTTCCGGCCAGGCTTCGCAGCGGGGGCCACACCAGCGCCACCCGGGTATTGGGCACCGACCGTCGAATCGCACTGCCGACGGAGGCCGCGGCGCTGGAGATCGGTTCGGAAGCAGAGATTTTCGCCATTCGCAGGTTGCGACTGGCCGACGGTGTGCCGTTGTCGGTCGACCTCTCCTGCTTCAGCGCCGAACTGGTGCCGGATCTTCTGGAGCAGCCACTCGGCGGTTCTCTCTACGAGCTGCTCACGGTCCGCTTCGGACTGGTTCCGACCACCTCGACCGAGACCATCGAGGTGGTCAGCGCCAGCCCCCGGGAAGCGGAATGGTTGGGCATCTCCAACCGGCAGCCGTTGCTGGCGGTCACCCGGGTGACCCACGACGCCGGCGGACGCCCCTTCGAATACGCCTACGACCTGTTCCGTGCCGACCGGGTGCGGTTGACCGCGACCACCTCGGTGGTGACCTCGCGGGAGCGGGTCGGCACCGACGGCAGGGTGGAGCGATCGGTCAGCAGCGCCTGAGACTCAGTCCAGCGCGGCCAGCGTGCCGGCCAGTCGCTCGACGTGGGCGGCGACCTCCGGCTCGGATTTGTCCGGCAGGCCGAACAGCACCTCGGTGACGCCGATGCTCTTCCAGTGCTCGAGCTTCTCCGGTACCGGCTTGAAGTCCAGTGCCACGATGCTGGGGGCGCCGTCACGGCCCGCTGCTGCCCAGATGTCCTGGAGCATCCGGACCGGCTCGTCGATGACGAAGTCGCGGGGGGTGGTGATCCAGCCATCCGCCGACCGGGCGATCCACTTGAAGTTCTTCTCGGTGCCGGCCGCACCCACCAGCACGGGGATGTGCGACTGGACCGGCTTCGGCCAGGCCCAGCTGGGACCGAAGTTGACGAACTCGCCTTCGTAGGAGGCTTCTTCCTTTGTCCACAATTCCCGCATCGCCTCGATGTACTCGCGCAGCATGGTGCGCCGCCGTCCGGGCGGGACGTTGTGGTCGGCCAGTTCGTCGGTGTTCCAGCCGAATCCGACGCCCAGGCTGACCCGCCCGCCGGACAGGTGGTCGAGGGTGGCGATCGTTTTCGCCAGGCTGATCGGATCGTGCTCGACCGGCAGTGCGACCGCGGTGGACAGCCGCACCCGGGAGGTGACCGCACAGGCGGTGCCCAGGCTGACCCAGGGATCCAGGGTGCGCATGTAGCGGTCGTCGGGCAGTTCCTCGCCACCGGTGGTCGGATGCGCCGCCTCCCGCTTGACCGGGATGTGGGTGTGCTCGGGCACATAGAACGTGGTGAAGCCGTGATCGTCAGCGAGTTTCGCGGCGGCCGCCGGTGTGATGCCCCGGTCGCTGGTGAACAGAACGAGCCCGTAATCCATTCCAGAATTAGAACGTGTTCTACTGCCGGGGGCAAGACAGCGGGTCGTGCCGGTGACACGCCGCTGCCCGGGCCGGTCCGGGCCGGTGCGATAGCGTGGTGAACATGACTTATCCGCCGAACAACCCCGGCTATCCGGCGCCCCAGCAACCCGGTGGCTACGGCGCTCCACCTGCTCCCGGCGCCCCGGGCCCGCTGGGCGGGTACCCGGCCGCGCCGGCTGCACCGGCAGTATCGGCTCCGGCCGCACCGGCTGGGGCCACCAGGCTGCCGGGCCTGCTGGCTGCCGCCGGGGCAGGACTCGGTCTGGCCGCGTACCTCGCCAGCTTCGGGCCGCTGCTCAAGATCAACGCCGACATCGGGCCGTTCGGCGGCGCGTCGTTCACCGCCAGTGGCCTGAGCTACTGGACCATCGCGGCGCTGACCGCCTCGCTGCTGGCCGCCGTCAGCCTGCTGCCGAAAGGCCCCAAAGCAACGACGGGGACCTACACCCCGATCGTGGCGGTGGCCGCAGTATTGGGTGTGCTGCTGGTGATCGGTCAGATCATCAACCGCCCCAACGGTTTCTCCATCGGTTGGGCGCTGTGGGCGGTGCTGCTGTTCACCACCTTCCAGGCGGTCGCGGCGGTGGCCGCGCTGCTGTTCGAGTCGGGTGTCCTCACCGCCCCGGCACCGCGACCGCACTATGAGCAGTACGGCCAGTACGGTCCGCCCCCCGGCGGCTACTACCCGCAGGGTCAGCGTCCCGGCTACCCGGCGCCGTACGGCAACTACCCGACCGGCGGATTCGGCCAGGAGCATTTCTCCGGGTCCGACGCCGACGCGCCGCCGACCCCGCCGACCGGCATCCCCGGCCTCCCGCCCACTTCGGGTTCGGCTGCTGCGGGTCCGGCTGCTGCGCAGCCGCCGGCACCCGAGTCGCCTCAGGGTCCGGGTTCCGGCTCGGCGCAGTCCTGACCGCGCGCTACTCACGACCTCGCCTTGGCGGACAGGCTTCAGACTGCAGGTACCTCCTCTTCCGTAGGTACCCCACAGTCCCGTGATCTGGTCCGAGTTGCATTCGGGCCATCCCTGGTGGCGCTTGCCATCATCGCGGCGATCACGCTCGTCCAGCTGGTCGTCGCCAACAGCGATCTGACCGGCACGCTCGGGGCGGTGGCCAGCATGTGGCTGGCCGCGCATCTGGTTCCGGTGTCGATCGCCGGCCAGCAACTCGGCGTGCTGCCACTGGTTCCGGCGGCGGCGATGGTGTGGGCCACCGCGCGAACCACCGCACAGATCACCCCGGCGCGGGGTTCGTGGTTCGTGATCCGCTGGATCGTCGCCTCCGCACTGGGCGGTCCGCTCCTGATCGCGGCGGTCTGCCTGGCCGTCGTGCACGACGCGGCCTCGGTGATCACCGTGCTGCAGACGCCCAACGCGTTGGGCGCGTTCTCACTCGTTCTCCTCATCCACGGTCTGGGCGTGCTCTTCGGCGTCGGCCCCCGGCTGGCGCCGCGAGTGCTGGCCAGGTTCGGCTTGCCGGGTTGGCTGGTCGACACCGTGCGGCCGGCCGCCATCGGGGTGCTGACCCTGCTGGCGTTGTCGTGCGCAGTGGTCGCGGCCTCCCTGGTCGTGCACTGGGGGACCATGCACGAACTGTTCGGCATCACCGACTCGTTCTTCGGCCAGCTCAGCCTGGGACTGCTGTCGCTGCTGTACCTGCCCAACGTGGTGGTGGGCGCGGCCGCGGTGGCGGTCGGGTCCAGCGCACACATCGGCTTCGCCACCTTCAGCGCGTTCACGGTGTTCGGCGGCGACATCCCGGCCCTGCCGATCCTGGCCGCGGTGCCCACGCCCCCGCTGGGGCCGGTATGGGTGGCGTTGCTGATCGTCGGCGCCGCCTCCGGGGTGGCGCTGGGACAGCAGTGCGCCCTGCGGCCCGCGCCGCTGCCGATCGCGACGGCCAAGCTGGCGGTGGCTTCGGCGCTGGCGGCGGTGACCCTGGCACTGCTCGGATTCGCCGGCGGCGGACCGCTGGGCAACTTCGGCTCGATCGGGGTGGATCAGGCGACCTTCGCGCCAGGAGTGTTCATCTGGTTCTTCCTCATCGGCGGGATGACGGTGGCGATGGCCGGTGGAATCACCCCCCGGCCGAAGCGGCCCGCGCCGGTGGTCCCGGTCGACGTGGCCGACGAGGCCGACGGGGTCGACGGGGCCGACGAGATGGACGGGGTCGACGGGGCCGACGGGGAGGACGACTCTGAACCGATCACCGAGTCGTTCGCAGTTCCGGAGCCTGAAGCTGAACCCGAAGGCGAGACCGGGCCGGAGGACGAGTCCGTCGTGCCCGGGCCGGCCGCCGAACCGAGTGCGCCGCCCCCGGTCAAGCCGGCACCGGAGGCGGAGGACGTGGAAGACCTGATGTTCGTCGATGGCGATATCGAGGCCGACAAACCTGACGGATAGGCTCATCGCCGTGCCCGATCCGATCCAGCCGCCCAGCGTCCCGGCCCGGATCGTCGTGCTGGCCTCGGGAACCGGATCGCTGCTGGAGTCGGTGCTGCGCTCCGCCGTCGGCGACTATCCCGCCCGGGTGGTGGCGGTCGGGGTGGACCGGGACTGCCGGGCCGCCAAGATCGCGGCCGACGCCGGCATCCCGTCCTACACCGTGCGCCTCGGAGACCACCCGGACCGCGATGCTTGGGACGGCGCCCTCGCGGAGGCCACCGCCGCCCATGACCCGGATCTGATCGTCTCGGCCGGATTCATGAAAATCCTTGGGCCGCAGTTCCTCTCCCGGTTTCCCGGCCGGGTGATCAACACCCATCCCGCTCTGCTGCCGGCCTTTCCCGGTGCCCACGGGGTGCCAGACGCCCTGGCCTACGGGGTGAAGGTCACCGGCTGCACGGTGCATGTGGTCGATTCCGGGGTGGACACCGGACCGATCCTGGCGCAGGAGGCCGTCGAAGTCCTCGACGGCGACGATGAAGAGACTCTGCACGAACGCATCAAGGTCGTCGAACGGCGACTGCTGGTGGACGTGCTGGCCGCGCTGTCGACGCGCGGGGTGACGTGGAGCGGTAGAAAGGCGGTCTTCTAGATGGCGGCGCAGACATTGATCGGCAAGAGGCCGATCCGGCGTGCACTGATCAGCGTGTACGACAAGAGCGGTCTGATCCCGTTGGCCCAGGGACTGCACGACGCCGGGGTCGACATCGTCTCCACCGGGTCGACCGCCAAGACCATCGCCGACAAAGGCATTCCGGTCACGCCGGTCGAGTTCGTCACCGGCTTCCCGGAGATCCTCGACGGCCGGGTCAAGACCCTGCATCCGCACATCCACGCCGGCCTGCTGGCGGACACCCGCAACCCCGAACATGTTGCGGCCCTGGCGAAGCTGAAGATCGAGGCCTTCGATCTCGTGGTGGTCAACCTGTATCCGTTCAGCGAGACCGTCGACTCCGGTGCCGAGATGGACGAGTGCGTGGAGCAGATCGACATCGGCGGTCCGTCGATGGTCCGCGCGTCGGCCAAGAACCACGCCAGCGTCGCCGTCGTGGTGGAGCCGCTGGGATACGACGGCGTGCTGGCCGCGGTCCGCAACGGCGGGTTCACCCTCGAAGAGCGCAAGAAGCTGGCCTCCCTGGCGTTTCGGCACACCGCCGACTACGACGTTGCGGTGGCGAGCTGGATGGAGAGCACCCTCTCGCCGGAACAGGACGCCGACGGCGCCGCCCTGCCGCGGTGGTTCGGCCGGAGCTGGCGCCGCACCTCGCAGCTGCGCTACGGCGAGAACCCGCATCAGCGGGCCGCGCTCTACAGCGATGACGTGGGCTGGCCGGGGCTGGCCCAGGCCGAGCAGCTGCACGGAAAAGAGATGAGCTACAACAACTTCACCGACGCCGACGCGGCCTGGCGGGCGGCCTTCGACCACCAGCAGACCTGCGTCGCGATCATCAAGCACGCCAACCCCTGTGGCATCGCGATCTCGTCGGTGTCGGTGGCCGATGCGCACCGCAAGGCCCACGAGTGCGATCCGCTCAGCGCCTTCGGCGGGGTGATCGCCGCCAACTCAGAGGTCACCGTCGAGATGGCCGAACGCGTGTCGGAGATCTTCACCGAGGTCATCATCGCCCCGGCCTACGAAGAGGGCGCAGTCGCCATCCTGGCCCGTAAGAAGAACATCCGGGTGCTGGTCGCCGCCGAGCCGGCGATCGACGGGGTGGAGATCCGCCAGATCAGCGGCGGCCTGCTGATGCAGGAGCGCGACGTCCTCACCGCGCCCGGTGACGATCCGGCCAACTGGACGCTGGCCGCCGGGCAGCCGGCCGATGAGGCGACCCTGGCCGACCTGGTCTTCGCCTGGCGCACCTGCCGGGCGGTCAAGTCCAACGCGATCGTCATCGCAGCCGACGGCGCGACCGTCGGGGTCGGGATGGGTCAGGTTAACCGGGTGGATGCCGCCCGGTTGGCGGTCGAGCGCGGCGGCGACCGGGTATCCGGTGCGGTGGCGGCCTCCGATGCGTTCTTCCCGTTCCCGGACGGCCTGGAAGTGCTCACCTCAGCGGGGGTCAAGGCGATCGTCCACCCCGGCGGGTCGGTCCGTGATGACGAGGTGACCGCGGCGGCCACGGCGGCCGGCATCTCGCTGTATCTGACCGGGGCTCGGCACTTCGCGCACTGACGCGCCGCGCCAAGCGCGTCGCGTCGGACATGACGCGCCAAGCGCGTCATCGACCTGTCATGGACTTCTGCGGCGGCTGCTCGACAGCAGTCGTAGCGTGGGGGGCGTGACTGCACCGACAGCTGAAACTCCGCCCGGACCCACCACCGTCGGCGAACTGCGTGCCTCCGGCCACCGCGAGCGCAGTGTCAAGCAGGAGATCCGGGAGAACCTGCTGGCCGCACTGGCGGGCGGCGAGGTCGTCTGGCCTGGAATCTTCGGCTTCGAAGACACCGTGTTGCCGCAATTGGAGCGTGCCCTGATCGCCGGGCACGACATGGTCCTGCTCGGCGAGCGGGGCCAGGGCAAGACCCGGCTGCTGCGCTCGCTGGCCAACCTGCTCGACGAGTGGACTCCGGTGATCGCCGGCGCCGAACTCGGTGAGCACCCGTACTCGCCGATCACTCCGGAGTCGATCCGCCGGGCCGCGGAATTGGGCGACGATCTGCCGGTCAGCTGGCGGCACCGCAGCGAGCGTTACACCGAGAAGCTCGCGACACCGGACACCAGCGTGGCCGACCTGGTCGGTGACATCGACCCGATCAAGGTGGCCGAGGGTCGCACCCTGGGTGATCCGGAGACCATCGCCTACGGCCTGATCCCGCGCTCGCACCGCGGCATCGTGGCGGTCAACGAACTCCCGGATCTTGCTGAGCGCATTCAGGTTTCGATGCTCAACGTGATGGAGGAGCGCGACATCCAGGTCCGCGGCTACACCCTGCGGCTGCCGCTGGACGTCCTGGTGGTGGCCAGCGCCAACCCGGAGGACTACACCAACCGCGGCCGGATCATCACCCCGCTCAAGGACCGGTTCGGCGCGGAGATCCGCACCCACTACCCGCGTGAACTCGACGCGGAGGTCGGCGTCATCATCCAGGAGGCGCAGCTGACCGCCGAGGTCCCGCTGTATCTGCTGCAGATCATCGCCCGCTTCACCCGCTTGCTGCGCGAGTCGCAATCGGTGGACCAGCGGTCCGGGGTGTCGGCGCGGTTCGCCATCGCCGCCGCGGAGACCGTCGCCGCCTCGGCGCGACACCGCGACGCGGTGCTCGGTGAGGGTGAGCCGGTGGCGCGGGTGGTGGACCTGGGCACCATCATCGACGTGCTGCGCGGCAAGCTGGAGTTCGAGTCCGGCGAGGAGGGCCGCGAGATGGCGGTGCTGGAGCATCTGCTGCGCCGGGCCACCGCCGACACCGCCCAGAAGTCGCTCGGTGGTATCGACGTCGGCCCCCTGGTGGGCGCGGTCGAGGAGTCCGCCGTGACCACCGGTGAGCAGATCTCGGCCAAGGAGGTGCTGCGCGCGCTGCCGGCCCTGCCGGTGATCGACAAGATCGCCGAGCGGCTGGGCGCGAAGACCGAGGGGGAGCGGGCCGCCGCGCTGGAACTGGCGCTGGAGGCGCTGTACCTGGCCAAGAAGATCGACAAGAGTTCCCAGGACGGCGAGACGGTGTACGGGTAGAGATGTCCAGACACGACGCGCGTTACTCCAGCTACAGCGGCGGCCCGGATCCGCTGGCGCCGCCGGTGGATCTGCGTGAGGCGCTGGAGCAGATCGGTCAGGACGTCATGGAGGGCGCATCTCCGCGGCGCGCGCTGTCCGAACTACTGCGCCGTGGCAACCAGAATATGAAGGGCGCAGACCGGCTGGCCGCCGAGGTCAACAAGCGGCGCCGGGAATTGTTGCAGCGCAACAACCTTGACGGGACCCTGCAGGAGATCAAGCAACTGCTCGACGAGGCGGTGCTGGCCGAGCGCAAGGAACTGGCGCGAGCTCTGGACGACGACGCCCGCTTCGCCGAGATGCAGATCGAGTCGCTGTCCCCGTCGCCGGCCAAGGCGGTGCAGGAACTTTCCGAGTACGACTGGCGCAGTCCCGAGGCCCGCGAAAAATACGGTCAGATCAAGGATCTGCTCGGCCGGGAGATGCTCGATCAGCGCTTCGCCGGGATGAAGCAGGCACTCGAGAACGCCACCGATGAAGACCGGCAGGCCGTCAACGAGATGCTCGACGATCTGAACAGCCTGCTGGACAAGCACTCCCGTGGTGAGGACACCCCGGAGGACTTCGCCGACTTCATGGCCAAGCACGGCCGGCACTTCCCGGAGAACCCGGGCAATGTCGAAGAGCTTCTGGACTCGCTGGCCCAGCGGGCGGCTGCTGCGCAGCGCTTCCGCAACAGTCTTTCTCCCGAGCAGCGGGCCGAGTTGGATGCCCTGGCGCAGCAGGCTTTCGGTTCGCCGCAGCTGATGGAGTCGCTGAGCCGGCTGGACTCGCATCTGCGCGCCGCCCGGCCCGGCGAGGACTGGGACGGTTCTTCGGAGTTCTCCGGCGAGAACCCGCTCGGCATGGGAGCCGGTGCGCAGGCGCTGGCCGACATCGCCGAGCTCGAGCAACTCGCCGAGCAGCTGTCGCAGAGTTATTCCGGTGCCACCATGGACGACGTCGATCTCGACGCCCTGGCCCGCCAGCTCGGGGACCAGGCCGCCGTCGACGCCCGGACGCTGGCCGAACTGGAACGCGCTCTGATGAACCAGGGTTTCCTGGACCGTGGCTCCGACGGAAAGTGGCGGCTTTCCCCGAAAGCCATGCGGCAACTCGGCAAGGCCGCGCTTCGCGATGTGGCCCAACAACTTTCGGGCCGGCACGGCGAACGGGAGACCCGGCGAGCCGGAGCCGCGGGCGAACTGACCGGTGCCACCCGGCCGTGGGAGTTCGGCGACACCGAGCCGTGGAACGTCACCAGGACGATCACCAACGCCGTGCTGCGCCGCGCCGGCAGCCTCGACGCCGACGCCGCCCTGCGGATCGCCGTCGACGACGTCGAGGTCTCCGAAACCGAGACCCGCACCCAGGCGGTGGTGGCGCTGCTGGTGGACACCTCGTTCTCGATGGTGATGGAGAACCGGTGGCTGCCGATGAAGCGCACGGCACTGGCGCTCAACCATCTGGTGAGCACCCGGTTCCGTGCCGATGCGTTGCAGATCATCGCCTTCGGCCGGTACGCCCGCACCGTCACCGCCGCGGAGTTGACCGGCCTGGAGGGGGTGTACGAGCAGGGTACGAACCTGCACCACGCACTCGCGCTGGCCGCCCGGCATCTGCGCCGGCACCCCAATGCCCAGCCGGTGGTGCTGGTGGTCACCGATGGTGAACCGACTGCGCATCTCGAGGACTTCGACGGGCGCGGGTCGTCGGTCTTCTTTGATTACCCACCGCACCCGCGGACCATCGGACACACGGTGCGGGGTTTCGACGAGGTCGCCCGACTCGGCGCACAGGTGACGATCTTCCGGCTCGGCAACGATCCCGGACTGGCCCGGTTCATCGACGACATGGCCCGCCGGGTGGAGGGCCGGGTGGTGGTGCCCGATCTGGACGGCCTCGGGGCGGCGGTGGTCGGGGACTATCTGCGGACCCGGCGGCGCCGTCGCTGACCTGCGCGGCACCGTGGCGAGCAAACACCGGCAAGGGCCCGGTCGGGGAAATTCCGGAGGCATCCGTGATGCCGGCGGCGCCGGCCGGCGGCCGTACTGGTTTCCGCTGGTTTCGGCCCGGATCGGGCCGCTTCGGTGGCTGTTATCGCTGTCCGGGTGATGCCGGTCAGCCGGCCGCACCATTGCTCACCGGCCGTTATCTGACGGTTACCGCGTGGTCACCATGGGGAACGGGGCTAGGCCATGTTTGCTGACGGCTAATGGTGGCCCCGCGCCGGCACCGCTTACGCTCAGGGCGAAAAGGGGTTTCTGGCAAACATTCTTAGGGCTTTTACCACCTGAGAGCAACATGTGAATAGACCATGCAATGCCTGATGAACTGCAGCAAACCACCGAAGAGGTCAGTAAAGTCCCCGCTCATCAAGGCGATGTCCGGACCGGCCAAAGATTGACGGCCGTCAAAATTCCCGGTTCCGTTTGCCGGATGGCAAACATGCCCGTACTATTGGACACGACCATCGAGGATGGATCTCAGCAAATGAGCCCCCGCCGCACGGCGGGCCGGACTGATGAAGGAATCGCATCATGGCGACTCGTAACAAGCCCCTTATGTCGGCCGTCGCTCTCGCGAGCGCAGCCGCGGTTGCAGTCGCCACCCCGGCGATCGCACCTTCGATCACCAACACCATCACCCCGCCGGCGCTGTCGACGGCCAAGGTCAACCTGGCCAACTTCGCCGACCTGATGTCCATCACCGCCGCGGACTGGAACTACACCTACTTCAACGGCTGGGGCGGCGCCATCGGCCCGATCAACGTCGACCCGGAGACCGTCGAGAACGACTACTGGCTGCCGAACTGCAACTACGACTGCACCATCCCGGGCGTCTCCGGTATCGGTTACCTGGCGCTGGACGCGCTGATCAACGGCAACGGCCAGGGCATCAACGACGCCTCCAACTGGGGTGTGTCGGCGGTGAACTACATGTTCGAGGGCGGCTTCATCACCGGTGTCCAGTACATCGTCCAGAAGCCGTTCCTCACCGAGGGCAGCCCGCTGTACAACCCGGCGATCGCCAACCTGATCGCGCTGGCCTTCCAGGGTGAGTACGCGCTGACCACCATCTACGTCACCGCGCTGTCGACCGTCGCCCAGCTGGCCTCCACCGTGCCCTACATCGGCGAGTACCTGTACCGCGGCATCGGCTCCTACATCGGCCCCGCCTTCCAGACCGTGGACAGCGTCTATGACTACAGCTACTACGCCGGCATCTCGGGCATCCTGCGCTACATCGGCGGCGTGATCACCACCGGCGGCAACCCGAACCCGTACCCGCTGTTGCAGGAAGCGGCGGCGCCTGCGGCGGCGAAGGTCCCCGCGGTCACCGCAGCCTCGGCTGTCGAGACCGCCGTCCGGGCCGTGTCCGGCACGCCGGCTGCGACCGCGGAGGCGACCCCCGCGGAGGCAGTGAAGGTCGAGGCCGTCTCGACCGAGACGACCGCGACCCCGGCCGAGTCGGCTTCGTCGACCGCGACCGCTGCGACTGAGAGCGCTGCGACCACGGCCGTCGAGGCCACACCGGCCGACGCCGCGGGCACGGTCGCTGACGCAGTGACCACCGCTGCTCCGGCCACCAAGCCGGCTGCCGCTCCCAAGACCCGCAAGCGCCCGGTGCGCGACGCGGTGGCGGGTGCCGCGAAGGCGGTCACCTCGGCCGTCAGCGGTGCAGCCAAGGCTGCGACCGGTGGTGGGGCCGCGGCGAAGGCCGATTCGGCTGCCAGCACCAACTGATCACAGCGACAAACACTTCGGCCCCCATCGGAAGATGGGGGCCGAAGTGTTTGTGCGGCAGGTCAATCCGAGTTACCGGCTTTGCGTTTGCGGCGTTTGATGCCGACGCCGCCCCACAGCGAAAAGCCCTTGATCTTCACCTTCGGCGCACCGGGCGTGCCGTTGCCCGCGGCGTCGCGGTCGAACCCGCCCATCACGCCGCGGCCGTCGATCTCGACGTTGACCTCCGGCGGCAGCAGGATGGTCTGCCCGCCCAGGATCGAATAGGCGTGGATCTCGACCTCCGATGAGGTGAAGTCGGCGTAGCGCAGGTCCACCACCCCGCCGCCGAAAAGGGTGAAGGTGGTCATCCGGCCCGGCACGTACCAGCGGCCGCGGCGCTCGAAGCCGCTCATGATGGCCAGCAGCATGGTCGACGGCGCCGGGCGACTCTTGCCCCGCCGGTACTCCGAGGCCTCGGGCAGATCGTCGGTCAGTCGCTCGAGTTGGTCGTAGGTCGTCGCCGAATACGCCTTCGCGAGGCGGCTCTCGTAGACCTCCAGTGTGAGCCGGCCGTTGGAGGCCGCCTCGGAGAGTAACTGGGCAGCCTGAATCCGATCGTCATCGGAGGCGCGCAGCGATGCGTCGCGCGGAGTCGGGTTGCTCATCGCTTCCGAGCCTACGTCTGGTCAACGCACCGGCCAAAGCGAGTTCATCGAACCGTCACCAACGGGATCAGTACGAGCGGGGCAGTCCCAGCGAGGTCTGCGCGACGAAGTTGAGGATCATCTCCCGGCTCACCGGTGCTATCCGGGCCAGTCGCGAGGCGGTCAGCATGGCCGCAATCCCGTACTCCTGGCTCAGCCCGTTGCCGCCGTGCGACTGCACGGCCTGGTCGACCGCGCGGGTCGAGGCCTCACCGGCGGCGTATTTGGCCATGTTCGCCGCCTCGGCGGCGCCGCCGTCGTCACCGGCGTCGTAGAGGGTGGCGGCCTTCTGGGTCATCAGCTTGGCCAGTTCCAGTTCGATGTGGGCCTGGGCCAGCGGATGGGCGATGCCCTGGTGGGCGCCGATCGGCGTCTTCCACACCTGCCGGGTCTTGACGTAGTCCGCCGCCTTGTTCAGTGCCAGCCTGCCCATGCCGATCGCACTGGCCGCGCCCATGATCCGCTCCGGGTTCAGGCCGGCGAACAGTTGCGCGATGGCGGCGTCCTCGGACCCGACCAGCGCCTCGGCCGGCAGTCGCACCTCGTCGAGGAAGACCTGGAACTGGCTCTCCGGCATGACCAGTTCCATCGGGATCTTGGTGAACGTGAGCCCGGGGGTGTCGGTCGGCACGATGAACAACGCCGGCTTCAGGTTGCCGGTCTTCGCCTCTTCGGTGCGCCCGACGACGAGGATGGCGTCGGCCTGGTCCACCCCCGAGATCCACACCTTCTGACCGGACAGGATCCAGTCGCCGCCGTCCCGGCGGGCCGTGGTGGTGATGCGGTGCGAATTGGATCCGGCGTCGGGTTCGGTGATCGCGAACGCCATCGTGACCGAACCGTCGGCGATGCCGGGCACCCAGCGTTTCTTCTGCTCATCGGTGCCGAATTTCGCGATGATCGTCCCGTTGATCGCGGGGGAGACCACCATCATCAACAGCGGGCAACCGGCGGTGGACAGTTCCTCCATCACCAGTGACAGCTCGTACATGCCGGCGCCACCGCCGCCGTACTCCTCGGGGAGGTTCACCCCGATGAAGCCGAGTTTCCCTGCCTCCGACCACAACTCGTCGGTGTGACCGCCGGAGCGGGCCTTCTCGATGTAGTATTCCGAGCCGTAATTGGCACCGAGGGCGGCGACGGCCTTTCGCAGCGCCTGCCGCTCCTCGTTCTCGATGAAGCTGGTGTCGGTCATGCCTCTCCTCCGGATCCTTCAGCGGCTTCGACTCGAGCCAGAACAGCGCCCACCTCGACCTGCTGGCCGACGCTGACGTTCAGTTGGGTGAGCACACCGTCCGCCGGTGCGGTGATGGTGTGTTCCATCTTCATCGCCTCCAGCCAGACCAGTGGCTGTCCCGCTGCGACGGTGTCACCGGCTGCGGCGCCCAGTCGGATCACCGAACCGGGCATCGGCGCCAGCAGCGATCCCGCCGCCACCGCCGAACCGGGTTCAGGGAAGCGGGGTACCGCGGTGAACGCGACCGATCCGCGTGCGGAGTCGACATACACCTGATCGGCCCCGCGAGTGTCGTAGCGGGCGACGGTGAAGACGGTCTCGACGCCGGCGTCGGCGAGCACCACCCGGGCCGGGCCGGCTGACAGCAGAACGACGTCCGGGTCGTCGGGCAGGCTCAGGCCGTCGCGGGTGTACCGGTAGGACACCGGGTGCTCGTTGCCGTCCGCGTCGCGGAACGCCTTGTGCTGGTTGCCCGATACGACGTTGCGCCAACCGCTGGGCAGCCCGCCGAGCACCGTCGCATCTGCCCGGTTGCGGGCGGCGTCGGCAATTGTGGCGGCCACCGCGGCCAGTCGGACCGTGCGTTCGCCGGCCAACGGGCGGGCCAGGTCGTCGAGGCCGTGCGTGGCGAAGAACGCGGTGTCGGTGGCACCGGCCAGGAACGCCGGATGACGCAGCACGTTGACCAGCAGATCGCGATTGGTGCGCAGGCCGTGCAGCCTGGTGCGGGCAAGGGCGTCGGCCAGCACCTGCGCGGCCCGGTCACGGGTCGGTGCATACGAGATGACCTTGGCCAGCATCGGGTCGTAGTGGATGGACACCACCGAACCGTCGACGATGCCGGAGTCGAGTCGTATGCCGGTCGCCCCGGCGGCGAAGGCCGCGTCATGAGCCCCGGTGAGTCCGAACTGTGTTGCGGCGCCGGGCACGTCGAAGTGCTCGACGGCACCGGCCTGGGGCTGCCAGCCGCGGGCGGGATCCTCGGCGTAGAGCCGCGCCTCGATGGAATGGCCGACCGAGCGCGGCGGTTCCTCAGGCAGCTTCTCCCCGTCGGCGACGGCCAGTTGCAGCTCCACCAGATCCAAACGGGTGGTCAGTTCGGTCACCGGGTGTTCGACCTGCAGGCGGGTGTTCATCTCGAGGAAGAAGAACTCGCCAGTCCCATCGGGTGAGTCGTCGGCCAGGAATTCCACGGTGCCGGCACCGGCGTAGCCGATGGCCCGAGTCGCCAGCCGGGCGGCGATGAAGAGCCGTTCCCGCATACCGGGGATGCGTTCGACGAGCGGGGACGGCGCCTCCTCGATGATCTTCTGGTGCCGCCGCTGGATCGAGCACTCACGTTCGCCGACCGCCCAGACCGTTCCGTGCTGGTCGGCCATCACCTGAACCTCGATGTGGCGGCCGCGGGGCAGGTACCGCTCGCAGAACACCGCCCCGTCGCCGAACGCGGAGCGCGCCTCGCGGCCCGCAGCCTCCACCTGAGCCGGCAGTTCGGCGAGGTCGTCGACCACCCGCATGCCGCGTCCGCCGCCGCCCGCCGACGCCTTCACCAACACCGGCAACTGCTCCGGTCGCACGGTGTGCGGATCGAGATCGGCGAGTACCGGCACACCGGCGGCGGCCATCATCTTCTTGGCCTCGATCTTTGACCCCATCGCGGTCACCGCAGCCGCTGGCGGGCCGATCCAGGTGAGACCCGCGTCGATCACCGCGGTCGCGAATCCGGCGTTCTCCGAGAGGAATCCGTACCCGGGGTGCACGGCATCGGCGCCGGCGGACCGGGCGGCCTTGATGAGTTCGGCGGCATCGAGGTAACTGTCGATGCGGACCCGCGCGTCGGCCTCCGCGACATGCGGGGCACCCGCGTCGGGGTCGGTGTAGACCGCGACCGTTCCGATACCGAGGCGACGGCAGGTCGCGAAGACGCGGCGGGCTATCTCGCCGCGGTTGGCCACCAGGACGCGAGTGATCATGGCTGTCCTTCTCCGCTCTTCGCGCAAGCGCTCATCGCACTCACATCCGGAAGACGCCGAATTTCGACGTCCCCTCGATCGGGCCGTTGGCGATGGCGGACAGGCACATTCCCAGGACGGTGCGGGTGTCGCGCGGGTCGATCACGCCGTCGTCGTACAGCCGGCCGGAGAGGAACATCGGCAGCGATTCGGCCTCGATCTGCGCCTCGACGGCCGCCCGCAGAGCGGCGTCGGCGTCCTCGTCGACGGCTTGGCCGCGGGCCTCGGCCGCGGCGCGCGCCACGATGGACAACACCCCGGCCAACTGCGCTCCGCCCATGACCGCGGATTTGGCGCTGGGCCAGGCGAACACGAAGCGGGGGTCGTAGGCGCGGCCGCACATTCCGTAGTGCCCGGCGCCGTAGGAGGCCCCGATGAGCAGCGAGATGTGCGGCACCGTCGAGTTGGACACGGCGTTGATCATCATCGCGCCGTGCTTGATCATCCCGCCTTCCTCATAGGCCTTGCCGACCATGTACCCGGTGGTGTTGTGCAGGAACAGCAGTGGGGTGTTGGACTGGTTGGCCAACTGGATGAACTGGGTGGCCTTCTGTGACTCCTCGGAGAACAGCACGCCCCGCGCGTTGGCGAGGATGCCGATCGGGTAGCCGTGCACCCGGGCCCATCCGGTGACCAGCGAACCGCCGTAGAGCGGCTTGAACTCGTCGAAGTCCGAACCGTCGACCACCCGGGCGATCACCTCTCGCGGATCGAACGGGATACGCAGATCGGACGGCACGATCCCGATCAGTTCCTGCGGGTCGGACGTCGGCTCGTTGACCGGATGCGGCAGTGGACCGCGCTTGGTCCAGTTCAGCCTCGCCACGATCCGCCGGCCGATCCGGACGGCGTCGAGTTCGTCGATGGCGAAGTAGTCGGCCAGACCCGATGTGCGGGCGTGCATCTCGGCACCGCCGAGCGACTCGTCGTCGGATTCCTCGCCGGTCGCCATCTTCACCAGCGGCGGACCGGCCAGGAAGACCTTGGAGCGTTCCCTGATCATCACGACGTAGTCGCTCATGCCGGGGATGTAGGCGCCGCCGGCGGTGGAGTTGCCGAACACCAGCGCGATGGTGGGGATACCGGCAGCGGACAGCCGGGTCAGGTCGCGGAACATCCGGCCGCCCGGGATGAAGATCTCCTTCTGGGTGGGCAGATCGGCGCCGCCGGACTCAACCAGATTGATGACCGGAAGCCGGTTCTCCAGTGCGATCTGATGAGCCCGGAGGATCTTCTTCAAGGTCCAGGGGTTGGAGGTGCCGCCCTTGACCGTCGGGTCGCTGGCCACCAGCATGCATTCGACGCCTTCCACGACGCCGATGCCGGTCACGATGCTGGCACCCACCTGGAAGTCGGTTCCGTAAGCGGCCAGTGCGCCCAGTTCCAGGAACGGGGAGTCCGGGTCGACGAGAAGTTCGATGCGCTCCCGGGCGGTGAGTTTGCCGCGACTGTGATGGCGCTCAACATATTTCGGTCCGCCGCCGGCCAGTGCCTTGGCCAGTTCCGCGTCGAGTTCGGCCAGTTTGGCGGCCATCGCCTCGGCAGCCTCGCGGTAGGCCGGGGAGTGTGGGTCAACCGAACTGCGCAATGTTGTCATCCGCGATCCGCTCCGCGTCTCGCTGCTGCGCTCATGGCTGATACCCCAATGTCTTGGCGGCCAGGCTGGTCATGATCTCGGTGGTGCCGCCGCCGATTCCGAGGATCCGCATATCGCGGTACTGCCGTTCGATCTCGGATTCGGCCATGTATCCCATACCGCCGAAGAGTTGGACGCACTGGTTGGCCACCCACTCCCCGGCCTCCACCGCGGTGTTCTTGGCGAAGCACACCGGGGCGATCAGGTTGGTGTCGCCGGCCAACTGCCGTTCGACGATATGGCGTGAGTACACCCGGGCGACGTCGATCCGCCGGGCCATGTCGGCCAGGGTGTTCTGCACGCTCTGCCGGGCGATCAACGGCTTGCCGAACGTCTCCCGGTCCCGGCACCACTGCACGGTGATGTCCAGGCAGCGCTGAGCGCTCGAATACGCCTGCACCGCAAGACCGATCCGTTCGGAGACGAAGGCCTGCGCGATCTGGAAGAAGCCGGTGTTCTCGACACCCACCAGGTTCTCGGCCGGGACCCGCGCGTCGGTGAAGGACAACTCGGCAGTGTCGGAGGATCGCCAGCCCATCTTGGCCAGTTTGCGGCTGACTTCGAAGCCGGGTGTGCCCTTCTCGATCACCAGCATCGAGATCCCCGCCGCACCCGGACCGCCGGTGCGGACCGCTGCCACCACGTAGTCACCGCGCACCGCCGAGGTGATGTAGGTCTTGGAGCCGTTGACCACGTAGTGGTCGCCGTCGCGAACCGCCGTGGTGCGCAGATGCCCGACGTCGGAACCGCCACCCGGCTCGGTGATGGCCAGCGAGCCGATCAGCTCGCCGCGAAGGGTGGGTTTGACGAACTTCTCGATCAGCCGGTCATCGCCGGAGGCGATGATGTGCGGCACGGCGATTCCGACGGTGAACAACGAAGCGAACACCCCGCCGGGAACGCCGGCCTGGTGCAGTTCCTCACAGATGATCGCGACGTCCGCCGAGTCGCCGCCCTCGCCGCCGACGTTCTCCGGGAAGCCGACTCCCAGCAGGCCGGCGGCGGCTGCCTTGCGGCTCAGGTCCCGGGGCAGTTCGCCGATGCTCTCCCACTCCTCGACGTGCGGCAGGATGTCCCGCTCGGCGAAGGCGCGCACCGATTTCCGCAACTCCAGGCGCTCGGGCGTGGTCCAGATACTCACTTAATCAATCTCCTTGGGAAGGATCCCGGACGGGATGTCGATATGCCGACTGCGCAACCATTCGCCGAGGCCCTTGGCCTGCGGATCGAATCGGGCCTGATAGGCGACACCCTTGCCGAGAATGTCGTCGATGACGAAGTTGACCGCCCGGATGCCGGGAAACAGGTGCCGGGTGACCGGCAATTCCCTTGCCTCAGGGAGCAATTCGCGAACCTTCTCCACGGTGAGGGCGTGCGCGAGCCAGCGGTACTGGTCGTCGGTGCGCACCCACACGCCGATATTGGCGCCGCCGCCCTTGTCTCCGCTACGGGCGCCGGCAATCGTCCCCAGTGGCACGCGCCGGGTGGGGCCGGCGGAAAGCGGCTCGGGCAGGCCCGGGGCCTCGGCGGCGGCCAGTTCCAGCGTCTCCTCCGCCGGCGCGATGTCGACCCGGCTGCCGTCCGGGCGGATCGCGACGTGCGGCACCTCGGTGGCCGGAACATAACCGGGCGTGAAGATTCCGTAGACCGACGCATCCGACGGCGGTGACGTGCTGTGAAACCCCGGATAGCTGGCCAATGCGAGTTCGATTGCGGCAGAAGAGAATCGTCGCCCCACCTTGTCGGCGTCGGCGTCGCGCACCGTGCACGTCAGCAGCGCACTGGCGGTCTGTTCGGTGTCCGCGTCGGGGCGGTCGGTACGGGCCAGCTCCCATTGCAGTTCGGCGGGCCTGACGGTCAGGGCGGCGTCCAACTGGCTGCGCACCAGGTCTGCCTTGGCCTCGATGTCCAGCCCGGTCAGGACGAAGGTCGCCGAGTTCCGGAACCCGCCGATGCTGTTGAGCGAGACCTTCAGCGTCGGCGGCGGCGGCTCGCCGCGCACGCCGCTGATCCGCACCCGGTCGGGCCCGTCGTCGGACAGTGCGATGGTGTCGAACCGGGCGGTCACATCCGGGTTGGCGTAGCGGGCCCCGGTGATCTCGTAGAGCAGTTGGGCGGTGACGGTTCCGACGCTGACCTGCCCGCCGGTACCCGGGTGCTTGGTGATCACCGACGACCCGTCGTCGTACACCTCGGCCAGCGGGAGACCGGCGCGACCGAGGTCGGCGATCTCGGTGAAGAAGGAGTAGTTGCCGCCGGTGGCCTGGGCCCCGCATTCGATGACGTGTCCGGCAACCACCGCGCCGGCCAGCCGGTCGTAGTCCCGGCGTCCCCAGCCGAAATGCGCGGCGGCGGGTCCGACCACCACCGAGGCGTCGGTGACCCGACCGGTGACCACGATGTCGGCACCGGCGTTCAGACAGTCGACGATGCCCCAGGCGCCCAGGTAGGCGTTGGCGGTCAGGGGGGAGCCCAACTCCAGCTCCGCCGCCCGGGACAGCAGGTCGTCGCCCTCGACGTGGGCCACGTTCACCGGCACCCCGAGTCGGTCGGCCAGGGCACGGACCGCATCGGCCAGGCCGGCCGGATTGAGGCCACCGGCGTTGGTGACGATCCGCACTCCGCGGTCCTGCGCCAGGCCCAGGCACTGCTCCAGTTGGGTCAGGAAGGTCTTGGCGTAACCGCGTTCGGGACTCTTCATCCGGTCCCGGCCGAGGATGAGCATGGTCAATTCGGCGAGATAATCCCCGGTCAGATAGTCCAGATCGCCGCCGGTCAGCATCTCGTGCATCGCCGAGATGCGGTCGCCGTAGAAGCCCGAGCAGTTGCCGATCCGCACCGGTCCGGCCGGCCCGGTATGGGCGTCTGCCATCTGTAGCCTCCCTCGTTCCCAACCAACCGGTAGGTTACCTTCGCGGCTCCGCTTTGGAGAAGGGGCGTCCGGGCGGTTATCCTTGCGTCAACTTGCCGGCGCCTAGTGTCCTGCGCGGCAGTACTGAACGAGGCATATAACAAGGAGAAGTGTCGCCATGGCTGTGCCCAAACGCCGGATGTCGCGCTCGAACACCCGCAGCCGTCGGTCGCAGTGGAAGGCCACCGAGACCGGCCTGGTCACCGTGTCGGTCGCCGGCCGTCAGCACAAGGTGCCGCGCCGTCTGCTCAAGGCCGCCCGCCTCGGCCTGATCGACCTCGACAAGCGCTGAGCCACCCCGTCCGCCGGGAGCGAATATGCTGGTCGGCGGCGCGTCTCTTAGACGAATCTAAGTCGCTTAGTTGACACTGGTTCCCGTGCGAATTCTTGTGGTCGATGACGACCGCGCGGTGCGTGAGTCCCTGAGGCGTTCCCTCTCGTTCAACGGCTATACCGTCGATCTGGCCGAAGACGGGGTCGAGGCGCTGGACGCGATCGCCAATGAGCGACCCGATGCGGTGGTCCTCGACGTGATGATGCCGCGACTGGACGGCCTTGAAGTCTGCCGCCAGTTGCGCAGCACCGGAGACGACCTGCCGATCCTGGTGCTCACCGCCCGCGACTCGGTCTCCGAGCGGGTGGCGGGCCTGGACGCCGGCGCCGACGACTACCTGCCCAAGCCGTTCGCGCTCGAGGAGCTGCTGGCCCGACTGCGCGCGCTGCTGCGCCGCACCGGTCCGGAGGACGCCGCCGAAAGTGCCCTGCTGACCTTCGGCGACCTGACCCTGGACCCGGCGACCCGCGAGGTGTACCGCGGCAAACGGGGGATCAGCCTCACCCGCACCGAGTTCGCGCTGCTGGAAATGCTGATGGCCAATCCGCGCCGGGTCCTGACCCGCAGCCGGATCCTCGAGGAGGTCTGGGGTTTCGATTTCCCGACCTCAGGCAATGCGCTGGAGGTGTACGTCGGCTACCTCCGCCGCAAGACCGAAGCAGAAGGGGAACCCCGGCTGATCCACACCGTTCGCGGGGTGGGTTACGTGCTGCGTGAAACTCCGCCCTGATATGCCCTGACATCTAAAGGCCCGGTGAATGTCTCGTTGGAAGCGGCGCGCGCAGGCGATGCGGGTGCCCGAGCGGGCCCGCACATCGCTTTCGCTGCGCTGGCGGGTGATGCTGCTCGCGATGTCGATGGTCGCGATGGTCGTCGTCCTGATGGCAGTCGCGGTCTATGCCGTGGTGTCCGCCGCGCTGTACACAGACATCGACAACCAGTTGCAGAGCCGCGCGCAGTTGCTGATCGCGAGTGGCTCACTGGCCGCCGATCCCGCCAAAGCCATTGAGGGGACGGCCTACTCCGACGTCAACGCGATGCTGGTCAATCCCGGCAAGTCCATCTACACCGCCAACCAGCAGGGGCAGACGCTGCCGGTGGGTCAGCCCGAGAAGGCGGTGATCCGCGGCGAGTTGTTCATGTCCCGACGCACGGTCGGCGATCAGCGGGTGTTGGCCATTCACCTACCCAACGACAGCGCGCTGTTGATCTCCAAGAGCCTGCAACCGACCAATGCGGTGATGACCAAACTCAAATGGGTTCTGCTCGCGGTCGGCGGAATCGGGGTGGTGATCGCCGCGGTGGCCGGCGGCATGGTGGCCAGGACCGGTCTGCGTCCGGTCGGCCGGCTCACCGAGGCCGCCGAACGGGTGGCGCGGACCGACGACCTCCGGCCCATCCCGGTGTTCGGCAGTGACGAACTCGCACGCCTCACCGAGGCTTTCAACGCGATGCTGCGCTCACTGACCGAATCGCGTGAGCGGCAGGCCCGCCTGGTGGCCGACGCCGGACACGAACTGAAGACGCCGCTGACGTCCTTGCGCACCAATGTCGAGTTGCTGATGGCGTCGAGCAGTCCCGGCGCACCGCCGATCCCGGAGAGCGAACTGGCCGAATTGCGGGCGGATGTGATCGGCCAGATCGAGGAATTGTCAACACTGGTCGGTGATCTCGTCGACCTGACCCGTGAGGACAACGCGCACGGAACGGTGCTGGAGGATGTCGACATGGTCGAGGTGATCGACCGCAGCTTCGAGCGGGTTCGCCGCCGCCGCAACGACATTCAGTTCGACATCGATGTCATCGGCTGGCAGGTTCAAGGTGATCCCGCCGGGCTTTCCCGCGCTGTTCTCAATCTTCTCGACAATGCGGCCAAGTGGAGTCCGTCGGGCGGCATCGTGGGATTGCATCTGCGCCAAGTGGATTCCGCCCACGCCGAACTGGTGGTGTCCGATCAGGGGCCCGGAATCGCGCCGGAGGAACGCGGTCTGGTCTTCGAGCGGTTTTACCGTTCGACCGTCTCGCGTGCCATGCCCGGTTCCGGGCTGGGTCTGGCGATCGTGAAACAGGTTGTCGTCAAACACGGTGGCATGATCCGCATCGGTGAGACGAACCCCGGCGGCGATCCCCCCGGTACCTCGTTCTTCGTTCTGCTGCCGGGCCGGCCGAGTGATTCGACCTTCCGGAATTCCTCCGCCGTGAGCGAAATCGCACACGAAGAAGCCGAGGTCAACGGCAGTTCGGAAAACACATCAGTGCTGCCGCGTGTTATCTCAGTCGATTCTCAGTAGTGGTCGGCAAGCTTGATTCCAACGCGCACAACACAGGTGCCGCCTTCGAGAAGGAACACGAGAGCCAAATGACGGACGAGCGGTACACCCCGCCGCAGCAGCCCGCCCAGTACCAACAGCCCTATGACTGGCGGTACGCGACCACCCAGCAGCCGTACCAGCCGGGCACGGGATCGGGTCCGGGATCGAACTGGGATCCCTACCGGGCTCCCACCTCCGGGCCGGGCAAGCCCCGGAAGCGTTCGCGCACTGTCGCGTTGACGGCGGGCGCCCTGGCCATCGCCGCCGTCTCGGCGGGTGTCGGTGGTCTGGTGGCCACGGCCGTGCAGCCCGATGGGCGGACAGCCGCCACCACCATCACCACCGCGGCCCAGCCGGGGCGCAACATTCCGACCGCCAACGTTCCGATCGGCTCGGTGGAGCAGGTCGCCGCGAAGGTGGTGCCCAGCGTGGTGAAGCTGGAGACCAAGATGGGCCGGCAGTCCGAGGAGGGCTCCGGCATCATCCTGTCCGCGGATGGGCTGATTCTGACCAACAACCATGTGGTGGCCGCGGCCAAGGCCGGTCCGGACACCGCGCCGAAGGCTCCGGGACCGTTGAGCCCGCTTCCCGGCCGGCCCGGTGTACCCGGTGCGCCCACGCCCGGGGCGCCCATCCCCGGCGCCCCCGTGGTCCCCGGCGCCCCCGTGGTCCCCGGTGCGCCCGGCGGTGCCGCGATGACCACCGTCGTCACCTTCTCCGACGGCAGCACCGCGCCGTTCACCGTGGTGGGAACCGACCCGGCAAGCGATATCGCGGTGGTCCGCGCCCAGGGCGTGTCCGGCCTGACGCCGATCGCGCTCGGTTCATCGGCCAACCTGCGGGTCGGTCAGGACGTGGTGGCCGTCGGTTCACCGCTCGGACTCGAGGGCACCGTCACGACCGGCATCGTCAGCGCACTGAACCGTCCGGTTGCCGCCGGTGGCGATGCGAACAACCAGAACACCGTGCTGGACGCGATTCAGACCGACGCCGCGATCAACCCGGGTAACTCCGGCGGTGCGCTGGTCAACATGAGCGGTGAACTCGTCGGCGTCAACTCCGCCATCGCCACCCTCGGCGGTGACTCGCCGGACGCCCAAAGTGGTTCCATCGGACTGGGTTTCGCGATCCCGGTCGATCAGGCCAAGCGGATCGCCGATGAACTGATCAGTTCGGGCAGCGCTGCGCACGCGTCGCTGGGCGTTCAGGTGAGCAATGACGTGACCACCCACGGCGCCAAGATCGTCGAGGTGGTCAAGGGCGGTGCGGCCTCCACCGCCGGCCTGCCCAGTGGGGTGGTCGTCACCAAGGTCGATGACCGCGTGATCGGCAGTGCCAACGCGTTGGTGGCCGCCGTGCGCTCCCGCGCACCCGGCGACAAGCTGACCCTGACCTACCTCGATCCCGGTGGTGCGCCGCAGACCGTCCAGGTCACGTTGGGCAAGGCGGATCAGTGATCCGCGTGGGCAAGGCGGATCAGTGATCCGCGCGGGCAAGGCGGATCAGTAGTGATCCGGGTCGCCACGAACCGCCCGGAGGTATCGCGGCGGTCGGGTCCCGGATATACGGTGAGTGCCATGGAACAGCCTGAAGGCCCGACGGGACGCGCACTGGTCGTGGTGGTCGACGACCGCAGGGCCCGCGGCGTCGAGGAGGACCACAGCGGACCGTTGGTCACCGAACTCCTCGAAGAGGCGGGTTTCGTGGTCGACGGTGTCGTGGTGGTCTCGGCCGACGAGGTGGAGATCCGCAACGCGGTCAACACCGCGGTGATCGGCGGCGTCGACCTGGTCGTCTCGGTCGGGGGTACCGGGGTCAACCCGCGCGACGTCACTCCCGAGGCAACCAGTTCCCTGCTGGACCGCGAGGTGTTGGGGATCGCCGAGGCGCTGCGTGCCTCCGGCCTGGCGGCCGGGTGCACCGACGCCGGGCTGTCCCGAGGGCTGGCGGGGATCTCGGGAAGCACGCTGGTGGTCAATCTGGCGGGCTCGCGCACGGCTGTGCGGGACGGAATGGCGACGCTGTGCCCGTTGGCCGCACAGGTGATCTCCGAGCTGTCGAGCCTGGACATCTGAGGTACGCCCGGGAGCCGGTTGTTAACCCCGTGTTTCATGGCTGTGACGTGGGCAAATACCAATAATGTGACCTTCATCACATTTACCGGAGGTTTTGATGGGCGAACCCAGACCCGACAAGGGGTCAGTTAACCGGGTGTTCGGCACCGAGTTGCCGCAGGCCTCCTCCGACGAACGCGATCCGGCCGATGGCGCCGATGTCGAGGACCGGGACCGCTGGCTGCGGGACAACGTCCCCCCGCACCATGGCTGAACAGCACAGAAAGGGCGCCCGTCGGTCGGCGCCGGACCGGGTCCGGCCCGGGTGCACGCCCGCCGGAACGTCGGATCTTCGCCGGGTTTCGGCGGGGCTGCCGCTGGTGGCCGGACCCCGTTCGGGCCGCCGGGGCTAATCGCCGTCCCGAAAACGCGGCGGCGTGGCGTTTCCGTTCGCGTTGCCGGGACCGTTGCCGTACCGATATCTTCTGGCTGTCAATGAATTAGGAGTCACGCCGCCGGCCGAGTCCCGAGCCGGTAGCGGTTCCGCCGGTGAACCTGGAGGGGTCACCGCCGAACATCTAGGGAGACCATGAAGGTTATCGGTCGCATGCTCGTCGCGGCGCTGCTCGCCGTGTCGGGTTTGTTCGTCGGCGTGGGGTCCTCGCAGGCGGCGTTGGACA
>NZ_JAFMJZ010000251.1 GCF_017853185.1 Mycolicibacterium sp.
TCCTGCTGACGCTGATCGGCACCTGCATCTCGCTGACGTTCCTCAACCCGATCGCGCATCAGACCAACCTGATGGTGATGGGGCCGGGCGGCTACTCGACGAAGACGTTCGTGCGCTTCGGCATCCCGGTGACGATCGTGGCGCTGAGCGTCGGCATCTTCATGGGCTGGCTGCTGATGCGCTGACGCGCACGTCCTCACGCAACGCGGGTAGGGCGCGCGGGTAGCGTCCATCACATGGCTTCCCGCGATCATGGCGACCCAGGTGACGCCCCCACCATTCCCCCACCGCTGACCGAGATCGCCGACCCGGCGCGGCCGTCGGCGGCCGAGGAGGCGCGCACCATCGCCGCGTCCACCAATGCGGCCACGCTGGCCAGCCTCACCGCCACCGGGGATCCGTGGGCGTCGTTCGTCACCTACGGCCTGCTCGACGGGGCGCCGGTGCTGTGCGTCTCGCAACTGGCCGAGCACGGCCGCAACCTCGCCGCCGATCCGCGGGCCAGCCTGTCCATCGTGGCGCCGGACGCCGAACCCGACCCGTTGGCCAGCGCGCGGATCACCCTGGCCGGGATCGTCGAGCAACCGGCCGGCGCGGAACTCGACGCCGCCCGGGCCGCGCATATCGCCGCGGTCCCGGCCGCGAAGTACTACATCGACTACAGCGACTTCGCGGTCTGGGTGCTGCGGGTTGCCCGGGTCCGCTGGGTGGGCGGCTACGGGCGGATGGACTCCGCCACCTCCGCCGACTACGCCGCCGCCACACCGGATCCGATCCGCCCGCACGCCGCCGGGGCCGTCGAGCACCTCAACGCCGACCACCACGTCGCCCTCGCCGAGATGGCCCGCGCGCTGGGCGGCTACCCGGACGCCGAGACCGCGGTGTGCACCGGGATCGACCGTTACGGGCTGGACCTGAAGGTGACGACACCGCGCGGCGCCCCGGCCTACACCCGCGTCGGCTTCAGCGGACGTCTGGACTCGGTGGACGAACTACGTTCGGCCACAGTCGATCTCACCCGCCGAGCACGCGCCTGAGGAACTCCACCTGGTCGACCTTCACCTGCGGGTCGGTGTAGATCGCGAAGTGCCCGTAGGGGTAGCGGTGCAACTCTCCGCGCGGAGCACGCCGCGCAGCCTCGAGGCTCGGGCCCGGGGGCGTCGTCGCGTCGGCGTCACACACGCAGAACAGCACCGGCATCGTCAGCCGTGATGCCAGCCGCACCGGCCGATAGCGGCTCAGTTGCAGAACGACCCTGGCCGCGACTTCGTTGCGCCACAACGACTCCGGCCCGACGATCGCCTCGAATCCCGGGGTGGCCTCCGGTGCGGTCATCGCCGCGAAGGTTCCCGGTTCACCGACCGCGGGCAGGTAACGCGGCGGCCGGCCCAGCAGAGCTCCCAGTTGGTCGCGCACCGCTGCAACGCCGGCCCGCACAGCATTTCGCACCGGCATGGCCCGGATCGCGGCCACGGAGTCGGTGAAGGGCGCCTGCGAGACCACCGCGGCGATCCGCGGGTCGGCGGCGGCGACCGCGATCACGTGGCCACCGCTGAATGATGACCCCCACAGCGCGATCCGGTCGGGGTCGATGCCGTCGGCGTGCCGGGCCCAGCCGATCACCGCGCGGTAGTCGTCCTGCTGACGGCTGATGTCGAGCAACTGACGCGGCTCGCCGGTCGAGGCGCCGAAGTGCCGGTAGTCGAAGAGCACGACCGCGAACCCGGCCTGTTGGAAGGCCTCGGCATAGGCGGGCAGACCGTCGTCACGGGTGGCCGAGAAGCCATGCGCCATCACCACACACGGCACCGGGCCTTCGGCGTCCGGCCGGTACAGGTAGGCGGCCAGTTGTTCGCCATGGGAGGGGATTCGAAGGTCCTCGCGGGTCCGCGGCACGGTGATCAGTATGAAGTAGCCTCATCCGCAGAACTAGCGGAGAAGAGGAAGTCATGGCTGGTACCGACGAACGGCAGGCGCTGGCGAAGCTCGGTGCGGAGCACGGCTGGAAGCACCTGGTCAAGAGCGAGAGCACCGACTCGTTCGGCCGCGGCAACCTGCGCGTCCGGGTGATCTGGCACGACACCGAGAAGATCAACGGAGCGGTGTACTTCGAAGACGATATGTACGAGAACTACAGCCGCGAACTGTCCAAGGTGCAGAGCTGGCTCAGGCGCTGATCGGGTTTCAGGCGCTGATCTGGTCTCAGGCGCCGAGCCCGAACACCGCGGCGAGTTCACCCAGGGCCGGGCGCGGATCCCAGGCCGGATTGCCGTCGCCGAGGACCTGGACCAGGACGTGGTCGGCGCCGGCATCCAGGTGTGCGGTGACCGTCGCGGCGGCCTGCTCGACCGACCCCATCCCGACCACGCCGCGGGCGAGTTTCTCCGAACCGCCGGGCACGAAGTCGGACTCGTCGAAGCCCAGCCGCTTCCACGAGTTGCGGTAGTTCGGCAGCCCCGAATAGATCTGCAGATGAAGATGCGCGCGCCGCATCTGCTCGGCGTCATCACCGCCGACGACGACGGCCTGTTCCGGCACCACCCACTTGTCCGGCCCGAGGATCTCGCGGGCGATCGCGGTGTGCGCGGGAGTGGCCAGATACGGGTGGGCCCCGTCGGCCGCACTTCCGGACAGCTCAATCATCTTGGGGCCCAACGCCGCCAGCAGTCGCGTCGGACGGCCTGAGCCCGGTTCGATGATCTCCGGCAGCGCGGCCATCCGCTCCAGATAGCTGCGCATGGTGGCCAATGGCTTGTCGTACTCGATGCCGAGGCGTGCCACCAGCGGACCATGGCTGACACCGAGGCCGTACACGAAGCGGCCGGGATACAACGCGGTCAGGGTACGGCCGGCGCCCTCTGCGGTCTCCGGGATGCGGGCGTGGATGTTGGCGATACCGGTGCCGACCACCAGTCGCTCGGTGGCGTCGAGGAAGGCGGCCGATTCGATGAGCGCGTCCTTGAACCCGATTTCGGGCAGGAACAGCGAGCCGTAACCCATCGCTTCGATGTCGCGGGCCACCTCCTGGGCGGCCGGCATCGGCCAGGTGTCGCTGGCCCACCAGACGCCGATGCGGGACGGGAAGTCGATACGGGCCCG
>NZ_JAFMJZ010000252.1 GCF_017853185.1 Mycolicibacterium sp.
GCTGCCCCCTGCGTACTGGGCTCGGTGAAGTCGAACATCGGCCACCTGGATGCGGCGTCCGGAGTCGCCGGCTTGATCAAGGCGATCTTGTGCCTGCAGAACAAGGCGATTCCGCCGACGGTGCACTACACCTCCGCCAACCCCGAACTGCATCTTGAGAACACTCCGTTCGTGATCGCGAATGCCTACACCCCGTGGGAGTCCGACACCCCGCTGCGGGCCGGAGTCAGTTCCTTCGGCGTCGGCGGCACCAATGCCCACGTCGTCGTCGAGGAGGCGCCCGCGACCGCCGCTGTTGCCGGGACTCCCCGCGGGCCGCAGGTGCTGCTGCTGTCCGCCCGTACGCGCGAGTCGGTACAGGACGCCAAAGCTGAACTGGCCGCAGAACTGGCCCGGGATGAGGACCTGTCGCTGCCAGATGTGGCGTTCACCCTCGCTCACCGGCGCACCCACGAGGTGCGCATGGCGGCTGTCGTCGCCGACCGCGCCGATGCCGCCGCCGTGCTGTCGGCAGCCGAGCACGACAACTTCTGGGTCGGCGAGGCTCCGGCGGGAATCACCCCCGGTTCGGGTCAGGCCGCGTTCGTATTCCCGGGGCAGGGCTCCCAGCACGTCGGTATGGCACGCGGTCTGTACGACACCGAACCGGTGTTCCGCGATGTCTTCGACCGGTGCGCCGTCGGATTCGGTGCGGAACTCGGCATCGACCTCAAGGCCGAAGTGTTCGACGGGGCCTCGCTGGAGTCCACCGACCTCGCTCAGCCCGCATTGTTCGCTGTGGAATACGCGCTGGCGCGCCTTGTCATGTCCTTCGGCGTGACTCCGACGGCACTGGCCGGGCACAGCATCGGCGAACTCGTTGCCGCCACGGTGGCAGGGGTTTTCGACCTGGACACCGTGATCAAGGTCGTCGCGATGCGTGCGCGACTGATGCACGCCGCACCATCCGGTGCCATGGTGGCGGTCGCGGCAGGCCATGACGACATCGCCGCCCACATGACCGACGAGGTGGATCTGGCGGCGGTCAACGAGTTCGGCAGCTGTGTGCTCGCCGGTCCTGAGCAGGCCATCCGCGACGTCACCAACAGCCTCACCACCGCCGGCATTGTGGCGCGACGGGTACGAACCTCGCACGGATTCCATTCCCAGGCAATGGATTCGGTGATCGCCCCGTTCACGGAGTTCCTGTCGACCCTGTCTCTGAACAAGCCGCGGATTCCGATGCTGTCGAACCTGACCGGGACCTGGATGACCGATGAGGAGGCTACCGATCCGAATCGTTGGGCTCGCCACATCCGGTCCACCGTGCGGTTCGCCGACGAACTCCACACCCTGCTTGAAGACCCGCACCGGGTGCTGGTCGAGGTGGGCCCGGGTGGCAGCTTGACCGGTTCGGCATTGCGCATTCCGGGTTGGTCGGAAACCCACCGTTCGGTTCGCTTGATGCGCCACCCGGTGCAGACGCGTGATGACCGCGACGTGTTCCTGCTCGCACTGGGTCAGTTGTGGGCAGCAGGAGTCGATGTGGACTGGTCGCGGCTGTGCGGGGAAAACCCGCGACGGGTGACGCTGCCGGGTTACGCCTTTGCTCGGCAACGCTATTGGATCGATCCTGATACCAGCAGCGCGCCAAGGACCGCAGGTTCGAAATCCGCGGCGACCACCGACGCCCAGCCGGCAGCCGGCCAGTCCGTTGGCACGGCCGACGCCGGCGCGCAGATGCAAGCCACCCTGCAGCGGATCTGGTCGCAGTGCCTGGGCGTCGAATCCGTCTCCCCCGGAGACAACTTCTTCGAAATCGGCGGCGACTCACTGGTGGCGATCGGCGTGGCAATGACCGCCTCCCATGAAGGCGTGGAACTCACGCCGCAGGATCTCTACGACAATCCCACCCTCGCCGCACTCACCGACGCGATCGTCGCCCGTCACGCCGCCGGAGGGTTGGCAAGCCAGGACACCGGTGATCTGGATCCTGCTGTGCCGCCGAACATCCTGCGTTTCCTCGACGGCGGCCTGGCCGAGCCGGGCCGCTGGCGAGCGCCGTTGGTGCTACGCATCGATTCGCGGGTCACCCCCGAGGATGTCGAGACGGTGATGACGGCGGTCATCAACCATCACGACGCGTTGCGGATGAAGGTCGTCAACCGCGCCGGGATGTGGGAGCAGCACATCAGCGAATCCGCCGATTTCACCGGCCTCACCCGGCAGACTCTGCCTGCCGGCGCCGGGCCGGGTTCCCCCGAGGAACGGGAAGCGCTGAGCGCCATCGTTTCCGGGGCACTGGTAGGGCAGGACTTGACGAGCGCGCCATTGACGGCGACCTATGTGGTCGACGGACAGGGCGCCGGGCGGTTCCTGGTGCTCACCATTCACGGCATGGTCGACGACCTCACCTCACGCGAGGTGCTGGTGACCGACCTGCTGACCGGGTTCGGGCAACGGGTCGCCGGAGATGACGTGATGCTGGAACCGGTGACGACCAGCTGGCGGGATTGGTCGCAGCGCTGTTCGGCGCTGGCCGCGCACCCCGCGGTGCTCGAACGGCGTAGCTACTGGCTCGAGGTCGAAAAGGTGACAACGGTGCGACTCGCGGACACCGGGCCAGTCGGCGCGCCGGCGGCCGATGACCTGACCAGAGTGGCAGTCGCGCTGACGCCCGAGCAGACCTCGCAGATCGACAACGCCCGCCGCGTCATGCAGGCCTCCACCGAGGAGATCCTCCTGGCGGCCTTGGCTCGGTGCCTTGCGGCAACCGTCGGCGAAGGTGTCGCGACCGTCGACCTTGCCGGCACCGGGCGGGCCGTGCTGCGGCCGGAGGTCGACTTCCGCCGGACCATCGGCTGGTTCTCCACGATCTATCCGATCTCTCTGCCGTGCCTTGGTGAGGCGAGTGCCAGCGCCGCACAGCTACTCGACGAGGTCAGCCAGACCGTGAAGGCGGTTCCGCACCACGGCATCGGGTACGGACTGCTCCGATATCTGCACGCGCCGACCGCACGGCTGCTCGGTGCTGCCGGCACCGCTGATGTCTTCCTGTCCTATCTGGGGATGATCCCGGAATGGCAGGACAGCGATGCGGCCGTGCAGTTC
>NZ_JAFMJZ010000253.1 GCF_017853185.1 Mycolicibacterium sp.
AATTCAACGTGGACAGACATAACGCTCACACCGAATTACACCACCACCGGATCATCCAACGGACTCGTCACCGTCCCGCTGTACGCCAACTACCGCTACATACGGCTGACTAAAACCGACGACTATTTCGCGCTGACTGAGTTTCAGGTGTGGGCGATGCCTACACCAACCTCCGGCTTCTTTGCGATGTTCTGATGCGCCGAAAATTATTGACCGCCCTCGCTGCCGCCCTCACCATTTACGGCGGCATTTTTTATGCAGCCACCCGGCCGTGGGAAGAGCCCGACTGGTGACCGCCGACACCTACACCGGGCTCGCCGTCTACTTCGCCACCGTCCTCGCCGCCGCCGCCGTCGCAATATCCCTCTGGCACTAAGGAATTACTCATGCGTATTGCCATCCTGGCCGCGATCGCCATCGCTGTGCTGAGCAGCTGCAAACCGGTATCAGCACTGCCTGACCCGAGCATCACTGTGCAGATGCCGGCGCAGTCGGTCGGCAAGTAAATGCCCGCTGCATCACCAGTCGGCGTGCTGCGCGCTAACGTCGACTTCGCCAAGCGCATCCTGACCGACCGGGTCGGAAACGACTACGTCTACGGCGGCAACTGGAACCCGAATAACACCAGCGTCGGCACCGACTGCTCCGGCCTGGTCGTCGACATCTGCGACGCCGTCCGCAACGGCCCGCGCATGGCATGGTCCCGGCACGGCATGAGCACCGAGTCCTGGCGGCCCATCGAGGTCGGCCAGACCGGGACCATCTTTAATACCGTCTGCGTCGCCCATCCGCGCGACTTCCCACCCGACGCCGTCGTCAAGATCGCTTTTCATCACGGCCCCGGCGGTGGTGCGAACTCGCATACCTGGTGCGAGGTCGACGGGATGCGCGGGGAGTCCAATGGCTCCAACGGCTGCGTTACCGGAAGCCAAGCGATGAGCGTCTACGACACCAGCTATGCCAACGACTGGCATTACATCCCCGGCCCCATCCTCGGCAGTACGGCCAACGTCGTCGCGCCGCAGCCGCTCACCAAGCGGGACCAGTACGCCCAAGCCATCATTCGAGAAGGGCAGCGCCGCGGCATCAGCCCGCGCGGAATTCAGATTGCTCTCGCCACCGCGCTCGTCGAGTCTGATCTGAAGATGTGGGCGAACGCCTCGGTGCCGTCCTCGATGAGCCTGCCTCATGACGCGGTCGGCTCCGACTATGACTCCGTCGGACTGTTCCAGCAGCGCTGCCCGATGTGGGGACCGGCCGCGGTGCTGATGGACCCGTCCAAGTCCGCTGGCCTGTTCTACGACCACCTCATCCGCCTGGACTACAACGACCCTGACGTCGAGCCGGGATGGTTCGCCCAGGCCGTGCAGGTCTCGGCCTTCCCCGATCGCTATCAGCAGCGCTTCGCTGACGCCGTTGCGCTCTACACCCGCCTCGCCACCACGACAGGAGATGACAGCATGGCCCAGGTTCCCCAGGAGCAGTGGGACGCGGTCTACCGCGAACTCACCCAACGCCTGCCCAGCCGCAGCATCTACCGCACCCCGGGCGAAGGGCTCATCGACACCCCGGCCGGGATGCTGCTCAACGTCGACGCGATGACGCACGCCGAGCTGGTCGAGCGCCTTGCCCGCCTCGGCGACCGCGATGCCGTGGCCCGAGTGGCCCGCACCGCCGCCGGCCAGGGAGCCGTCACCGATCCGCACGCCGTCGCCCAGGCCGCCACCGTGCTTGCCGACATCGAACGCGCCAATCCCGCCATCCTCGCCGACTACCTGAAGGGCTAAACCATGTTCAACCCGCGCATCCGCCAGACCGCCTACGGGCTCGGCACTATCGCCACCACCGTCGTCACCATCCTGGCCCTGTGGCACGGCATCGACGGCGGTACTGCCACCGCCCTCGGTAACGCCATCACCGCGATCCTCGGACTGCTCGGCGTCGGCGCCACCGCAACCGCCGGAGTCGTCGTCTCCAAGCAACGCAAAGAGGGCACCCTCGACTTCTCCGGGTCACCGGAGCAGCAGGCCGTCGACGCCATCAACGCCGTCAGCGCCCAGGCGCAGGCCGCTACCGCCGCTCTGGATAAGGTCAAGGCCGCCGCCTCCGACGTTCTGTCCACCATCCCCGTCTTTGGCCCGCTGGCCAAGCAGGTGATCGACTCCGTCAAGCTCCCATGAACTGGTACGACGCTCAGAACTGGCTGGATCTCGTTGATCACGCCTGGTACGGGCTGGTCCTGATCGCCGTCGCCGCGGTCCCGGCCTACTTCGCCCGGAAGAGTCACGAAGCGATCCAAACGGTGAACCGCAAAACCGACACCATCGTCGGCAACGTCCACAACGGTCACACCGAACCACTCCGCGCCGATCTCGACAGGGTCATTCAGGCGGTCGACGACCTCGCACACGACGTGCGCGGCATCCGCACCGACCTCGCGATGGAAGAAGACCGCCGACTCCGAGACGTCGCCGAACTAGAAAAACGCATCGGACGCCACCACCGAGAGGACTAGAACAGCCATGACAGCCCGCATCGTCTACCTCGACATCGAACGACAATCCGGCATAGTCGACGGAATCTGGGAACTCAAGCAACGCCGCATCCTGTCCGGTGTGCGCCAGCGACAACATCCAATACCGCGGCCTGGCCCGCACCACCACCTCCACCTACCGCCGCTTCCAGTGCAACGACTGCGGCCGATGGGGACGTGATACCGCCTCGGTATCACGCACCAACTCCGTCCCGCTGGCACAGTGACGAATAACAGGTGAAGCGATGAGACACGGTGACTACGCCTGGCTCGCCCTCGCCGCCGCGATCCTCGGCTACGAGCTCGCCGCCGCCGACCGCCACCGCCGGCGCCATCCCGTCGCCGCCGCCACCCGCCGCGACTGGGAACTCCTCTCCGAGGCCTTCAACCTGTTGCTGTTGGAAACGTGGGGTCCGATGTGGGGGCAGGGCGGGTTTTTTAAGATTGGTTTTGATGTGTTTAAGCCGTTGCTGGCGGATTTTGGTGATGTGGTGGTGCCGAAGAAGATTAGGTGAGTTTGTTGGCCGTCCCGTATTTCTCTGA
>NZ_JAFMJZ010000088.1 GCF_017853185.1 Mycolicibacterium sp.
AGAGCATCTGACTACGGATCAGAAGGTTAGGGGTTCGAATCCCTTCGGGCGCACTCTCTACCAGCGACAACGTCTCAATTCGTGAGGCGGAAGTCTCGGGAATCCGTCACTCTCCCGGCTCTGCCTCCCGGTGAACGGCCCGGCGACGACACCAGCGTTTCTTCCGCGATCAATGCGAAGCAAAGTCGGGATTGGTGCGTTGCTGATCCGGGACGCGACCGTTATCCGTTGCTGCTCGTGGTGAATCGGCATTTGTGTGACGGTCGTTGATGTGTCGCCGAGTGAAATGACGAAGACCGACAGCCGTCTGGCCGCACGCTGTGCGGCGGTCGCTTCGCTGGGCGCGGCGGTGATCCATTTCGCCGTGACGCCGATGCACTGGCGGGATTGGTTGCCGTCGGGGTTGTTCTTCGCCGCACTCGCGATCTTCCAACTGCTGTGGGCAGTGGTCGCTTGGTTGCGGCCGGGCGCCCGGGTGCTCGCGGCGGGGATGACGGTCAACGCGGGCGCGGCCGCATTGTGGGTCACGTCCTGCATCACGGGACCGCCTGTCGGGCCGTCCGCCGGTCAGCCTGAAGCAGTCGGGGCCGCGGGCATCAGTGTGCTGTTGTTGCAGTGTTACGTCGTCATGGGTGCCGGGTGGTCGTTGTCGCGGAAGCATCAGCCAGAACAGGTCTCCGGTTTCGGGAGGGCGCTTGTGCTGATGGGTGCCAACACCCTGATCGCGGGCGCCGTGACGGTGGGTCTGGCGGCCAGCCTGCAGGGTCAGCAGCACCATCACCACGGAGTCGCGACCGAGGCGCAAGGCGAGCATCACGCCACGCATGAAGCGCACATGGACGGCGGCACGCACATCGGGGAGACGAAGCGGCCGCCCGGGCCGACACCGGAGGCTGGGCTTCCGGTTACC
Source organism: Mycolicibacterium sp. (assembly GCF_017853185.1). Taxonomy (GTDB): domain Bacteria; phylum Actinomycetota; class Actinomycetes; order Mycobacteriales; family Mycobacteriaceae; genus Mycobacterium. Next base: position 911 of record NZ_JAFMJZ010000088.1, read on the forward strand.
GATATGGCACTCGATACCGAAGGTGACCACAACCCTGCCGACGCCGTCGCTCCGCCGGCCGGTGGGGCGGGGCGGCCGACTCCGGCCGCGGTGGCGCCCGCCGCTCAGCCGGCGCCGGTCCAACCGCAGCAGCCAGCGGCGGATTCAAACCATGGCGAAGCTGACGGTCACCAACACCATCACGACGATTGACGACCGCCGCCTGGCTCCCGGCACCTAGTGGTGTCCGCTGTGCGGATCAGGTGGGCTTGCCTGGTTGGGCGGAGCCGCGGGCGTTGGAATGTCCAGCGTTCCGACGTCTGCCGACCCCGCGGCCGGCGGTCGCGGCGAGTAGCTGATGCCGCTGGGTTGAGTGCCCACGGGGATGGGGGCCATCGCCGTCAGGGTTGACAGGTCCACGGCGGTGACGGTGTTGTCGTAGCTGTTGGTCACCCAGGCCCAGTCACCGGAGGCGTCGATCACGACGCCGTGTGGACCGGCGCCGGTGGTGACGTTCCCGCGGGTGGTCATCGCTTTGGTGTCGATGATCGAGAGGGTGTGGCCTTGCGCATCCTGCTTGCCCTGGTCGGCGGAGACCACCTCCGTCTCGTCGGGGGTGAGGTAGAGCTGTACGGGCGCTGCGGGCACAGCTGCGCTACCGACTACTTTTCGTTGTGCCAGATCGACTTTCACGATGCTGGGGGGATCGCTGATCCCGGTGTAGGCGTATTTGCCGTCAGCGCTCACCGCGACTTGTGCGGGACTGGTGCCGACGGGGACGGCTCCCACGTACGCGTCAGTGGCCGGGTCGATGAGGTCAAGCGCCCCGTCCATGGTGTTGGCGACCACGATCACCGATCCGTCCGCGGCCGGGCGAAGTCCGTGCGGCATGCCGTCGAGGGTGATGCGGCCGGCCGGGCGGAGGCCGGGAGCCTGGTAGACCGACACCGTGCCGTCGCCGGAGTTGGTGACGTAGACCTTGCCGTTGGGGGCTTCGATGACATGGGCGGGTTGAGCTCCGGTGGGTGCTGTTGCCGTCACCTGGTAAGTGGTGGGTGCGATCGCTACGACGAAGCCGGCGCTACTGACCGCGTACACCACTGCGCCGTCGCGGCCGACCTGAACGTTATGCGGGGCTTTGATTCCATTGAGGGTCATCTTCACCGTGTTGGTGGCGGCATCGATCACGGTGATGCTGTCGCGACCCTCATTGGCAACCCACACCGAACCTGACCGGGGGGCCGCCGAGGGCGCCGGGGTCTGTCGCGGGCTGTCCGAACAACCGCTCAGTACCGTCAGAACAACGGTGGCTGCGCCGATCGTGCGTAGTCCGAATTTGAACATCGACGCCCCCTTATCCATCGAGCGCGAGGTCTTCGGAGATTCCTTGCACGCTACGCCGGATCACTCCATCCGCATTGCAGCGTATTGCGAAGGACATCAGTGGCCGTGGTCGAAGACGATCAGGGTATGGGCCAGCGCGCCGTCGACGAAATAGGCGCGACAGTCGAAGCGATCGTGGATCGTGGTGCCGACTTCACTGGGTGCGTTGGCCACACCCGATACGTTCAGCACGCTGATGCGCGAGGCGTCGATGCCCTTAAGTTGGTCGCTGGTAGCCAGCGAGGAGAAGTCTCGGCCATCGACGTCGAGGGTGCCGGGCTGGGTTTGGACATCAGAGATCGTGGCCTTGTCGGGGGCAACCAACCGCTCGAGTACCTCGGCCTGGCAACGCTGTTGAGCCAACTGCTCGGCAGTGGGGGCCGAGTCGGTGGTCTTTCCCAGTTGCAGCGCGCCCGTGGCGACCGCGATGGCGACCATCGCCGCGCCGACCGTGATCAGCGCGGCGATCAACAGCAATGGGCGCCTGCCCGCGTGCCGGCCACCGTGTTGGTTGCTCATCGGAACCTCGCCTTCCGGGTGAATGTTGGGGCCTCCCCGACCGTTAATCCGCAGCCGGCCCGACCGCACGCTGCGAAGTAGGGCTAAGAGGAAATAGGGCTACGAGGAAGTAGGGCTATGAGGTTGTGGGGCCGAGCGTTTCGATCGCGGCGCGCAGTTTGGCGGTGACGTCGTCGGCGACCTTCTGCAGCGCAGGTTCCCCGGTGACTTGAACCAGCAGTTGCGGGTTCATCGCTTCCACCAGCACGCGGGTGTCATCGTCAGGATCGGTGCGCACCACGACGTTGCAGGGCAGCAGCAGCCCGATCTGACGGTCGATGGTCACCGCGCGGTGGGCCAGCGGGGGATTGCAGGCGCCGAGGATCAGGTAGTCCTCCATGTCCTGGTCCAGTTTGGCTTTCAGCGTGGCTTTCATGTCGATCTCGGTGAGGACCCCGAAGCCCTGGCCGGAAAGGGCTTCACGGGTACGGGCGACCGCATCGGCGAACGAGGAATGCAGCGAGGTCGAGATGGCGATGCTCATGTGCGGGTTCCTCCGCTGGCCGGGATGGGTTCTGCTTCCCCGAATCTGGCACTGCCGCAAGCAACTGGGGGCACCCGGCACCGTTCTTTATCGAATCTTCACAGAACGACTAGGACACCCCTATCGAGGCGCGCAAGGCTGGAGTCCTAACCGACGTGAAGACGACGAAAGGTATGTGTTGTGAACAAGACAAGGACTGTGGTGACCGGGGTGGCTGCGCTGGCCGCGGTAGCCGCCATCGGGGCGTGTAGCAATACCGCGACCAAGGAAGCGACGTCCTCGGCGGCCCCGTCGACGTCCCAGAGCTCCTCGGCCGCGCCGGCAGCGGCGCACAACATGGCCGATATGCACTTCGCGCAGATGATGATTCCGCATCACCAGCAGGCGATCGAGATGAGCGACATCATCCTTGCCAAGCAGGGCATCGACCCGCGTGTGGTGGACCTGGCCAAGCAGATCAAGGACGCCCAGGGCCCGGAGATCGAGACGATGCAGGGCTGGATCAGCCAGTGGGGCATGCCCGGCATGAGCGGAATGCCCGGGATGGACCACGGCGGCATGAGCGGAATGCCCGGGATGGATCACGGCGGCATGCAGGGATCGGGACCTCAGAGCGGTTCGCCCACCACCACAACCATGCCGATGCCCAGTGGGTCGATGATGCCCAGTGGGTCGATGATGCCCGGTATGGGCGGTATGGGTGACATGCCCGGTATGGGCGGCATGATGTCGCAGGCCGACATGGATGCGTTGAAGAATGCCAGCGGGGTCCAGGCCGCCAAGCTGTATCTGACCGGGATGATCACGCATCACCAGGGTGCGCTGACCATGGCCCAGGACGAGGTCAAGAACGGCCAGTTCCCCGACGCCGTGGCGATGGCCAAGTCGATCCTGGACAGCCAGCAGAAGGAGATCGACACGATGAACCAGATCCTGGGTTCGCTGTAGGAATCACGATGTCGCAGACGCAGACCTACCAGGTCCGGGGAATGACCTGCGGCCATTGTGCGGGTGCGGTGACCAACGAGCTGAAAGCGCTTGACACCGTCACCGGCGTCACCGTCGACGTTGTGCCCCAGAGTGATTCGACCGTCACCGTAACTAGTTCTGCCGGCCTGGAAACCGGGGCGGTGCGCGATGCGATCACGCGCGCCGGTTACGAACTGGTCGTCACATCCGCGGGCTGACCTTCACTCAGGGCCGCCGACTGGGGGGCCGCCGACTGGGGGGACGCCGGGATCGTGGCGGTGAAGGTGGTGCCGTGTCCGGGCCCGCGGCTGGTCACGGTGACGTGGCCGCCGTGGGCCTCGGTCAGGGCTTTGACGATAGCCAGCCCGATCCCGGACCCACCGCGCCCGCGGTCGCGGGCGTAGTCGGCGCGGTAGAACCGCTCGAAGAGGTGCGGCAGGTGTTCGGGGGCGATCCCTTCGCCGTCGTCGGCGACGGTGAACATCACCTCGGGGCCGGCGAGGGTAGCCGTCAGGGTGACATGCCCGCCGGCCGGAGTGTGGCGCAATGCGTTGTCGAGCAGGTTGCCCAGTACCTGCGTCAGCCGTTGCCGATCGGCCCACAGGCGCCCGCCGTGGGCCCGGGTGGCCAGGGCCACGTGCTTTGATGCGTAGCGGTCGGCGACGGCGGCGCCGACCGCCCCGATGAGCTCACTGATATCGACCCATTGCGGGGTGATGGCGGCGTGGGCTTCCTCGGCCTGGGCCAGGGCGGCGGCGTCGTTGGAGAACCGAACCAGCCGCCCGGTCTGCTCGCGCAGCATTGCAATGGTTTGCGGGTCAAGGGTTTTCACGCCGTCCTCGACGGCTTCGAGATAGGCCTCCAGGACCGAAACCGGGGTGCGGATCTCGTGGGCTAGGTCTCCGAAGAGTTGGCGGCGGGTGGACTCCACCGACTGAAGCCTCTCGGCCATCCGGTTGAATGCCGCCGCCAACTCGTCGAACTCCTCCCCGAGTTCCGGCGGGGCGACCCTAATGTCGTAGCGTCCCTCGGCGACTGCGGAGGCCGCCGCCGCCACCTCGGCGATGGAGCGTTGCAGCCGCCGGCTCAGGTAGGCGGTCACGACGAACGCGGTCAGCGCGGCGACGGTGATCGCGACCGCGATCGACAGCGCGGTGGCGTGCTGGTAGGCCTGCTCGGCGTGGAACTGTTCATTGGAGTCGTGAGCCACCCCGGCTTGGTGCAGGTGCTCGCGGAACAGTGGCGGCCCGACCACCGATGCCACCACCCAGGTGGTCACCCCACCGGCCAGCAATACCAGGGTCTGGGCGATCAGGAGCCGCCGGCGCACCCCCAGGCCGGTGGGCGCGGTCACTCGCCGCTGCCCATCCGGTAGCCCACACCGCGCACGGTGAACACGAACCGCGGTTCGACGGGGTCGTCGGCGAGTTTGCGGCGCAGGTGCCCGACGTGGACGTCGACCAAGTGGTCGTTGCCGACCCACGGTTCGCCCCAGACCGCGTCGATGAGCTGGCGCCGGCTCCACACCACTCCCGGCCGCGACGAGAGTGCGGCGAGGATGTCGAACTCGGTGCGGGTCAACGGGATCAGCTCACCGTCGAGGAAAACCTGACGGCTGCCGACGTCGATCGACAGCGGTCCGAATATCCGGGCCGGGGCCTCCCCGGCGGGTGCGACCAGTGCCACGGGCACCGCGCGCGGGCGGCGCAGCATCGCCCTGATCCGGGCGACCAGTTCCCGCGGGCTGAAGGGTTTGGTCACGTAGTCATCGGCGCCGACCGAGAGCCCGACGATGGTGTCCATCTCGGTGTCGCGGGCGGTCAGCATCACTACGTAGGCATCGGAGAACGTCCGCAACTGCCGGCAGACCTCCAGGCCGTCCAGGCCGGGCAGGCCCAGATCGAGGACCACCACATCCGGGTCGACCTCTCGGGCCACTGCCAGCGCCTCAGCCCCGGTATGGCAGACCGTCACCTCGAAGCGCTCGCGGGTCAGGTAGCTGGAGACCACATCGGCCAGCGCTGCCTCGTCATCGACGACCAGGGCGCGGTAACCCAGGTCGGCGGTGCCCGGAACAGGCTCGGAGATCAGATCCATACCTTCATCGTGCCGTGTCGCCGCGCGGCGTCGCCGTCTTGAGGGAATCTTCACACAACCAACACCAAACCCCCGGGCAGCGCGGAGCACAGTGCAAGGACATCCGTCGGTCGCGTCGAGCGCAGACCGAGAGAACGGAAGGAGAGGTTCCCATGATGTTCTGGTCCGACCACGACATGAGTGGATGGGGATACGCAGGCATGGTTATGGGAATGGTGCTGTTCTGGGCCCTCATCATTGTCGGGATCGTCGCCCTGATCCGATACACCGCCGGCACACCCCAAACCCGGGCTGTCCCGCAGTTGCCGCATCGCGGCGACTACGAGTCACCCGAGCAGATGCTGGCCGCCCGCTTCGCCCGCGGGGAGATCGACGAAACCGAATACCGTCAACGCCTTGACGTCTTGCGGGCTACCGCGCGACAGTGATCGCCAAGCTGCCTGGTCGATACCTGCGATGGCCGGTGCCCCCGCGACCATTCAACTGAATCGACATTCCGCGCGGCCAAGGCAACGCGGCTACGGCTTCAACGCCTGGTCGATGAGGATCTGCGCGGCCTTTCGTGCATGTGCCCACGGCGCGGGGTCGTCGAGAGAGGTCCCCAGGGCGGCCGCGCCCTCGTAGAGCACGGCGAGTTGTTGGCCGAGCAGTCGCGGGTTGGTGGCGCCGGCTTGTTTGGCCAACGCGATCAGGCTGTCGATGAATTCCTGTTTGTGGTGGTGGACGATGTTCTGCACCTCGGGCATCGCCTCGGCGGCTTCCACTGCCGCGTTGTGGAACGGGCAGCCGCGTAATTGTCCGGGCGGCAGGGACCGGTCGAAGACCGCGAGTAGACGTGCGCGCGGTGTCTGATCGATCTCTGGGAGTGTCGGGCTGGCCGGATCCCCGACCCACTGCTGCATCCCGCGCAGGTATTCCTCCACCACCGCCGACTTGCTCGGAAAGTGTTGGTAGAGGGTGCGTTTAGATACCGCCGCTTCACTGGCCAGGCGCTCGACGCCGGTGGCATTGATCCCGTCCCGATAGAAGAGCCTGGCGGCTGCCTCGAGGATGCGCTTGCGCGCGCCGCGACCGCCGCGAGCCTCGCTCTCGGCCTCCTGCTGCTGACCTGCCATAGCAGCCAAGTATACCGAAAGGTTTACCTTCCGTCGCAATCTTGCTACTCTCGGGTTCCGCCCCTAAGTACACCGGGCGGTTTACTTCAGGAGGATGCCGTGACTGCGCTCGCCGAACAGACCGTGCTGGTAACCGGAGCCAATCGGGGCATGGGCCGCGAGTACGTCCGCCAACTGCTGGACCGGGGTGTGGCCAGGGTTTACGCCGCGGCAAGGGACCCGCGCGGCATCGACGTCGTCGATCCGCGGGTGGTGCCGATCGCGCTGGACGTGACCGACCCGGCGTCGGTGGCCGCGGCTGCCGAGAAGGCAACCGACGTCAGCGTGCTCATCAACAACGCCGGCATCGTGCGGGGCGCCTCGGTGCTCGCCGCCGACACCACCGCGCTGCGCGAGGAGTTGGAGACCAACCTGTTCGGTCCACTGGCACTGGCCGCCGCCTTCGCCGACGGCATTGCCGAGCGGGCCGGCGCCGTGGTCAACGTGTCCTCGGTGTTGGCCTGGCTGCCGGTCGGGGCAAGTTACGGAGTGTCCAAAGCCGCACTGTGGAGCGCCACCGAGTCGATGCGCACCGAACTGGCGCCGCGCGGTGTTCAGGTGGTCGGGGTCTACGTCGGACTGGTCGACACCGACATGGCGTCGTTCTCCGATGCGCCGAAGTCCGATCCGGCCGACGTGGTGCGCCAGGTTCTGGACGGCATCGAATCCGGTGCCGGCGAAGTCCTGGCCGACGAGTTGACCCGGCAGGTTCGCGCGCAATTGGGCACCATCCCGGCCGGACGGTGACCGCGATGTCCACGTCACGCTACGAACTGCGCGACAAGGTAATCCTGATCACCGGGGGAACCGGCGGGATCGGCAGCGCCACCGCACAGGAACTCCTGCGCCGCGGCGCCAGGGTGGCCGTCGCCGACCTCGATCCCCGGACCCCGCAGATCGGTGCCGCGCTGTCATCGACCTCGGCCATGGGGGTGATCGCCGACGTCCGTGACCGCGCGAGCCTCGACGCGGCCGTCGACGCCGTCGTGGATAGGTTCGGCCGCCTCGACGTGGCTATCGCCAACGCGGGCATCCTGGCTCGCACCGGGACGTTGCGCACCACACCCGTTTCCTCGGTCGAGTCCCTACTGGCGGTGAACGTCACCGGCGTGGTCAACACCGTCCAGGCTGCGATGGATCAGGTCATCGCCCAACGCGGCCAATTCGCCTTGATCAGTTCGGTGTTCGCGTTCGCCAACGGAATGGGCACCCTTCCCTACGCCATGACCAAGGCGGCTGTGGAACAACTCGGCCGAGGATTGCGAGTGGAACTCGCCAACCACGGCGTCTCCACCTTGATCGCCTACTTCTCGATGGTCCACACCGCGATGATCACCCAGGGTGTGGACGGCGATCCGCTGGCCGACCGACTGCTCGCGACGATGCCGCAGACGATGCTGAAGCGCATTGCGCCCGAGACTGCCGCGACGGCGATCGCCGATGGACTTGCCCGTCGGTCACCGACTGTCTTCGCACCCTCCCGGTGGAAACCACTGTCGGCGCTTCGTGGTCTGGTCAACCCCTTGCTCGATTCCCGGATGAGCCGCGACCCTCGGACCCAGGCCGCCCTGTCCGCACTCGACGCCCGAACTGCCACCGACACGACAGCCGAATCGAAAGGCACACGATGACAACCTGGAAAGACACCCCCACCCGCAAGATCAACGTCGGCGGCGTCGACTTCGCCTACCGGGAACTCGGCACGGGGACAGGGGTTCCGGTGGTGTTCCTGCACCACCTGACCGCAGTCCTCGACGACTGGGACCCGCGCATCGTCGACGGCATCGCCGAACACCACCGCGTCATCGCCTTCGACAACCGCGGCGTCGGAGCCACCGGCTCCTCGGTACCGGGCACCGTCGAGCAGATGGGCACCGACGCCATCGCCTTCATCCGCGCCATAGGACTGGACAAGGTCGACCTGTTCGGCTTCTCCCTCGGCGGCGGCGTCGCCCAGATGATCGCTCTCCAGCAACCCCAACTGGTCCGGCGGATGATCCTGGCCGGCACCGGGCCGCGCGGTGGGGGCGGCATCGACAAGATGGCCACCATCGTGGGCGCCGCCTACCTCAAAGCAGCCCTGACCCGAAGCGACCCGAGGAACTTCCTGTTCTTCCCCCGCACCCCCGAAGGCAAAAGGGCCGCAACCGACTACCTGGCGCGGCTCAAAGAGCGCACGCACGACCTCGACAAACCAATCGCCATGCAGGCTCGCATCGCCCAGATCCAGGCGATCCGGCACGCCGGCAAGAGCCGGCCCGACGATCTCTCGGTCATCACCCAGCCCGTCCTGGTCGCCAACGGCGACCACGACCTGATGGTCGACAGCAGCCACTCCGCCGACATGGCGCGACGGCTCCCCAACGCCCAGCTGATCATCTACCCCAACTCCGGGCATGGGGGAGTGTTCCAGCACCACGAGAAATTCCTGGCCGAGGCACTCCGGTTTCTCGGTGACGACGCGACCCACAACGGCAAGGACCAGTAGCAGTGACGTCGACACAACGCACAAACGAACCGGTGCGGTCCTACCGCGATGCGCCGACACGCTCACTCAGCGCCGCAGGCGTGAACTTCGCCTACCGCGAGTTGGGCCCCAAAGGCGGGGTGCCCGTGGTGTTCCTCGTGCACCTCGCGGCCAACCTGGACAACTGGGATCCCGCCGTCGTCGACCCGATCGCGCAGCACCACCACGTGATCACGGTCGACTACCGCGGTGTCGGCGCTTCCACTGGCGCATCGGCCCCCACCATCGAGGCGATGGCCGACGACGTCGTCGCCTTCATCACCGCCCTTGGTCACCGCAAGGTCGATATCTTCAGCTTCTCCATGGGCGCCATGGTCGCCCAGGCGCTGGTGCTCAAACACCCCGAACTCGTTCGGAAGCTGATTCTCACCGGAACAGGACCCGCCGGCGGAAAAGGGATCGACAGGGTCGCCGGCACCACCTACTACGACCTGCTTCGCGCCACTGTCGCCCGGAAGGATCCGAAGGTATTCCTCTTCTTCAATCGCGACACCGTCGGCAAGCGCTCAGCGGACGACTTCATTGCGCGACTGGGAGAGCGCACCTCCGATCGCGACACCGCCGTCAAGGTCAGCGCGTTCCAGCGGCAACTCAAGGCCATCAAACGATGGGGCCGTTCGACTCCGGCCGACCTGTCCAGGATCACCCAGCCGACGCTGATCGCCAACGGCGACCATGACCGCATGGTGCCCTCGGTTCTCTCCGAGGACCTGCACCGCCGCATCGCCGGCTCAGAACTCGTCATCTACCCCAACTCGGGTCACGGCGGCATCTTCCAGTACCACGACGAGTTCACCGCTACCGCAATCGAATTCCTCGACCGGCCATGACCCAGCACGACACCACCATTGTGTGGCGTGATCCAGCAGAGGCACTTGCCGCACTGCCCGGACTCTCAGGCATCGAGTTCATGAAAAGGGTTGCCAGCGGGGAGCTCCCCGGGGCGCCGATCGCCAGCCACTTCGCCATGGACGTCCTTGAGGTCGGACCGGGCACGGTCACCTTCCGATGCCGTCCCGACGCTTCGCACTACAACCCGATCGGCACGGTTCACGGCGGCCTGGTCTGCACACTCCTCGACTCGGCTCTCGGGTGCGCGACACACACAACCCTGCCAGCCGGTACCGGCTACACCTCCATCGAGATCAAAGTGAACTACCTACGCCCGGTGACCGTTGACAGTGGGCCGCTGATCTGCGCGGGAAGGGTCACGAAGCCCGGAAGTCGGGTCGCCTTCGCTGAGGGTGAGGTCGTCGACAGCCACGGAAAGGTCGTGGCATCCGCATCGGGAAGCCTGCTGATCTTCCCCCTCCAGAAGAGTTGAACACGTGGCCGACTATCTCACCATCGACGTCTACGACAGCCCTCCACGTGGCTCACGGGTTTGGAGCAGAACTGTCAAAGGCGCTCTGCGGCAGGATATTCCGGGACTGCGGTCGGTGACGGTCAACCATTCCAACCACATGACGCATTCGCTGAGCCCGACGACTCTCCTCCTTCGGCCCGGCCGTGCCCTCATCGCAGCCTGGGATTCACCCGAATCGGCGCTGGCGGCCTTCCGGGGACCGCTCGCCGAGGCGGTGGAATCACCCGGGCGGTACAGCCTCGACGGGGAGGTCGTGCGGGTGCGCCGCGAAAATCCCGACAACGACTGGTACGGATGGAACCCCTCGGCCGAAGGAAGCACGCCCATCGCCTCCGATGAACCGCTGGTGGTCATCGTGCACGGCATCCTCAAGCCGCGACACCTGCCAGGCTTCATCAAGAACAACGTCCACGCCGCCTCCCGTGCGGCCTTCCATCCCGGACATCGCGGCAGCGTCGACGTCTCGTCGAAGCTTCCTTTCGAGCACACCTCCGTCAGCCTCTGGAGCACGGCGAAACTTGCCCGCGACTACGCCTATGCACCAGGTGGCCACAAGCACGCAATGGATCACGCCCGTGCCACCGACACCCACCGCGTCGGTGTCTACCTGCAGGTGCGACCTTTGGCGAGTACGGGTTCGCTCGGTCTGGATTCGCCCGCTTTCCCTGATTTGCCGCCGGCTGCGCGCACCTAGCCGGGATACGTGCACACCCATCGATGAATGAGGAGTTGACCATGGCGCAGCACAGTGGTGACAGTCGACGACGACTGCAATGGACGCTGGGGGTACTTGCGGCGATACCCGCAGCAAGCGCTATCGGAGAGATCGTCCAGGGCCCGCAGGGAGTTCCGGGGGGATCGCCGGATGTGGCACCGACCGTGGACAGTTCTCTGCGCTATGCCAATGTGTTCAAATTCGCTGTGGGACCGGTCATCTGGTCTCAGCTCGGACGTGTCGAAAGTTCACCGGCCGTGCCGTTCGCGATCTCGACGATCGCCGCAGGCGGTTTGGCACGGCTGCGGTCATGGCAACAACGTGGGCGGCCGCACCCCGTCACGGTGGCAGCGATCGCACTCGAGATCGTTGGCGGGATGCTCCTTTTGATCTGGCAGAGATCCGTTTCCTCAAAGGACGTTTGAAGCCGTTGGGTGCCGGACCAAATCCGTGCAGCATCTCAGGTGATGGTCAGACCGCCGTCGACCACGATGGTCTGACCGGTGACGTAGCCGCCGGCGGCCGAGGCCAGCCAGACCGCGGTGGCGGCCAGTTCGGCGGCGTCACCGAGGCGGCCCAGGATGATCCGCGGGAGCAGACCGTCCAGGTAACCGGGCGCCAACTCGTCGGTCATCTCGCTGGCGAAGAAGCCGGGCGCCAGGGCGTTGACCCGGATCCCCTTGCGGGCGCCCCACTGCTGGGCAAGGTCGCGGGTCAGGCCCATCACACCGGCCTTGGAGGCGCTGTAGGCGGCCTGCGGCAGGCCGCCGGTGCTCAGGCCGAGCACGCTGGAGATGTTGACGATCGAGCTGCCGGGCTTCATCACCCGGCCGCAGGCCTGCGCCATCCAGTAGGTGCCGTGCAGGTTGACGTCGAGGACGTTGCGGAACTGCTCGGGGGTCTCCCGGGTGGCCGGTACCGCGGTGCCCACGCCGGCGTTGTTGATCAGCACGTCGACCCGGCCGAACTCGGCCATCGCGGCGTCCACCAACTGCTGGCACTGATCCGGATCGGCGACGTCGGTCTTGTGGGTGACGGCGCGGCGCCCGGCCTGCTCGACCAATGCGGCGGTGTCGGCCATCTTGTCCACCCGGCGCGCGCCGAGCATCAGGTCGGCGCCGGCCTCGGCGAAGCCCTTGGCGAAGGCCACCCCCAAACCGGAGGAGGCACCGGTGACGACGACCACCTTGCCGTCGAGGCGGAACGAGTCGAGCAGGGTCATGACGGACTCCTCAGCACCTGGCGGGAAATGGCGTACTTGTGCACCTCGGTCGGACCGTCGTAGAGACGGAAGGCGCGCATGTCGGAGAAGATCATGCCGACCGGGGTCTCGTCGGAGATACCCATGCCGCCGAGGATCTGCACGCAGCGGTCCGCCACCTTGAAAAGATCCTCGGAGACAACGGCTTTCACCATCGAGCTCTCATGCCGGCCCTTGGCGCCGGTGTCCAGGGTCCAGCA
>NZ_JAFMJZ010000254.1 GCF_017853185.1 Mycolicibacterium sp.
TGGGCGGCTCAACTGCCACTTCTTGACCTGCCCGCGGCGGACCTGGGCACCACCGAGATGGTCCCCGGTGACGGTTTCGAGATCGAGGCCATGCTCATCGGTCGTTTCGCGCTGTCCGGAGCCGTGATCACCGAGGTTCCCAGCTACGAGCACAACCGCTACCACGGGCGGACTAACCTCAACGCGATCTCCGACGGGTTCCGGGTGCTGTGGACAATCCTGCAGGACCGCGTCCGCGCCCGGTACTTCCAGTCCATCGCACGCCGTGACGCGGCGGCCGAGATCGAAGTCGAAGTCGATCCGGACGAGGCCATGGCACCGCGCTGGATGCGGAACAACACGCAGCAGGGCAAAGTCGTCTGGTTCCGGCATCCGAACTCCCGGTAGCCACTGAAATCCACTGCCCCGTCGCGGGCGCGGTGAACCCGGCTGGATTCCGACACGATGCCTCGCACCGCGGGGTACCTCCTGTCCTGGTTGGCCTTCCCGGTTCGTCCGGATCGACCATGCACCTGCCGAAGCAACCGCCGGGTGAATAGTCACCACTGACTCGGCGTGCCACCATGACTGGGCACCGCCACTCTCCGGCGGCATCAGAACAGATCGAGCCAGGAGAGTCGCTTGTCGCCCAACGTGTTCCCCGTCATCGACTACGAGCCGCCCTCATTCGGAGGTCCGCCGGCGCTGCCCCCGGTGCTCCCGGCACGGCGCAGGATTGTTCGGGATCAGCCGGCCCGACCGCGCAACGCCGCCGAGGAAGTTCGCGCCCGCGCCGCGGCCACCTTCGCCGACGCCGCCCTGCGCCGGGTGCTGGAGGTCATCGAGCGCCGCCGTCCGGTGGCGCAGTTGCGGCCACTGCTGGCCGCCGGCCTGGCGGATTCACTCCTGGCCACGGCCCGCCACACCGGGCCCGGCGCAGCCCGGCTACGACGGGTCAGGGCACAGCCGGTCGGCGCGCAGGCCGCCGAGGTGTCAGCGAGCTACGCCCGCGGCGAACGGGTGCACGCCATCGCCTGCCGCATAGAGCAGATCAGCACACCCACCGGGCCGCGCTGGCAGGTGGTCGCGCTGCACATGGGTTGAGATCAGCGGGGGCTGAAACTACCTGCGGCGCAGCAGCTTTCGCTCCTTGCCCTCGGCACGCGCGGTCTCCCGGCGTTCCTTACGGCTGGCCTTGGCGGGACGCGCGACGGGAGCGTCGTGGTGCTGAACCTCGGCGTTGCCGTCCTCCGACGGTCCGACGTAGGTCAGCGGGCGGTCGTCCTCGGTTTCGATGCCCTTGGCGCGCAACCCTTCCGGGGTGGCCTGCGGGGTCACCGACGGCGCCTGCGGGGCCGCCTCGACCTGGACGTTGAACAGGAAGCCGACCGACTCCTCCTTGAGGCCGTCGAGCATGCCCATGAACATGTCGTAGCCCTCGCGCTGGTACTCCACCAGCGGGTCGCGCTGGGCCATGGCCCGCAGGCCGATGCCCTCCTTGAGGTAGTCCATCTCGTAGAGGTGCTCACGCCACTTGCGGTCGAGCACGTTGAGCAGCACGTTGCGCTCGAGCTGGCGCATGGCGCCCGGCCCGGCGATCGCGTCGATGTCGGCTTCGCGCTTGGCATAAGCCTTTTCGGCGTCGTCGATGAGGACCTCGAGCAGTTCCTCGCGGGTCAGATCGCCCGCCTCGCCCACCGCATCGGTGTGCACCAGGCTGTGCCAGTCGACCCCGACCGGGTAGAGCAGCTTGAGCGCGCCCCACAACTCCTCGAGGTCCCAGTCCTCGGAGTAGCCCTCGGCGGTGGCTCCGTTGACGTAGGCGGTGACGACGGCGACCAGCATGTCGTGCGCCTGGCCCTCCATGTCCTCGCCCTCGAGGATGCGGCGGCGCTCGTCGTAGATGACGACGCGCTGCTTGTTCATCACCTCGTCGTACTTGAGCACGTTCTTGCGGATCTCGAAGTTCTGCTGCTCGACCTGGGCCTGCGCGCTCTTGATCGCGCGGGTCACCATCTTGGCCTCGATCGGCACGTCGTCGGGCAGGTTCAGCCGGGTCAGCAGACCCTCCAGGGCGGCGCCGTTGAACCGCTGCATCAACTCGTCGCCCAGCGACAGGTAGAACCGGGACTCGCCCGGGTCGCCCTGACGGCCGGAGCGGCCGCGCAACTGGTTGTCGATACGCCGGGTCTCGTGGCGTTCGGTGCCCAGCACGTACAGGCCACCGATGTCCTTCACGGCCTCACCCTCGGCTGCGACCTCTTCCTTGACCACCGGAAGCTCCTCGTGCCAGGCGGCTTCGTATTCCTCGGCGGTCTCCACCGGATCCAGGCCGCGCTCGCGCAGCCGCTGATCGAGGATGAAGTCGACGTTGCCGCCGAGCACGACGTCGGTGCCGCGGCCGGCCATGTTGGTGGCCACGGTGACCGCCCCGCGGCGGCCGGCCTCGGCGATGATGGCGGCTTCCTGCTCGTGGAACTTGGCGTTGAGCACGTTGTGCGGGATGCGGCGCTTGGTCAGCATCCGGGACAGGTACTCGGAGCGCTCGACGCTGGTGGTGCCGATCAGGACCGGCTGACCCTTCTCGTAGCGCTCGGCGATGTCATCGGCGACGGCGATGAATTTGGCTTCCTCGGTCTTGTAGATGAGGTCGGACTCGTCCTTACGGACCATCGGCCGGTTGGTCGGGATCGGCACCACACCGAGCTTGTAGATCTCGTGGAGTTCGGCGGCCTCGGTCTCGGCGGTGCCGGTCATGCCGGCCAGCTTGTCGTAGAGCCGGAAGTAGTTCTGCAGGGTGATGGTGGCCAGGGTCTGGTTCTCGGCCTTGACCTCCACCCGCTCCTTGGCCTCGATGGCCTGGTGCAGGCCCTCGTTGTAGCGGCGGCCCACCAGCACACGACCGGTGAACTCGTCGATGATGATGACCTCGCCGTCGCGGACGATGTAGTCCTTGTCGAGGGTGAACAGCTCCTTGGCCTTGATGGCGTTGTTCAGGTAGCTCACCAGCGGCGAGTTGGCCGCCTCGTAAAGGTTCTCGATGCCGAGCTGATCCTCGACATAGGCGACG
>NZ_JAFMJZ010000255.1 GCF_017853185.1 Mycolicibacterium sp.
CGGCGTGCCTCACCTAGTTTGAGCGCGTGGTCGGTGGTGGTGCCTCAGCTAGTTTGAGCGCGTTGCCGGGAGGCTTGCCCGATGGTGGAGGGCAAGATCGGTATGGCTGCCAGGCGGCAAGTGACGAACAAACTGCAGGTCCAGTACCGCAAGGCCACGAAGGCGGATAAGGGCTCGATCTTGGATCAGGCGGTGGCCACGACGGGGATGGGCCGCTCGACGGCTCGGCGGATGCTGACCGGCCCGAGCCTGCCGGACCCGGCCGGGCAGGTCGATGGGCGCTCGGTGCGGGCGCGGGGCTTCAGCGACGATTCCAGGGCGCTGTTGGAGCATGTGTGGGCGTTGATGGGCATGCCGTGCGGCAAGTACCTGGTGGTGATGCTGGGAGCCTGGTTGCCGCTGCTGGCCGCTGCCGGCGATCTCGATAGACCGTTCGCCACCGAGGCGGCGTCAGCGGAGTTGACCGCGATGAGTGCGGCGACGGTCGACAGGTATCTGAAACCGGCCCGGGACCGGATGCGCATCAAGGGAATCTCGACGACCAAACCCTCACCGCTGCTGCGGAACTCGATCGCCATCCGCACGTGCGCGGACGAGGCGCCGAAGGTTCCGGGGGTGATCGAGGCCGACACCGTGGCCCATTGCGGCCCGACGCTGATCGGTGAGTTCGCCCGCACCTTGACGATGACCGATCTGGTGACCGGCTGGACTGAGAACCACTCGATCCGCAACAACGCGGCCAAGTGGATCACCGAGGGCATCGAGAGACTGCAGGGGCGGTTCCCGTTCGCCATGACGGTATTCGATTCGGACTGCGGTTCTGAGTTCATCAATCACGACGTCGCGGCATGGTTGCAGGCCCGCGATGTCGCCCAGACCCGCTCGCGGCCCTATCAGAAGAACGACCAGGCCCATGTGGAGTCCAAGAACAACCATGTGGTGCGCAAACACGCCTTCTACTGGCGCTACGACACCAGCCAGGAGCTGGGATTGCTCAACGAGTTGTGGCGGCTGGTCTCGCTGCGGCTGAACTTCTTCACCCCGACGAAGAAGGCAATCGGCTACACCATGACCGCAGCCGGCCGCAAGAGACGAATCTACGACAAGCCGGCCACCCCGTGGCAACGCCTACAAACCGCTGATGTGCTTGACGCTCAACACCTCTCGGACGTGGCGGCCAGAATCGAGGGGGTCAACCCGGCCGATCTCACCCGGCGCATCAACGCCATCCAGATGCAGCTGCTCGACCTGGCCAAGACCAAGACCGAAACCCTCGCCGCCGCCCGTCACCTCGACCTGGCAGCATTGCAACCGTCAATCAACCGATTGACCAAGAAGGCATAACGCAAGCCCCCACGCGCTCACAATGCGTGAGGCACCAACTCATCTCTCGCGCTCACAATTACCTGAGGCACCTCGCTGGTTGAACCAAACGTCAGGCGCGGTCCAGCTCCTGCGCCAGTTCGGCCTGCTCGGCGGTGCGGTGCACGTCGTGCAGCGACTGCTGCAACTGCTTCTCCACCACGCCCATCGCCAGCCGGGCGTACACCCACTGGCTGGTGGTGGCGAGCTGGCCGCGGCTGTTGGAGGTGAAGGTGATCATCCAGCTGAGCAGGGTGCTGACCCGGTTCTTGAACCCGACCAGGTACAGCAGGTGCAGGAACAGCCACGCCAGCCATGCGATGTAGCCGCCGAACTCGAGCCTGCCGATCTTGGCCACCGCGTGGTGGCGCGAGATGGTGGCCATCGAGCCCTTGTCCCAGTACTTGAACGGCTGCCGGGCGGCCGGGTCGTCGACGCCCCGGACCATGTTCTTGATCACCTTCGCGGCGTACTGGGCGCCCTGGATGGCGCCCTGAGCGACGCCGGGAACGCCGGGCACCGCGGCCATGTCGCCGACGACGAACACGCTCGGGTGCCCCTTGACGGTCAGGTCGGATTCGACGACGACGCGGCCGGACCGGTCCACCTCGGTGCCCTCGCACTGCGCGGCGATCAACTCCCCCAGCGGGCTGGCCTGCACACCGGCCGCCCACACCTTGCAGGCGCACTCCACCCGGCGCTGCTCACCGGTCTCCTTGTCCTTCACGGTGATTCCCATGTAGTCGACATCGGTGACCACCGAGTTCCCGTGCACCTCCACGCCCATCTTCTCCAGACGGCGCTGCGCCTTGCGACCCAGCTTCTCCCCCATCGGCGTGAGCAGGAACGGCGCACCGTCGAGCAGCATCACCTTGCACTCGGCAGGGTCGATGGTCCGGAACGCCCCCGGCAGCGTGCGGCGCGCGAGCTCGGCGATCTGGCCGGCCAGCTCGACGCCGGTCGGGCCGCCGCCGACAACCACGAACGTCAGCCGCCGGGTGCGCTCGGCCGGGTCGGTGGTCACCTCGGCCGCCTCGAAGGCCCCCATGATCCGCCCGCGCAGTTCCAGCGCGTCGTCGATGGTCTTCATGCCGGGCGCGTAGGTGGCGAAGTGGTCGTTGCCGAAGTAGTTCTGCTGGGCGCCCGCCGCCACGATCAGGCTGTCGAAGTGCAACACCGTCTCCATCGCCATCAGCCGCGAGGTGAGGGTCCTGTTCGCCAGGTCGATCTCCTCGACATCGCCGAGCAGCACCTGGCAGTTCTTGTTCTTCTTCAGCACCAGCCGGGTGGTCGGCGCGATGTCCCCGGCCGACACCGTGTACCGGATCGTGACCCATCCTTCCTCGATCGCCATGATGTCGACATCGGGCCAGCTGGTCTCTCCGGTGATCAGCGTCAGCGGTATGTCTGAGGCTTGCGCCTCCTGTAGGTGAGCGACCAGGGCGGTCTGGGCAGCAGCGGTGCTGTCGGTCATCGTGTACTCCTTTGGTTGGTTCTTGCGGGGGTTGGTGCGTGCCAGTCGGGGGAGTCCTCAAGCCAGAGGAGAGGGAACCCGCGGCGGGGGTGTCGCGGCGGCGGGGGTCGCGGCTAGTCCTCTCTGCATACTCGGCGGTACACCGCGTCGGCATCGCGCATTCCGACGATCACCTGCTCGATGTCGCTCAGGGCATAGCCGTTGGCC
>NZ_JAFMJZ010000089.1 GCF_017853185.1 Mycolicibacterium sp.
CAAGCTGGTGAAGAACGTCGAGATCGCCGCCAAGCTCGTCCAGGCCATCAACGAACTCGGCAACTCGATGGGTGTCACCTACCAGGCGGGCCGGAACCTGCTCGGCTGGGTGGGCCCGGTGCTGATTGCCCTGCAGGGCAATGTGGTCTGCGATCTCAACCCCTCCTGCGCCGAGACCCGCGGCCACTTCCAGAGCCTGGTCGACGGGCGCAATGACGCCACCATGGACGAGATCAACAGTCTGGCCGGACAGTTGGAGTCGTTGCAGGACAAGCAGTCTCTCAACTCCACGCTGACCCAGCTGACCAATGCGTTCGCCAACCTCACCAAGGTGATGCACACCATGGGGCTGGACAGCCCCGGTGGAGCGCAGAACAGCCTGACGAAGCTCCAGCAGGGGGCCGATCGCTCCGCCAAGGGCAGCCGGGAGGTCGCCAACGGGGTGGATCAGGTCGTCGAACAGATCAACACCATGCGCACCGGACTCGACCAGGCGGCGGCATTCCTGTTGTCGCTCAAGGAGAACGCCACCGGCCCGGCGATGGCGGGGTTCAACATCCCGCCCGAGGTGCTGGCACTTCCCGATTTCCAGGCGGCGGCCAAGGCGTTCATCTCACCGGACGGACACATGGTGCGCTATCTGGTGTTCACCAAGCTCGATCCGTTCAGTGATGCGGCGATGGATCAGGTCGGCGCCATCGCCGACGCCGCCCGCAGCGCCCAGCCGAACACCGCCCTGGCGGATGCGTCGATCTCGATGGGCGGCTATCCCGTCGCACTGCGTGACACCCGCGACTACTACAACAGCGACATCCGGTACATCGTCATCGTCACGCTCATCGTGGTGCTCCTGACATTGATGCTGCTGCTTCGGGCCGTCGTCGCGCCGCTGTATCTGGTCGGATCCGTGGTGATCTCGTACTTCGCGGCGCTGGGCATCGGTGTGCTGTTCTTCCAGTTCGGACTCGGCCAGCAGTTGCACTGGACGGTGCCGCCACTGGCCTTCGTGGTGCTGGTCGCCGTCGGTGCCGACTACAACCTGCTGTTCGCGTCGAGATTGCGCGACGAGGCGCCGCACGGCACCCGGTACGGAATCATCCGGACGCTGTCGTCGACCGGCGGTGTCATCACCGCGGCAGGCGTGATCTTCGCGGCCTCGATGTGGGGTCTGCTGTTCTCCAGCATCGGCACCGTGGTCCAGGGCGGCTTCGTCATCGGGGCCGGGATCCTGCTGGACACCTTCCTGGTGCGGACCGTCACGGTGCCGGCGATGGCTACTCTGGTCGGTAAGGCGAACTGGTGGCCGTCACGGGTAGGGGGTGGACAGGCATGAGGAAGTTGGTCGCCGCCGTGACCACGCTGATGACGCTGGCCACTGCCGGCGGAATCGCAACGGCCGATGACGTCACTCCGTACGGCACCCACCCGGACGGTGAGCGGGGCACACCGGGCCGGGGCTACGCACTGGGCGGCGCGCACGTTCTCGGCATTCCCTACGACGAGTACATCCGGCGCACCGGCGCGGACTGGTTTCCGGGTCTGAACCGCGAGATCGTCGACTACCCCGCGGGCCAGGTCCAGGGCCACGTCCTGGAACAACTGTTCCCGGGCATCGGGAAGTTGGACGACTCCTTCCCGGGTGTGGGCATCGACGGCCCGAGTATCGGCGAATCGGTCGACGAAGGGGAGGGCAACCTCGAGCGGAGGATGCGCGAGGGCGGTCAGGGCACCGCGATCGGACTCTCCGAGGGCGCTCTGGTGCTCAACGCCGTCCAGGCCCGGCTGGCCGGCGATCCCTCCGCCCCGCCGGCCGATCAGTATTCGTTCGCAACGTACGGCGACCCGATCGCCCGGCACGCCTTCGGCTCCAGCTTCCTGACCCAGAACTTTCCGGTGGGCAGCGTCGTCCCGGCGCTGGATTACCGGAT
Source organism: Mycolicibacterium sp. (assembly GCF_017853185.1). GTDB lineage: Bacteria > Actinomycetota > Actinomycetes > Mycobacteriales > Mycobacteriaceae > Mycobacterium. The sequence continues at coordinate 1,929 of NZ_JAFMJZ010000089.1, forward strand.
TCCGGAACCGGTGGACAGTCAGTACGACACCCACATGTTCGTCTCGGCCTACGACAGCATCGCCGACTGGCCGGACCGGCAGGACAACATCATCGCCGTCGCCAACGCGATCGTGGGTCTGGCGACCGGTCACACCGCCGTGGCGTTCACCAACCCGAGCATGGTGCCGGAACGCAACATCAGGACGACGGTCAACTCCAGGGGCGCCAGCACGACGACGTATCTGATCCCCGAACAGCACCTTCCGTTGGTGCTGCCGTTCAAGTACCTCGATGTGCCCGAAGAGACGCTGAACCAGTTGGATGCGGTGCTGAAACCCTATGTGGACAGCGGTTATTCGCGTAACGACGATCCGGCGACGGCGCCGATCGAAGTCGATCCGGTCAACGGCTACGATCCCGCGGCGGTCACTGCGCCGGCCACCCAGGCGGCCTTCGGCGGCGGCTCCGATCCGATCTCACAGCTGCTGGCCGGTGCTCAGTACGTGCTGACGCACAGTCCGCGCTGAGTTTCAGACAGCATCAGGCTGCGAGCAGGCCTACTCCGAGCAGCACGGTTCCGACGACCGCCAGCAGGGCCGCGACTTCGCGCCTGCGCCGGGCGCGGATCCAGTGATGCAGTCCGGTCATCGCGGCACGGGTTCGCTCCGGGGCCACAAGGTAGGCCAGCAGCGGGATCTCCACCAGCGTGAACGCGACCACGTTGAACATCAGCAAGGCGGTGAGCCGCGCGCCGGCGGTGGCCGCGCCGGCGGCGATGACGGCCAGTGCCGCCAGATAGTCCAGTGAGGGCAGCGCGATGCCCAGGCCGGCCACCCCGGCCACCCACAGCGATCGGTCCTCGAGAAGCCGGATCAGCCACACCGGTGGGGTGCGGGGCCGCCCTCTGGTGAGTGCGAGGTAGGCCGCCGCCAGCAGGGCCAGCGCGCCAATGGCGATCTGTACCTTCGGCAGCGTGAAATGCGCGGACTTCGGCAGCCGGGATTCGACCGCGAACAACACCACGACACCCACCGACAGGCCCATCAGGAATCCGCCGCCCAGGAAGGTCGTCAGTTGCAGCCGGGGGCGCGGACGGTTGAGCATCAGCACCGACATCCCGATGCGAAAGGGTTCCAGGCTGACGGCGAGAGCCATGACCAGCAGGGTGATCCACATCGGCCGCCAGGCTACCCGCGTGTGAAGATGGAGCGGCTATGAGCAACCTCAGCCCGACCGCACTCCGTGAGGCCTTCGGCCATCACCCATCCGGTGTCGTCGCGGTCGCCGCGGAGATCGACGGGGTCCGGGTAGGCCTGGCGGCCAGCACCTTCGTGCCGGTGTCGCTGGACCCCCCGCTGGTGTCGTTCTGTGTGCAGAACACCTCCGAGACGTGGCCGAAGCTGCAGCGGGTACAGGCGCTGGGGATCAGCGTGCTGGGTGAGGAACATGCTCAGCACGCGCGCACGCTGGCGGCCAAGACAGGGGACCGGTTCGCCGGACTGACGACCGTGTCCTCAGCGGCCGGCGCGTTGTTCATCCAGGGCACCGGCGTGTGGCTGGAGAGCACGATCGAGCAGGAACTGCCCGCCGGTGATCACACCATCGTGCTGATGCGAATCCGCGAGGTCACCGTGCACGGCGAGATCTCGCCGATCGTCTTCCACCGCAGCATGTTTCGCCGGCTGGCGGATTAGCGCCGCTGCTCGCTGCCGGAAACGAGTGAGGAGCCACGCAGATGGCTTCTCGCGAAACTTCTGCGTGGCTCCTCACTCGACGCTGGGGCTATTTGCCCCTGCGGAACAGCTTGTTGCCGAGCCAGACGACCGGATCGTACTTGCGGTCGGCTACGCGCTCCTTCATCGGGATCAGCGCGTTGTCGGTGATCTTGATGTGCTCGGGGCACACCTCGGTGCAGCACTTGTTGATGTTGCAGAACCCGAGACCGAACTCGTCCTGAGCCATGTGCTGACGGTCCAGGGTGTCCAGCGGATGCATGTCCAACTCGGCGACGCGCATCAGGTACCGCGGACCGGCGAAGGACTGCTTATTCTCCTCGTGGTCCCGGATGGTGTGGCAGACGTTGTTGCACAGGAAGCACTCGATGCACTTGCGGAACTCCTGCGAACGCTCGACGTCTTCCTGGGCCATCCGGTACTCGCCGGGTTGCAGATCCTTCGGCGGCGCGAAAGACGGGATCTGACGGGCCTTCTCGTAGTTGAACGAGACGTCGGTCACCAGATCGCGGATCACCGGGAAGGTGCGCAGCGGGGTGATGGTGACGGTCTCGGCCGGATCGAAGGTCGACATCCGGGTCATGCACATCAGCCGCGGGCGGCCGTTGATCTCCGCCGAGCATGATCCGCACTTGCCGGCCTTGCAGTTCCACCGCACCGCGAGGTCCGGGGTCTGCTCGGCCTGCAACCGGTGCACGATGTCGAGGACGACCTCGCCCTCGTTGACACCGACCTCGTAGTCGCGCAGCTCGCCGCCGTCCTCGTCGCCGCGCCACACCCGCAGTTTCGCTTCGTAGCTCATCTCAGCTCAGCCCTTCTGTCCCGGATGTTGCGCGAGCTCTTCGTCGGTGAAGTACTTGCCGAGTTCCTCGATCTCGAAGAGCTCCAGCAGATCCTCCCGCATGGACGGCTGGATCTCCCGGGTCGCCCGGACCTCCGGCATGACCGGGTCGTCGCCCTCGGTGCGGCACACCACCAGGGCCCGACGCCAGTCGGAGTCCATCTTCGGGAAGTCGTCACGGGTGTGGCCGCCCCGGCTCTCGGTGCGGGTCAGCGCGGAGCGGGCGATGCACTCGCTGACCAGCAGCATGTTGCGCATGTCCATGGCCAGGTGCCAGCCCGGGTTGAACTGACGCTTGCCGTCGGACTCGATGTTGCGGAAGCGGACCTTGTACCCCTCGATCCGGTCCAGCGCCTCCTGCATCTCCTCGCCGGTGCGGATGATGCCGACCAGGTCGTTCATCGTCTGCTGGAGGTCGGCGTGCAGGGTGTAGGGGTTCTCCGGCTTCGCCGTGCCCTGCGGTCCCTTGAACGGGGTCAGCGCGATCTCGGCGGCCTCGTCGACCGCAGCGTCGGACACCGTCGGACGGCTGGACAGTGCCCTCACGTAGTCGGCGGCGCCCAGTCCGGCGCGACGGCCGAACACCAGCAGGTCCGAGAGCGAGTTTCCGCCGAGACGGTTGGAACCGTGCATACCGCCGGAGCACTCGCCCGCGGCGAACAGGCCCGGGGTGGCCGCGGCGCCGGTGTCCGGGTCGACCTCGATACCGCCCATGACGTAATGGCAGGTCGGACCGACCTCCATCTCGTCCTTGGTGATGTCGACCTCGGCCAGCTCCAGGAACTGGTGGTACATCGACGGCAGCCGCTTCTTGATCTCCTCGGGCGTCATCCGCGAGGCGATGTCGAGGTAGACGCCGCCGTGCGGGGTGCCGCGGCCGGCCTTGACCTCGGTGTTGATGGCGCGCGCCACCTCATCGCGGGGCAGCAGATCAGGGGTCCGGCGAGCCGTGCCGTCGCCCGACCCACTCTGCTCGGCGAGCCACTGGTCGGCTTCCTCTTCGGTCTCGGCGTACTGCCCCTTGAACACCGAGGGGATGTAGTCGAACATGAAGCGCTTGCCCTCGGAGTTCTTCAGAACCCCGCCGTCGCCGCGGACGCCCTCGGTGACGAGGATGCCCTTCACCGACAACGGCCAGACCATGCCGGTCGGGTGGAACTGGATGAACTCCATGTTGATCAGGCCGGCGCCGGCCCGCATCGCCAGGGCGTGCCCGTCGCCGGTGTACTCCCAGGAGTTCGACGACACCTTGAAGGACTTGCCGATGCCGCCGGTGGCGAGCACCACGGCCGGAGCCTCGAACAGAATGAAGTTGCCGGTCTCGCGCCAGTAGCCGAAGGCGCCGGCGATCCGGTCGCCGTCCTTGATGAGTTCGGTGACCGCGCACTCGTGGAAGATCTTGATCCGGGCCTCGTAGTCGCCGGTCTCGGCCTTGTCCTCCTGCTGCAGCGAGACGATCTTCTGCTGCAGGGTGCGGATGATCTCCAGGCCGGTGCGGTCACCGACGTGGGCCAGCCGCGGGTAGGTGTGGCCGCCGAAGTTGCGCTGGCTGATCCGGCCGTCCTTGGTCCGGTCGAACAGTGCGCCGTAGGTCTCCAGCTCCCACACCCGGTCCGGCGCCTCCTGCGCGTGCAGTTCGGCCATCCGCCAGTTGTTGAGGAACTTGCCGCCACGCATGGTGTCGGCGAAGTGGACCTTCCAGTTGTCCTTGGGGTTGGCGTTGCCCATGGCGGCAGCACAGCCGCCCTCGGCCATCACCGTGTGGGCCTTGCCGAAGAGCGACTTGGTCACCACGGCGACCTTCAGACCTCGCTCCCGGGCTTCGATGACCGCGCGCAGACCTGAGCCACCGGCGCCGATCACGACCACGTCGTATTGATGCCGCTCAACGTCAACCATGTATGTCCTCACTCAAAATATTGGGCGAACCGCTTGTCCGACAGGCTGGTTAACCGATGAATCTCAGGTCGGAGATCGCGCCGCTGGCGACGAGCATGATGTAGAAGTCGGTGAACATCAGCGAGCCCAGGGTGATCCACGCGAACTTCTTGTGGTGGACGTTGAGCTTGCTGATCTCGGTCCACAGCTTGTAGCGCACCGGGTGCTGGGAGAAGTGCTTGAGCCGACCGCCCATCACGTGCCGGCAGGAGTGGCACGACACCGTGTAGGTCCACAGCAGGATGACGTTGACCCACAGGATGACGTTGCCCAGGCCGAAGCCGAAACCGGACGGCGAGTGCATGGCGTTGATCGCATCCCAGGTGTTGATCACCGAGAGCAGGGCGGCGATGTAGAAGAAGTACCGGTGCAGGTTCTGCAGGATCAGCGGGAATCGCGTCTCGCCGGTATAGGTCGCGTGCGGCTCGGCCACCGCGCAGGCGGTCGGGGACTGCCACACCGAGCGGTAGTAGGCACCGCGGTAGTAGTAGCAGGTGAGCCGGAACAGAAGCAGGAACGGCAGCGACAGCAGCGCGTAGGGAAGGTAGGACAGCAAGCCCGAACCGGGCAGGATCTGCGGCCAGAACTCGCTGGCCTCGCCGCACTTGACCGACATGCACGGCGAGTAGAACGGCGTCAGGTAGTGGTACTTCTCCACGAAGAAGTTGTCCCGCTGGAACGCCCGCACCGTCGCGTAGATGACGAATGCCGCGAAACCCAGATCGGTGAGGATCGGCGATTTCAGCCAGTTGTCGGTGCGCAGCGTGCGCTGTGCGATCTGGGCCCGACCGGGCGAGAAAACGCCGGTGGCACGCCGGTTCTCCGTGGGTGCGCTCATCTGGTGGTCCCCTTCGACTCAACTGGATCGAAGGTTACCCACGTGCCTGTGGCGAATTCAAAACGGGTCGGGTGGTTGTAACCCGCGCCACAGTGACCGCGGGTTTGCGGCGGGTCAGCGCTTTGCGCTGCCGCCGACACCCTCGTCGTCGACGTCGCGCCAGAACTCCCGGTCATACGGGGTGTCAGGAACGGGGATCTTCTCCACCGAGGCCGCGACCTCGTGGGGGGCGACCTCGAGCTCCCGGGCGTCCATATCCAGCAGTTCGAGGTCAGCGAGCAGGCGTTCGGTGTCAAGGACCACCCGGCGCATGGCCGGGCCTTCGCCGTAGTGCGCCTGCAACGACGCAACACAACTCCGCACCCCGCCGATCAGGTGATGCAACTCGGCGAGTTCGCTGGCTCTGGACATCTGACCTCCTCACACACCTCCAAGGTGTCGCAGGTCACACAGTACAGCCGAAACCCGCGGTCCGGCCGGGGTTCAGCGCGCCCAGCGCAGCCGCACCGGCTGACCCGGCCGCAGTTGGGCGACCAGGTCGGTGTCGGCGTCCAGCAGCACCGCGATCACCGGGTAGCCGCCGGTGATCGGATGGTCCGGTCCGAGGATCACCGGCTGCCCGTTCGGCGGCACCTGGACGGATCCCCGGACTGCGCCTTCGCTGGGAAGTTGGCGTCCGGGGTGGCGCGCCGTCAGGGCCGGACCCACCAGTCGCACACCGACCCGGTCGCTGTGGCCGGAGGTCACCCAGTCGGTGCGCACCAGCGCATCGGGATCGTCGAACCAGTCATCCCGCGGGCCGGGAACCAGCCGCAGTTCCACCGGGCCGGCCGCGATCGCAGCGACGGGCGCGACTTCGATCTCCGGGAAGCCGGTGGGCGGTTCGCCGACCGGCAGCACATCGCCCGGTCGCAGCGGGTCCGGACCGAGCTTCGACATGGTGTCGAAACTGCGGGAGTCCAGCACCGGGGTGACGGCGATTCCGCCACGGACGGCCAGGTAGCTGCGCATTCCCGCCGCCGGGACGCCGAGGGAGATGACCTGACCGGCCTGGACGTGGCGAATGCTGTTGGCGCCGAACGGTATTCCGTCTACGGTCGCACAGGCGTCGGCGCCGGTGACCGCGATGTCCACGCTGCCGTCGAGGACCCGGGCGGCCAAACCTCCGAAGGTGATTTCGACGGTGGCGAGATCGGCGGGGTTGGCCACCAGCCGATTCGCCAGCCGATGTGCCCGGCGGTCGGCCGCGCCGGACCGGGCCACTCCGACGTGGGCCAGTCCGGGCCGTCCGAGGTCCTGCACCAGGGCCAACGGCCCGGTTGTCAGGATCTGCAGAGCCGTCATGGCTGCTCCGCCGGACCGGATGCGACGGCCCGGAACCGAACCCACATGCCGGGAACCAGCAGTGCGGGTTGTGGGCGGTCGACGTCCCACAGCGCGGCGCCGGTGCGCCCGATGAGCTGCCAGCCGCCCGGTGACTCGCGCGGGTAGACCCCGCTGAACTCCCCGGCCAGCGCCACCGATCCGGCCGGTACCCGGACCCGCGGTTCAGCGCGGCGTGGCACCTGCAGCCGCGGATCGCCACCGACGAGATAGGCGAAACCCGGTGCGAATCCGCCGAATCCGACCCGCCAGGGCGTTCCGGTGTGGGCCTCGACCACCTCGCCGGCGGTCAGCCCGGTCAGTGCCGCCACCTCGGTCAGGTCGGTGCCGTCGTAGACGACGTCGATCACCACGTCGGCGTGTGACGATTCGGTGCGTTCGGCCGGGGCGGGGATGTCGAGACAGGCCAGGTGCTCCCGCAGTGCGGTCTGCTGACCCGGACCGGCCAGCGTCACCAGCACGGTGCGCGCTCCCGGAACGATGTCGCCGATCCCGGGGATGTCGCCGCGGCGCAGTGCCGCCGCGAGCGCGAGAACCTCGTCGCCGGAACCACATTCGAGCAACAGCGCCCGGTCTCCGTAGTCCCGGATCCTCATCAGTCCCGGACCTTCATCACACCAGCGGGGTGTAGGTCGGCTCGTGGTGCTTGACGTAGGCGATCAGCCGGTAGGTGACCGGCAGCATGACCACCTCGACAGCGGTCTTGTAGAGCCATCCCAGTGCGGTGTACGTGGCGAAGTCGGAGAACGTCGAGATGCCGATGGCGTGCGCGGCGATGGCGCAGAAGACCAGGGTGTCGCCGAGTTGGCCGGCGAACGTCGACCCGACCAGTCGGGCCCACAGGTGCTTCTCCTTGGTGCGTTCCTTGATCTTGACGACGGTCCAGGCGTTGATGGTCTGGCCGACGATGAAGCCGGCCAGACCGGCGACGATGAGTTGGGTGTAGGCGCCGACGACGTTGGCGAAGTGTTCCTGGTTCGGATAGAAGTCAGCGGCGGGGAGGTACACGGTCACCCAGAAGGCCAGTGCGGCAAGGCCGTTCATCAGGAATCCGAGCAGGATCGCCCGCCGGGCCGCCGGGAATCCGTACACCTCGGCGAGGATGTCGCCGATGATGTAGGTGAGCGGGAAGACGATGAACCCGCCGTCGGTGATGATCGGACCGAATGCCACCCCCTTGGTGGCGGAGACGTTGGAGATGATCACCAGCGCGGTGAAAACCGCCACCAGCACGGGGTAGTAGCGGCTACCGACCTGCGCGAAACCGGGGGTCGTCACGGGGTCAGCTTAGGGCGCGTGCCAGCATCGGCGGCAACTGCTCGGCCACCACCGGATAGGACAGCGGGGAGGCGAAGGCGATGGCGCCGGCGAGATCCTCGCCGGTGAACACATTGCGGTCCTGACCGGTGGCCCGCAGGGTGGCGATCGTCGGGTCGGCGAGCAGAGCGGCCTGTGCGGCGTCACTCTCGGTCATCCAGATCAGCACATCGGCCTCACGCAGGGCGGCGGCGAGATCGGCCCGGCCGATGGTGGCATGTCCATCGCCGCCGGCCATGCCCTTGAGGTTCTCCGGGATCCGGAAGCCCATCGCGGTGAGGAATTCGGTGCGCCAACCGGACACCGTCGCGGTCACGGTGTCCCCGGTGACGGCGCCGGAGAGCAGGACCGCCGTTCTGTCCTTGAACGCGGTGTTGGCCTGCCCGGCAGAACTGAACCGGGCATCGACGGTGTCGATCAGCTGACCCATCTCATCGGTCTTGAACACCGCCCGGGCGATCGCGCGGGCCTGGTCCTTCCACGGTTCGAAGAATGCGTCGCCACCGGACTGGGCGATGGTGGGTGCGATGACGGACAGCTTCCGATAGGTGTCGGCATCAAGGCCGGCGTTGATCGCCACGATCAGGTCGGGTTTCAGGCTGGCGATGCGATCGACCTGAATTCCGTTGTCCAGGTTGAGGAGAGCTGGTTTCGCCGTGCCGAGCTTCGGCTGCGCCCAGGGCCACACACCGGCGGGCTGGTCGCCGAACCAGTTCGTGACGGCGACAGGGACGACGCCCACGGCCAGGAGATCGTCCTGTTCGGTCAGCCCGGCGCTGACCACCCTGCTGGGCCGGGACGGCACCGTCGTCTCGCCGAAGACGTGCTTGATGACGGCCTTGCCGTTGGAGTCGTCGGCGCCGGGGCGGGAACATGCCGCGGTAAGCGCCGCGGCGCCGGCGAGTCCAAGGAACTCGCGTCGGTTGAACACGACAGCGATCCTATGTCGCTAACAGCGACAAACCCAGGGCCACCATGGTGACCGCGATCAGTCCGTCGAGTACCCGCCAGGTCCCGGGCGAGGCGAACAAACCGGCCAGCCGGCGCGCGCCGAACCCCAGGCCGAAGAACCACACCACGCTGGCCGCAGCGGCCCCTGCGGCGAACAGCCAGCGTTTTTCTCCCTGCTGGTTGGCGAGCGTGCCGAGCAGGATGACGGTGTCCAGGTAGACGTGCGGGTTGAGGAAGGTCAGCGCCAGGCAGGTCGCCAGCACCGCGGACAGTCGCGCCGGTCCGTCCGCACTCGGGGTCATCACCTGTGGCCGCAGTGCCCGACGGGCGGCCAGCAGTCCGTACCCGATGAGGAATGCCGCACCGCCGTACCGGGCGATCGTCATCACCTGCGGATGGCTGGTGACCAATGCCCCGACTCCGGCGACACCGGCGATGATCAGCATGAGATCCGATGCGGCACAGAGGATCACCACCGGCAGGACGTGTTCGTCGCGGATGCCCTGACGCAGGACGAAGGCGTTCTGCGCGCCGATCGCGACGATCAGGCTCAGCGCGGCGGCAAACCCGAGTAGGGCGGTATTCACTTTCCGGGGTTCAATCGTCGAGGAGTTCGACCGGGTCGCCGACGCGGATGGTGCCCGAACTCAGGACCCGGCAGGCGGATCCGGCCCGGCCGCGCAGTGCCGCCGTCGCGCCGGGACCGACGGCGTCCTCCATCAGCCGGCAGGGTGCGGCGACCCGGACCACCTCGAACTCCACCTCGCCGATGCGCAGCCGCGATCCGGGCTTGGTGGGGATGTCGCCGGTGTCCACGGTGATGTTTCGGCGGGTCGCACCGGCGTCGAACTCGTAGCCGAGTTGATCGGCGGTGCGGTCGAGGGCCTCGCGGGACTGGATGGTGACCTGGCGGTGCCTGCTGCCGTGATACCGGTCGCCGACAAGGCCCTTGCCGGCTTCGGCCTCGACCGTGTCGATGCTCCGCATCGGCAGGTGACTACCGGGAGCCAGATGGATCGAGGCCACTTTCACGTCGCGAAGTCTAGGGTGATCGGCGTGACTCAAACTGCCCCACGCACGCGATTCGGCCATCCGGTCGGTCTGATCAACCTGTTCGGCGTCGAGTTGTGGGAGCGGTTCTCGTTTTACGGGATGCTCACCATCCTGGGCTACTACCTGTACTACTCGCTGACCGACGGCGGGTTGGGCATGCCCAAGGCCACCGCGACCGGGATCGTGGGCGCCTACGGCGGTTTCGTCTATCTGTCCACCGTGCTCGGCGGCTGGGTGGCCGACCGGGTCCTGGGCATGGAACGCACCGTCTTCTACGGCGGAGTGGTGGTGATGTGCGGCCACATCTCGCTGGCGATCCTGCCCGGACTCACTGGGGTGGCGGTCGGTCTGGTGCTGATCGCACTGGGCGCCGGCGCGCTGAAGGCCAACGCGTCGTCGCTTCTCGGGACGCTTTACGCCGATGGCGACCCGCGCCGCGACGGCGGCTTCACGTTGTTCTATCTCGGCATCAACATCGGCGCGTTCGCCGGTCCCTTGATCACCGGACTGCTGCAGACCCGGATCGGGTTCCACTACGGCTTCGGTGCCGCCGCGGTCGGTATGGCGCTGGGACTCACCCAGTACGTGATCTTCCGGCGCAATCTCGGCGAACACGGGCGCACCGTGCCGCATCCGTTGTCGGGCCAGGCATTGGGGCGCGCGGCCGCGGTGGCGGCGGCGGTGATCGTGTTCATCGGGGTGGGCTTCGCCACCGGTGTGGTGAAGCTGGCCAACCTGTCCCAGGTCACCACCTTGTTGATCATCATCGCGTCGGTGGCCTACTTCGCCACCATGCTCACCAGCAGCCGGGTCGAGCCGATCGAGCGAACCCGGGTGCGCGCCTTCATCCCACTGTTCCTCGCCAATGCCGTGTTCTGGTCGCTGTTTCAGCAGATCTTCACGGTGCTCGCGGTCTACTCCGACGAGAGGATCAACTGGACCCTGTTCGGCTGGACCGCACCGTCGAGCTGGATCGGTTCGATGGAGCCGGTGTGGATCATCCTGCTGTCGCCGCTGTTCGCGCTGATGTGGACCAAGCTCGGCCGTAGCGCGCCGACCACTCCGCGCAAGTTCGCCTACGGGGTGATCGGGATGGGGTGCGCCTTCCTGCTGTTTCTGCCGTTGGCGGGCGGTTCCGGCCGCACGGTGCCGGTGCTGGCGGTGGTGGCGATCATGGCGGCGTTCGCCGTCTCGGAACTGCTGTTGTCACCGATCGGGTTGTCGGTCACCACGCAGTTGGCGCCCAACGCATTCCGGTCCCAGATGATGGCGCTGTATTTCTTCTCGGTCGGCCTCGGCACCGCGATGTCGGGTGTGCTGGCTCGCTATTACGACGCGGCCCACGAGTTCGCCTACTTCGGAATCCTCGGCGGCGTCGCCATCGCGGTGGGTGTGGTGGTCTGGGTGCTGGCGCCCCGCATCAGCACGCTGATGGAGGGCGTGCACTGACTGCGAACCCCGGAATGACGTTGCAGTCCGACGAAAGATCGCGGTCAGTTCGCCGGTGAGGGCTGTGGCTGGTAGGGGTCGTACCACCACCAGTCGGCGCGTTCGCCGAGTGGTC
>NZ_JAFMJZ010000256.1 GCF_017853185.1 Mycolicibacterium sp.
ATGGTCGCTGAGTCGATGGTCGCTGAGTCGATGGTCGCTGAGTCGATGGTCGCTGCGGGCGCGGCTTCTGGTGGGGCAGGTGGCGCTGCTGGCTGGCCTGTGCGTCGGGATCGCGGCGGTGACCGAGCTCGCGCTGCATCAGTATCTGGTCGGCGAGCTCGACGGCCAGCTGCGCCAGATCGCCCAGCGCTCGTCGATGATGGAGCACCGTCCGCCGCCGCCGCCGTGGATGAACGGACCGCCGCCGGTTCCGCGGTCCGGTCCGGGACCGGACTTCCTCGACGCGCCGGGACAACCGCTCGGGATGGTGGCCGCGGTGGTCAGCGACGGCACCGCGGTCCGGGCCGGCGCGCTGAGCCGCGGCGGCGATCGTGACCCACTGTCGTCGGCGGCGGTGGGTGAACTGACCGCACTGACCGGTCTGCGTAAGCCGGTGACCCGCAACCTCGACGGACTCGGCCGCTACCGGTTGGTGGCCACGCCGGGCCGGCACCCCGGCACCACTCTCGTCGTCGGGCTGAGCATGCGCAACGTCACCCAGACGCTGGGCCGGGTGGCCCTGATCTTCGCGGTGGTGACCGCGCTCGCGCTGACCGTGGCCGTGCTGGCCGGCATGTTCGTCATCCGCCGTGCGCTGGCCCCATTGACCAGGGTTGCCGCGGCGGCCGGGGAGGTGGCGAACCTGCCACTGGACCGCGGCGAGGTCGGGCTGCCGGTGCGGATCCCCGACGTCGACGCCAACCCCGGCACCGAGGTCGGCAGGCTGGGCCTGGCGGTCAACCGGATGCTCGACCACATCGCCACCGCACTGTCGACCCGACAGGCCAGCGAAAGTCGGGTGCGGCAGTTCGTCGCCGACGCCAGCCATGAACTCCGGACCCCGCTGGCCGCCATCCGAGGCTATACCGAACTGGCACAACGGAAACGGGCTGAAGTGCCTCCCGACGTCGCGCACGCGATGAGCCGGGTGGAATCCGAGGCGGACCGGATGACCCGGCTGGTGGAGGACCTACTGCTGCTGGCCCGGCTGGACTCCGGCCGTCCGCTGGAACACCACCCGGTGGACCTCTCGCGGCTGTGCGCCGACGTCATCGGCGACGCACACGCCGCCGGCCCCGAGCACCGGTGGAATCTCGAGGTTCCCGCCGAACCCGTTCTGGTCATCGGGGACGACGCCCGGCTGCATCAGGTGGTCGCCAACCTTCTTGCCAACGCCAGGGTGCACACCCCGGCAGGCACCGCGGTCACGCTCTCGTTGCGCCCCGAACCGGGCGCGGCGATGTTGCGGGTGGCCGACGACGGTCCGGGGATCCCGGCCGAACTGCAGTCCGAGGTCTTCGAGCGGTTCGCCCGCGGCGACAGTTCGCGTTCGCACCGGGACGGTTCCACCGGTCTGGGACTGGCCATCGTGCAAGCGGTGGTGCGAGCCCATGGCGGCAGCATCGGATTGCGCAGTGCGCCGGGACACACGGAGTTCACCGTGTACCTGCCGGCCGCAGATGCACCGCCTACCGTTAGCCGGTGAGTTCCGGGCAGGGTCCGCTGTCGTTCCCCGCGTACCGCAGGCTGTTCATCGCGCGGGCGGTGTCGTCGGCCGGTTCGTACATGCAGATCGTCGCCGCGACCTGGTTCGTCTACAAACTCACCGGGAGCGCGGCATCGGTCGGGCTGCTGTCCGCGTTGGCTCTCGGACCCTCGATCGTCGGCGGCCCGATCGGCGGTGCGCTGGTGGACCGCTACGACCCGCGGCGACTGGCGATCGTGCTGTATGTGCTGCAGGCGATCCCGGCGGCCATCATGGCGATCCTGGACTTCACCGGTGAACTTCCGCTGGGTTGGCTCTATGCGCTGGTGTTCGCCGGCGCGGTTCCCTACAGCCTCAACTGTCCGGTCATCAGTCTGGTCGGGCCGTACACGGTGCCGGAGGAATATCGGCAGGCGGCACTCGCGCAGTCGTCGATGATGTTCAACCTCACCCGGTTGGCCGGTGCGGTCATCGGCGGATTCATGGTGCACTGGATCGGGATCGGCTCCGCCCTCGCGTTCAACGCGGCGTCCTACGTCCTGGTCGCTCTCGTGCTCGCCGGCACAACTCTGCTGTCTGAGGTCCGGCCTGCCGCTGAAGCAGCGGAGCAGGAGCAGGCTTCGCCCCAAACTGCCACGGATTCAAGCGCATTGGCGTTCGTCCGCCTTGCCGCGGTCGGTGTCGGCGTCTTCTTCGTCTTCATCGCGCCGGTCGAGCAGTTGATGCCGACGGTGGCCGAGGAGCACGGCATGACGGCGGCGGCTGTCGGGCTGCTGATCGGCGCGATCGGCCTGGGTGCGATTCTGGCCAATCCGATCATCGCCCGAGCCGCCGATCCGGCCAACCGACGGCGGTTGATGGCCGTCGGTCTGTTCCTCGCCGCACCGGGAATGATCGAGTTGGCGGTCACACCGCGGCACGGCATGTTTGTGGATCTGATGGGCGCGATGCTGATCGGTTTCGGCTGGGAATTCGTCTTCGTCGGCGGTCAGACGACCGTGGCGATCGAGGTGCCGCCCACCGTTCGCGGCCGCATGATGGGACTGTTCTTCGTCCTGGTCACCGCGACCACCGCTCTGGGTGCGGTCATGCTCGGAGTTCTCATCAGCAGGTGGGGCATGATGACCACCTTCCTGGCGACGGCCGTGGCCGTCGTGCTGGCTGGTGTGGCGCTCCTGGCGGTGGGGTTGGCGCCATTCGCGATCGGGCGCGGGCGTCGGGGGGAAGAATCCGCCGCATGACCTCCAAGCCGCCGACATCGCTGATCGCCTCCGCCAACGCCCAACACGTCACTTCGCTGCCCTTCGCCGATACGGCGGACTTCGCCGACGCCGACCGGGGCTTCATCGGTGCGCTGGAACCCTGCGTTGTCACCGCGGCCGACGGCCGGGTGGTGTGGGACAACGACGTGTACGGATTCCTGGCCGGGGAAGCGCCGCCCTCGGTGCACCCGAGCCTGTGGCGGCAGTCGCAACTGTGCGCCAAGCAGGGCCTCTACGAGGTGGTGG
>NZ_JAFMJZ010000090.1 GCF_017853185.1 Mycolicibacterium sp.
GGCCAACCACCCGCCAGCCGCGTACCTAACCTCCGTGGTCAGTACAGCTAGCGCGCCGGCGCGGGCCTGATCGGCATCGCCGGCATGGTGCGGGCGATCACCTCGGAGAGCGACTGGATCGGTCCCGGGCCGGAACCGTCCGGCAGCGTCAGCGCCACGTACACCGGCCGGTCCACACTGATCCACGTGCTGCGCGACAGGCTCGGGTCCTCGAGGCGGAACCACTGCACGTCGTCGACCACCTGAAGCGGTGAGCCCACCACGAACTCCGCGGGCCGGTCCAGTCCGCAGCGCAGGATCACCGGGTCGCCCGTGCTCCTCGCATCAGAATTTCGCCAGGCCGCCGTGCCGGCCGGAACGGGATCCGCGGCCTGCGCGCGCCGGAAGTCGCCGAGGCGGTCCGGCAGGGTGGCCAGCAGTGCCCGGCATTCCGGTGAACCGGCCTGGGGTGAGGGCAGGCCCGCGATCGCGATCGGGGCGGGCGGGGGCGCCTTGCGCGACGCCGAGACCGCGAGGACGGCGCCGATGGCCACCACCCCGACCACCAGACCGGCGATCATCAGCGTCATCGGCGGGTCGCCCGCATCCTTCTGCCCGGCGCCTTCTGGCACTGCCACCTCCCTAGACTGACGGTGCTCAAGGTACCGGAGGTGATCACATGAGCGATCCCACGCTGAACGAGGTGGGGGAGTTCGCCGTCATCGGCCGGATCACCGCCGGCCGCGCCCAACCGGCCGGGGTCACCCTGGGCCCGGGCGACGACGCCGCGGTGATCGCTGCGCCCGACGGCCGGGTGGTGGTCAGCACCGACATGCTCATCGAGGGCCGGCACTTCCGCCGCGACTGGTCCACCCCGTTCGAGATCGGCCGCAAGGCCATCGCGCAGAACGCCGCCGACATCGAGGCGATGGGCGCGGCGGTGACGGCGTTCGTCGTCGGCTTCGGCGCGCCACCGTCCACCGCGGTTTCGGAGGTCACCGAACTCAGCGACGGCATGTGGCAGGAGGCCGCCGCGGTCGGTGCGGGCATTGCCGGCGGTGACATGGTGGCGGCCCCGCAATGGGTGCTCTCGGTCACCGTGCTGGGCGATCTCGGCGGCCGCCCGCCGGTGACCCGGGCCGGGGCGCGGGCCGGTTCGGTGGTCGCGGTGGCCGGCTCGTTGGGACTGTCCGCCGCCGGATTCGCGTTGCAGGACAACGCAATCGACGGATTCGACGACATCCGCGAACGTCACCGGGTGCCGCGCCCGCCGTACGGACAGGGCCGCCTCGCCGCGCAGGCCGGAGCGCAGGCCATGACCGACGTCTCCGACGGGCTGCTGGCCGACCTCGGCCACATCGCCGACGCCTCCGGCGTGACCCTGGACCTCAGTTCCGACCTGTTGCAGACCGACGTCGATGCGGTGAACCCGGCCGCCACGGCAGCCGGAGCGGACCCGTGGTCGCTGGTGCTCGGCGGCGGTGAGGACCACGCACTGGTGGCCTGCTTCGGCGGCGCCCCGCCGCCCGGGTGGCGGGTGATCGGCGCCGTACGGGCGGGGGCGGCGCAGGTGCTCGTCGACGGCCGGGCGTGGTCCGGTCCGTCCGGCTGGCAGTCCTACGACTAGGTTGGGCAGGCGTGACGGCCCGGCCACTGACTGAACTCGTCGACGACGGCTGGGCGAAGGCCCTGGAACCGGTCACCGATCAGGTTGCCGGGATGGGGGAGTTCCTACGCGCCGAGATCGCCGCCGGGCAGCAGTACCTGCCGGCCGGACCGAACGTCCTGCGCGCGTTCAGCTTTCCCTTCGACGCGGTGCGGGTGCTCATCGTCGGCCAGGATCCCTACCCGACGCCGGGGCACGCGGTGGGCCTGAGCTTCTCGGTGGCCCCCGAGGTGCGGCCGTTGCCGCGCAGCTTGAGCAACATCTTCACCGAGTACAGCGCCGACCTGGGCTACCCGGCGCCGTCCAACGGCGATCTGAGTCCGTGGTGTGAGCGCGGCGTCATGCTGCTCAACAGGGTTCTCACGGTGCGCCCGGGCACCCCGGCCTCACACCGGGGCAAGGGCTGGGAGGCGGTCACCGAGTGCGCCATCAAGGCGCTGGCCGCCCGCGATCAGCCGTTGGTGGCGATCCTGTGGGGGCGGGACGCCTCGACCCTCAAGCCGTGGCTGGACGGGACGGCGACCATCGAGTCGGCGCACCCCTCGCCGCTGTCGGCGAGTCGGGGGTTCTTCGGGTCGCGGCCGTTCAGCCGGGCCAACGACCTGCTCAAGGAGATGGGCGCCGAGCCGATCGACTGGCGACTTCCGTAACTTCCGTCCCGCGGAAAGAAATACAACGAGATGTGCCCGCCTCACAGCGACAACGGTTGTCGCTCGAAGGCGGGCACACAGCACTATGTTTCCTGCGCGGGAATTGCTTGGATCATCCCCCGGCGAGACGGCGGAAGAGTTCCGTGTCCTCGGTGAAGACCTGTTCGATGATCTTGTCGCGGCGGCGTGTATGACGGTTCACGTATTCGTCGATCGCCTTGAGGGCCGCCGCCTCCACGGAGATTCCGGCGCGGTCGGCGGCGGCGCGGAGTTTCGCAGCTTGATCTTCAGAGAGCTGGACATCAAGCGTCGTGGACATAGCCAGATGCTACCGACGGCTGTCACCGTCGATCTAGCGCGTTCAAGCGGAATTAACCGCGAGTGACCTTGCCGGCCTTCAGGCAGGAGGTGCACACGTTGACGCGGTGCTTGTTGCCGCCGGGGCGGTCGGTGGCACGCACGCTCTGGATGTTCGGATTCCACCGACGATTGGTCCGGCGGTGCGAGTGCGACACCTGCTTGCCGAAGCCGGGGCCCTTTCCGCAAACGTCGCAGACGGCAGCCATGGTGAACTCCTCAAATCTCGTGAGGCCAACGACCGCATGCACGGGTGGCCCGGGAACTCGATCAGAATACCGTCGTGGGGATTCGATTGCCAAAATGCCCTGCATTAATGCGTCGGCGGATCTGGTTAGGCTGACCCGAACAGGGGTTACCAGGCCAGCGATCGGGAGGTGTCGATGCCGGACCGGCGGCTGGACTCCTCGGCCCTGTACGACTGGGCCGACGCCGCAGTCGGGGCACTGATCGCCCACACCGACGAGATCAACCGACTCAACGTCTTCCCGGTCCCCGACGCCGACACCGGCACGAACATGCTGTTCACGATGCGTGCGGCGGTGGCCGAGGCGGGCACGGCCGGTACCGGAGACGTGGCCGGGATGGCCGCGGCGCTGTCCCGCGGGGCCGCCCACGGGGCGCGGGGCAACTCCGGGGTGATCCTGTCCCAGATCCTGGCCGCCCTGGCCGACGTGACGGTCGAGGCCGCTGCCCAGACCGATCTGGCCGACATCGACGTGGCCCTGCTGGGGGCGGCCCTGCGACACGCCGTGGCCCGGGTCATCGAGGCGATGGGCGGGGAGATGGTGCCCGGAACGGTGGTCTCGGTGCTGCACGCCGCCGCCGAGGAAGTCGAACGACGGGCCGCGGAGCCACTGGGCGAGGCGGTGCCGGCCGCCGCCCAGGCCGCCGCGGAAGCCCTGGACCGCACAGAAGAACAGCTCGACGTGCTGACCGAGGCGGGCGTGGTGGACGCCGGTGGCCGCGGACTGCTGGTCCTGCTCGACGCCCTGGCCGAAACCATCACCGGGCAGAGCGCGCACCGCCGGGACTACCCGGCCGCTCACACACCGCACACCCATGCCCCGGCACCTACCGAGCAGGGCCCCGAGTTCGAGGTGATGTACCTCGCCGCCGACTGCGACGGCGACGCCCTGTACGCGCTGCGCAAAGCCCTTGAGGCCCTGGGGGATTCGGTGGCCATCGCTGCGACCGCCGAAGGACGCCATTCGGTGCACGTCCACACCGACGACGCCGGCGCCGCGATCGAGGCCGGGATGGCCGCCGGTCCGGTCAGCAGGATCCGCATCTCCGCCCTTGCCACCGGACGGGTTTCGCCCGGTGGCTGGACCCGCGAACGCGCCGTGCTGGCCGTCGTCGACGGCGACGGCGCCGAGGAACTGTTCCGCGCCGAGGGCGCCTTCGTACTGCGCCCGGACCCCGACCTGGTGGACCCGGCCAACGGGGTCAGCGCGACCGACCTGCTGCGCGCGGTCGTCGACACCGGCGCCTCCCAGGTTGTGGTGCTGCCCAACGGTTACGTCTCCGCCGAGGATCTGGTGGCCGGGTGCACCGCGGGCATCGGCTGGGGGATCAACGTGGTTCCGGTGCCGTCCGGTTCGATGGCCCAGGGACTTGCCGCACTGGCCGTCCACGACCCGACGCACCAGTTCGTCGACGACGGCTATGCGATGGCCCGCGCCGCGGGCGCCTCCCGCTTCGGGTCGGTGCGTACGGCTGAGGTGAAGGCCCTGACCTGGGCCGGGACCTGCGAACCCGGCGACGGTCTGGGCATCTCCGGTGACGAGGTGCTGGTGGTCGCGCCCGATGTCGGAGCTGCGGCGGCCCGGCTCACCGACCTGCTGCTCGGATCCGGCGGGGAACTGGTCACCCTGCTGCTGGGCGCCGGCGCCGATCCGGCCGTCGCCGGGGCGCTGGCCGAACACGTCCGTCGTCGCCATCCGGGCACCGAGTTCGCCAGCTATGCCACCGGGCACCGCGGCGACGTCCTGCTGATCGGGGTGGAGTAGCGATGGCCACCCTCACCGACCGCCTCGATGCCCTGCTGGGCGCCAAGGCCGCCACCTCGCTGGAGGACGTCTTCGGCATCTGCACCGTCGGCGATCTGCTGCGGCACTACCCGCGCAAGTACAGCCAGGGCATGACGGTGCGCGGCGAGGACGACGAACTGCCCGAGGAGGGGGAGCACATCACCTTCGTCGGCGAGATCGAGAAGGCCGAGGTGCGCTGGACCAACCGCACCCCGAAACGCGAGTACCTCGTCGTCACGTTGAGCAACCGCCGGCCCAAGGTGACCGCCACCTTCTTCAACGCCAAGTTCCTCAAGAAGCAACTGGTGGTGGGAACCCGGCTGATGCTGTCCGGGGAGGTGGGCTACTTCCGCAACACCATGCAGTTGACCCATCCGGGTTACCTCATCCTCAACGCAGCCTCCGGCCGCATCGGCGGCACCAAGTCGCTGCGGACCATCGCCGCGACCGCGCAGAGCGGCGACGGCGAGTTCGACATGTCGGTCTTCGAGCGGGATTACTTCCCGATCTATCCGGCCAGCGCCAAGCTGCAGAGCTGGGACATCTACGCCTGCGTGCGCCAGGTGCTCAACGTGCTCGACCCGATTCCCGATCCGCTGCCGGAATCCTTTGTGGCCGAGCATGATCTGGTCTCCGAGGACACCGCGCTGCGCGACATCCACATCGCCGAGAGGGAGGCCGACCGCGAGCGCGCCCGGACCCGGCTGACCTTCGACGAGGCCGTCGGCATGCAGTGGGCACTGGCCCGGCGCCGGCACGGCGAGCTGTCCCAGTCCGGGCCGCAGGCGCCGCGGCGGGCAGGCGGGCTGACTGCAGCACTGCTGGATCAGTTGCCGTTCGAACTGACCGCCGGGCAGCGCGAGGTGCTCGAGGTGATCTCGCAGGAGCTGGCCGCCAACAAGCCGATGAACCGCCTGCTGCAGGGCGAAGTGGGCTCCGGCAAGACCATCGTCTCGGTGCTGGCGATGATGCAGATGGTCGACGCCGGCTATCAGTGCGCCCTGCTGGCGCCCACCGAAGTCCTTGCCGCACAGCATGCCCGGTCGATCCGCGACGTGCTGGGCCCGCTGGCGATGGCCGGTCAACTCGGCGGCGCCGACGACGCGACCCGGGTCACCCTGCTCACCGGGTCGATGTCGGCGGCGCAGAAGAAACAGGTCCGCGACGAGGTGGCATCCGGTGCGGCCGGCATCGTGATCGGCACCCACGCCCTGCTGCAGGACGCCGTGGAGTTCCACAACCTCGGACTGGTGGTGGTCGACGAACAGCACCGGTTCGGCGTCGAACAGCGAGACCGCCTGCGCGCCAAGGCGCCCGCGGGGCTGACGCCGCATCTGCTGGTGATGACCGCGACCCCGATCCCGCGCACGGTCGCGCTGACGGTGTTCGGCGATCTGGAGACCTCGACCATGCGCGAACTCCCGCGCGGGCGTCAGCCGATCGCCACCAACACCATCTTCGTCAAGGAGAAGCCGCAGTGGCTGGCCCGCGCATGGCAACGGGTGGCCGAGGAGGTGGCCGCCGGACGGCAGGCCTACGTGGTGGCCTCGCGCATCGACGAGAGCGACAAGGACGGCGCCGAGGGGACCGAGCAGGGCCCGCCGCCGATCCCGGTGACAACCCTGTTCGACCAACTCCGCACCGGCCCGCTGAAGGGTCTGCGCCTGGGACTGATGCACGGCCGCCTCGGCGCCGAGGAGAAGGACGCCGTGATGGCCGCCTTCCGCGCCGGGGAGATCGACGTGCTGGTCTGCACCACGGTCATCGAGGTCGGCGTGGACGTGCCGAATGCGACGGTGATGGTGGTGATGGACGCCGACCGGTTCGGCATCAGCCAGTTGCACCAGTTGCGCGGCCGGATCGGCCGCGGCGAGCATCCCAGCCTGTGCCTGCTGGCCACCCGACTGCCGGACTCGTCCAAGGCCGGGGAGCGGCTCAAGGCGGTGGCCGGAACCCTGGATGGATTCGCGCTGGCCGACCTCGACCTGGCCGAGCGCCGCGAGGGAGATGTGTTGGGGCACAGCCAGTCCGGGCGCCCCGGTACCCTGCGCTTCCTGTCGCTGGCCGAGCACCTCGAGGTCATCCTGGCCGCCCGGGAGTTGTGCGACGAGGTATACCCGCGAAGCCCCAACGATCCCGGCCTGACCGTGCTCTCGCAGCAGTTCACCGGACGTGACCGGATCGACTTCCTGGACAAGGCGTGAAGCCCCTGCCCTGGCTGGGGGCGTCGGCCGCGGTCGCGGTGATCGTCGCCGGGCAGGTCATCGCCTCGGTCGGCAACGCCCAACCCGTCGGGGCGCCCACCGTGCAACCCGGAACCGACGTGCTGGCCGGAATCAGCGTCGTGGAGCGCCGCATCCGCGGTGGGGACTACCTGCGCTCGGCCTTCGGGGAGGCCTGGGACGACGAGAACAGCGCCCCCGGCGGACACAACGGATGCGACACCCGCGACGACATCCTCACCCGCGATCTGGACGACACGACCTTCGTCGCCACCAAACGCTGCCCGCAGGCCGTCGCCACCGGGTCGCTGCGCGATCCGTACACCAACGCCGTCATAGGATTCACCCGCGGCAACCAGGTGGGTGCGAGCGTGCAGATCGACCACATCGTCCCGTTGGCCTACGCGTGGGACATGGGCGCGCGGGACTGGCCGGAGGGATTGCGTAAGCGGTTCGCCAACGATCCGGCCAACCTGCTGGCCGTCGACGGTCAGGCCAACCAGGACAAGGGTGACCTGCCGCCAGGGGAGTGGATGCCGCCCAACGCGGCGTTCGGCTGCCAGTACGCCGTGGCATTCATCGCTGTGGTCCGTGGCTATCACCTTGCGGTGGAACAGGATTCGGCCCAGGAACTACGCCGCCAAACCGAAACCTGTCCTGCGGCCTAGGTCACCTGGCGCGACGGACCGCGGCTGCCGGGCGGGTCGGCTTCGCGACGTTCTTCGCGGCTCTCGCCGCGGCCGGTGCCCGCCGGATCGCAACCTTCGCGGCACCTGTCGCCGGGGTGGGCACGCTGATCGCGTCGGCGATGAAGCGGGTCAATCCGACGAGGCCGCCGACCAGGCCGATGCCGATGCCCGGGTCACTGATGACGATCGCGGGCAGGCCTGGGATCGGGTTCGGGAACGTCGCGGTGACCGTCAGTGAGTCGAACCCGACACCGCCGACCTGCGTTCCCGGATTCAGGACGCCGGCCGGGGAGGTGTAGGCGGTCAGCAGACCGCCCAGGGCTAGTCCGATGCTGGTCAACTCCGGCGGCAGGCTGATCACCCGGGACAGATTGAGGGTCGTGCCGTTGAGGGCGGCGTTGATCATGGCGGTGGGGATGTTGATCAGGTCGTTGATCGCGGTGGTCCAGTCCTGGGTCTGCAGGGCCTTGATCGCGCCGTCGACGCCGTCGTACAGGGCCACGAGTGGCCCGACTACCGGGCCGAGGAGTCCGAGCAGGACGCCGCTCGCCGGGGTCTGCAGGGTGTTGAGCACCGGCTGCAGCGAGGCGAGGACGTCGTCGGTGAGAAACCCGGTGGTCGTCAGAAGGGAGTAGACGGTCCTCTGGTTCCACAGGGTGGTGAACGGGATCGTGGAGATGTTGTTGCCGTTGGCGATTCCCGCCGGCGGCTTCAGAAGGGGAGTGGTCGGACCCTCGCTGATGGTCCCCGGGTCGAACGGCGCCTGGAAGGCCTTGGGGATGTTGCCGAACATCTGCGAGACGATGCTGCCGATGTCGGGAAGTTCGTTGAAGTAGGACAGCCAGTTGTTGGCGACGGTCTGCAGGATGGGGAACGGGGTGGCGATCCAATTCGACAGCAGGGTGGTGGTGTTGGCGAGCGTGGTCTGGATCGTGGTGACGATCGGGGTGATCGGGTCGATGGCCGAGGCCAGGTTGACCGCCATGGCTTTGGTCACGACAGGCGACAGCGCGCTCCGGGCGGTGATCGGCTGCACCGGGCTCAGTGCCATGGCGCCGGCGCCGATGGCGGCGACCCCCGCAGTGAGATACGAACGAGCTGATACCTGCATGGGATGTTCCCCTTGAGTTGATGTGACCCGAACGCGCCGGGTCATTGAAGCGCCAATTGCTGAACATGCGCCGAATCGACTCGCGCAACACAGAACTGCCCGGCCGGATGAAAGCCGACCGGCAGTTCCCCGGATCTAAGCGTCCGGATTCGGCCGGAATCGGGTGCCGTCGTCGAGGCCGTTGATCGACTCCAGCTCGGCGTCGGTCAGTTCGAAGTCGAACACGTCGATGTTCTCGGCGAGGCGCTCGGGGGTGCTGGCCCGCGGGATCACCACATTGCCCAGTTGCAGGTTCCAGCGGATCAACGCCTGCGCCGGAGACTTGCCGTGCGCGCCGGCCACCGCGGCGATCACCGGGTTGTCCAGCAGGGTGCCGGTGCCCAGCGGGCTGTAGGCCTCGGTGGTGATGTTGTACCCGGCGTGCACCGCCCGCAACGCGGACTGGTTGAGCCGCGGGTGCAGTTCGACCTGGTTGATCGCCGGGGTGAAGAACGACAGGTCGATGATGTCCGACAACTGATCGGCGTTGAAGTTGGCGACGCCGATCGAGCGGACGTGCCCGACCTCCTTGGACTTCATGATCCCGCCCCAGGCGTCGATGTGCTTGCCGTTCTCCTCGACCGGCCAGGAGACCAGGTACAGGTCGAGGTAATCCAGACCCATCCGCTCGAGTGCGGCCCGGCAGGCGTCCTGAGAGGACTGGAAGCCCTGCTCGGCGGCGGTCATCCGGGTGGTGATGAACAGCTCGTCGCGCGCGATGCCGGAGGCGGCGACGGCGCGGCCGACGGCCTCGTCGTTGTCCGGGCCGGCGTCGATCAGCCGGTATCCGGCCGCCAGGGCGGCGGTGACCGCAGCCGCGGCCTCGGCCGCCGGGAGGTCGGCGACACCGATCCCGAGGGCCGGAATGGTGTGGTCGTCGTTGAGCGTGACGGAGGGAATTGCGGCCGTCGGCGTCATGTCACCTACCTGTGTTTTACGGTGGATTTTCCAGTCACCGATTCGGCTGCCGATAGTACCCAGCGCAAAATAGATTGAGCGGCGCGGGCGGCCCCGCGGCGCGCCCCCCGATAAGGAGATGACCGTGACAGTCAAGGACCGCGCTCTGGCCGTGGCAAACCGCTTGGGCGTCAAACTGATTCCGCGACTGCCCGCCCCGGCCAAACGGCTGATGTCCGGCGGCAAGGCCATCACCCTGGACGGCAACACCCTGGATCCGTCGATCCAGATGATGCTGGCCGCCCAGAAGGTGATGGGGATCAACGGTCTGGTGGTCGCCGGTGACGCGATCGCCACCCGGCGCAACAACGGCGAACTGACCGCGAGCCTGGACCAGCCGAACGTCCGGGTCGCGCAGACCCGCGACCTGTCGATTCCGGGGCCGGCCGGTCCGATCGGCGCCCGGCACTACACCCCGCACGGCACCGAGCGTGCGCCCTTGGTGGTCTTCTTCCACGGCGGCGGGTTCGTCTTCGGCGACCTCGACACCCACGATGCGGCCTGCCGGCTGATCTCCCGCGACGCCGGCGTGCAGGTGCTGGCGATCGACTACCGGCTGGCCCCCGAGCATCCCGCACCGGCCGCGGTCGACGACTGCCTCGCCGCCTACCGCTGGGCGGTGGCGCAGGCCGAGGAACTCGGCGCCGACCCGAACCGGATCGCGGTCGCCGGGGACAGCGCCGGTGGCTGCCTGGCCGCGGTGGTCAGCCGGCTGGCCCGCGACGCCGGTGATCCGCTGCCGGCCCTGCAGTGGCTGATCTACCCGGTCACCGACATGCGCGGCGGCACCCGCTCGCGCAGCCTGTTCGCCGACGGTTTCCTGCTCACCAAGGCCGACATGGACTGGTTCCAGGACTCCTACCTGCAGGGCTCGGAGATGGACGAGAGTCATCCGCTGGTCTCGCCGCTGCTGGCCGAGGACCTGACCGGGCTGCCGCCGGCCCTGGTGACCACCGCCGGCTTCGACCCACTGCGCGACGAGGGCGAGCAGTACGCGGCGAAACTGCAGGAAGCGGGGGTCAAGGTGGACCTGCGCCGGGCGCCCGGGATGACGCACGCCTTCATCAACCTCAACGTGCTCGGCGGCGGCGTGGCCGCGGCCAACGCCCAGATGATCTCCGCTCTGCGGGCTCACCTGTCCCGCTGACCCGGGCCGGACGGGCGCGCCGGTACTCTGGAAGCGCCCATCTCCATCGACAGCGAGGATCAGCCGAGCCGTGGCCAGCAACAAGAAGAGCGTTCCCAGCTACGACCTGAACGCACAGACCCGCAAGCGCGACATGGCCGTCCGGCTGGGCCTGACGGCCGTCGTCGTCCTGTTCGCCGTCGGACTGGTCCTCTACATCGTGATGGGCAAGGAGAAGGTCTCCGCCGGCGACGCGCAGGCGGTCCGCGTCGACTCCGCCGCGCTGATCAAGAAGCCGGACAGCACCGACCCCAAGGCCGTCATCACGATCTTCGAGGACTTCCAGTGCCCGCACTGCCGGACCTTCGAGAAGACCTTCAGCTCGACCCTGGACCAGATCGCCAAGACCGGCGCGGCGGCCGTCGACTACAACATGGTCGCGATCCTGAACCGCTCCAACGGCGGCTACTCCGCCCGCGCGGCCAACGCCGCCTACTGTGTCGCCGAGGCGGACAAGGAAGCCTTCGTCCGGTTCCACTCCGCGCTGTTCGCCCAGCAGCCCGAGGAGGGCTCCGGCACCGGACCCGATAACGCCTCGCTGATCGAGACGGCGCGTCAGGCCGGCGTCACCGGCACCGTTCCGGAGTGCATCAACAAGGGCAAGTACGAGGACATGGTGAAGGGTCTGGCCGCGGCCTCCAAGATCACCTCGACCCCGACGATCCGGCTCAACGGCGAGGACATCAGCCCGGCCACCCCGGCCGAACTGATCGCCAAGGTCACCCAGATCGTGGGCCCGGTGCCGGGTCTGCAGCCGCCGGCCCCGGCCGGCGCACCGGCGGCGCCCGGGGCTCCCGCCCCCGCGGCTCCCGCCGCGCCGAAGCCGTGAGCACCGTGACTGCAGTCTCTGACTCGGGGCCGGATCAGTCCAGCCCGGAGCAGGGCGTTCGGGTGTCGCGCGCCAGCGCCTGGTGGGTGCTGATCGCCGGGATCGTCGGCCTGATCGCTTCGGCCACGCTGCTGGTCGAGAAGATCGAGATGCTCAAGGACCCCAAGTTCGTCCCGAGTTGCAGCATCAACCCGGTGGTGGCCTGCGGGTCGGTGATCAACACCCCGCAGGCGTCGATCTTCGGCCCGCCCAACCCGCTGATCGGGGTGTCGGCGTTCTGCGTCGTCATCACCATCGGTGTGCTCGCGGTCGCGAAAGTGCCTCTGCCGCGGTGGTTTTGGACCGGCCTGATGATCGGCAGTGCGCTGGCCGTGGTGTTCGTGCACTGGCTGAAGTTCGAGACGCTCTACGAGATCGGCGCGCTGTGCCCGTACTGCATGGTGGTCTGGGCGGTGACGATTCCGCTGTTCGTGGTGTCCGCCTCCATCGCGCTGAAACCGCTGGCCGGCAATCCGGTGGCCCGGTTCCTCTACAACTGGCGCTGGCCGATCGTGGTGCTGTGGTTCGTCTCGGTGATCCTGGAGATCCTGGTCCGGTTCTGGGACTACTGGTCCACCCTGATCTAGCGTGACGCGGATCGTCGCGGGCGCGGCGGGCGGACGCCGACTGGCCGTGCCGCCCAAGGGAACCCGGCCCACCACCGACCGGGTGCGTGAGGCGTTGTTCAACGTGCTGGCGGCCCGGCTGGATTTCGACGGGCTGCATGTGCTCGATCTCTATGCCGGCTCCGGGGCGCTGGGTCTGGAGTCGTTGTCCCGCGGGGCGTCCTCGGTGCTGTTCGTCGAGCACGACCGCCGCGCCGCCGACGTCATCGCCCGCAACATCGCGACCGTCGGAATTCCGGGGGCGACGGTGCGCCGCGGAACGGTCGCGACGGTGCTGGCCGGCGCCGGCACCCCGATGGACCTGGTGTTCGCCGACCCGCCCTATGAGGTCGGCTCCGGTGAGGTCGAGCAGATGCTGGCACTGCTGGCCGGGAACGGCTGGCTGGCCTCCGACGCCGTCGTCGTCGTCGAACGGGCGGCCTCGTCGGCGCCGCTGACCTGGCCGGGCGACTGGACGGCCTGGCCGGAACGGCGCTACGGGGACACCCGCATCGAAGCCGCTTCCTGCTAGCGTCGTCGTCCATGAGCGGCGCCGTCTGCCCCGGGTCCTTCGACCCGGTCACCCTCGGGCACATCGACGTCTTCGAACGCGCCGCCGCCCAATTCGACGAGGTGATCGTCGGCGTGCTGTTCAACCCCAACAAGTCCGGAATGTTCGACGTCGACGAGCGCATCGCGATGATCGAGGAGTCCACCACCCATCTGCCCAACCTGCGCGCCGTGCACAGCAGGGGACTGGTGGTCGACTTCGTCCGGTCCTGCGGGTTCAACGCGATCGTCAAGGGCCTGCGCACCGGCACCGACTTCGAATACGAACTGCAGATGGCCCAGATGAACAAGCACGTCGCCGGGGTGGACACCTTCTTCGTCTGCACCGCGCCGAAGTACTCGTTCGTCTCCTCCTCGCTGGCCAAGGAGGTCGCCGGCCTCGGCGGGGACGTCTCCGATCTGCTGCCCGACCCGGTGAACCGGCGGCTGCAGGCCAAGCTCGCCGGCCGCTGAGCCAGCCCTCCTCGCGTCGAGTGAGGAACCATGCAGAAGTTTTGCG
>NZ_JAFMJZ010000257.1 GCF_017853185.1 Mycolicibacterium sp.
AGGCGCGGGACGGGCGGAGCGACCGTGGACATGACCACATCATCGCAGCGCGGTCTGACAAATTTGAAAGCTCAATCCTCCGGGTTGTAGCCGAGATTGGGGGCCAGCCAGCGCTCGGCTTCGGGCAGGGTCCAGCCCTTGCGCTTCGCATAGTCGGCGACCTGATCCTGGGCCAGCCGGCCGACCACGAAGTACTGCGACTGCGGGTGCGAGAAGTACCAGCCGCTGACCGCAGCGCCGGGCCACATCGCCATCGACTCGGTCAGCTCGATTCCGGTCCGCTCTTTGACGTCCATCAACTCCCAGAGCGTCGCCTTCTCGGTGTGCTCCGGGCAGGCCGGGTAGCCGGGGGCGGGGCGGATTCCGCGGTATCTCTCCGCGATCAACGCCGCATTGTCCAACTGTTCGTCGGGCTGGTATCCCCAGAACTCCTCGCGGACCCGCTGGTGCATCCGTTCGGCGAACGCCTCGGCCAACCGGTCGGCGAGCGACTCCAGCAGGATCGCGCTGTAGTCGTCGTGAGCCGCCTTGAACTCGACGATCTTGTCGTGGCTACCGAGCCCGGTGGTGACGGCGAAGGCGCCGACGTAGTCGGCCAGACCGGTGTCCTTGGGCGCGACGAAGTCGCCGAGGCTCCGGTTCGGGACGCCGTCGCGGTGCTCGCCCTGCTGGCGCAGGTTGCGCAAGGTGGTCAGCACCGTGGTGCGGGTGTCATCGGTGTAGACCTCGATGTCTTCACCGCTCGCACCCACTGCGTTCGCGGGGAAGAACCCGATCACTCCGTTGGCCCGCAGCCACTTCTCCTTGATCAGGGTGTCGAGCATTTCCTGGGCGTCGTCGTACAACTTGCGGGCTGCCTCACCGGATGCCGGGTTGTTGAGGATGTCGGGGAACCGGCCCTTCATCTCCCAGGCGTTGAAGAACGGCTGCCAGTCGATGTACTCGCGTAACTCGGCGAGGTCGTAGTCGTGAAACTCCCTGACCCCCAAGCCTTGTGCGGGAACCGGGGGTGTGTAGCCGTCCCACTCGATCGGCGTCCGGTTCGCGCGGGCCTTCTCGAGCGTCAGCATCGGCCGCTCGCTCTTCTGGGCGTGCCGTTCGCGCAGCGAGGCGTAGTCCTTCTCGGTGGCCTCCAGCAGGGCCGGCCGTTGCTTGTCATCGAGCAGTGCGGCCGCGACCGGCACCGAGCGGGACGCGTCCTTGACCCAGACCACCGGACCGGAACGGCGCGGTGAGATCTTCACGGCCGTGTGGGCACGCGAGGTGGTCGCGCCGCCGATCAGCAGCGGGATCGTCAGCCCCTGGCGTTCCATCTCGACGGCGACGGTGACCATCTCGTCCAGGGACGGGGTGATCAGTCCGGAGAGCCCGATGATGTCGGCGTTGTGTTCCTTCGCGGCGTCCAGAATCTTCTGCGCCGGCACCATCACACCGAGGTCGATCACGGTGTAGTTGTTGCACTGCAACACAACTCCGACGATGTTCTTGCCGATGTCGTGGACGTCGCCCTTGACCGTGGCCATGATGATCGTGCCGTTGCTGGAATCCCCGGCATCGGAGCCCAGCAGCTCCTTTTCGGCCTCGATGTAGGGCAGCAGATAGCCCACGGACTTCTTCATCACCCGGGCCGACTTCACCACCTGGGGCAGGAACATCTTTCCGGCGCCGAACAGGTCGCCGACGACGTTCATACCGTCCATCAGCGGCCCCTCGATCACCTCGATCGGGCGACCGCCGGCGGCGGCGATCTCGGCCCGCAATTCCTCGGTGTCCTCATCGACGTGGGCGTCGATGCCCTTGACCAGAGCGTGCGTGATCCGCTCGCGGACCGGAAGGCTGCGCCATTCCGCGGCGGCCGGGTCCTCGGACTTCTCGGTGCTGTTGAACTTCTCGGCGATCTCCAGCAGCCGCTCCCCCGCATCCGCGCGCCGGTTCAGGACGACGTCGGTGATCCGCTCGCGCAACTCGGGGTCGATCGAGTCGTAGGGCACCAGCGCACCGGCGTTGACGATGCCCATGTCCAGGCCGGCCTTGATGGCGTGGAAGAGGAACACGGCGTGGATCGCCTCGCGCACCGGGTTGTTGCCGCGGAAGGAGAACGACACGTTGGAGATGCCGCCGGAGATGTGCACCCCGGGAAGGTTCGCCTTGATCCAGGAGCAGGCCTCGATGAAGTCGATGCCGTAGGTGGCGTGCTCCTCGATGCCGGTCGCCAGCGCGAAGCAGTTCGGGTCGAAGATGATGTCCTCGGCCGGGAAGCCGACCTCTTCGGTCAGGATCCGGTAGGCGCGGCCGCAGATCTCCTTGCGGCGCTCCAGGTTGTCGGCCTGCCCCTGCTCGTCGAAGGCCATCACCACGACGGCGGCGCCATACTTGCGACACAACCGGGCCTCGCGGACGAACTTCTCCTCGCCCTCCTTCAGGGAGATCGAGTTGACGATCGGCTTGCCCTGCACGTTCTTGAGGCCGGTCTCCATCACCTCCCACTTGGAGGAGTCGATCATCACCGGGACGCGGCTGATGTCCGGTTCGGCCGCGATCAGCTTGGTGAACCGGTCCATCGCGGCGACGCCGTCGATCATGCCCTCGTCCATGTTGATGTCGATGACCTGTGCACCGACCTCGACCTGCTGCAGGGCGACCGACAACGCGGTGTCGTAGTCCCCGGCCTTGATCAGGTTGCGGAACCGGGCCGAGCCGGTGATGTTGGTGCGCTCGCCGATGTTCACGAACAGCGAATCGTCGGTGATGTTGAGCGGCTCCAGGCCGGCCAGCCGGGTGGCCACCGGAATCGCGGGCACGGTGCGCGGCGGCTTCCCCGCGACGACCTCGGCGATCGCGGCGATGTGCGGCGGCGCCGTTCCGCAGCAGCCACCGACCAGATTGACCAGTCCGGCGTCGACGAAATCGGCGATGTAGCCGGCCTGACAAGCCGGGGTCTCGTCGTACTCGCCGAAGGCGTTGGGCAGCCCGGCGTTCGGGTAGCAGGAGACGAAAGTGTCTGCG
>NZ_JAFMJZ010000258.1 GCF_017853185.1 Mycolicibacterium sp.
CCCATGCCGACCGACACGGTGGCGATGTTGGTCAGCAGGATCGGCCGCCGGGACAGCATCGCGGTCGACACCAGGGGATAGGGACACCGTCGCTCCCACCACCACCACAGCACCAGCGCGGTCACGCCCAGCAGACCACCCGCCACCGTCCGGGGAGAGCTCCAGCCCCAGGCCTTGCCCTGGGTGACGGCCAGCAGCACCCCGGACAGACCGACGGCCAGGCCCGCGGCGCCGGCCCAGTCCACGGTCCCCTTCGCCGCAGACGGCCGTAGCGGGATCACCAGCGCCGCAGCCACGATCACCAGCACCGAGAAGGCCGTGGTGAACCAGAACACCCGGTGGTAGCCGGCATCCCCGCGCATCAGCAGTCCGGTGATCACCAGACCCATTCCGCCGCCGAAGCCCAGCACACCGGACAGCACCGCCATCGCGCCCATCATGCGTTCCGGAGGCAGTTCCTCGCGCAGGATGGAGACGCCGATCGGATACAGCGCGAACGACGCGCCCTGCAGCACCCGGGCGAGGATCAGCAGCGCCAGCGAGGACGTCGTGGCGGCCAGCACCGACCCGACCAGCACCACTGCCAGCACGGCCAACAGCACGTGCTTCTTGGTGTAGAGATCGGCCAGCCGGCCGATCAACGGCGTGGATGCCGCTGCCGCAAGCAGATTGGCGGTCACCGCCCAGCTGACGTCCACGGTGGAGACGTTGAGTTGATGGGCCATCACCCCGAGGATCGGAACCACGCCGGTCTGCAGCACCGCGACGGTGAGGGCGACCACGCTGAGCGTCGCCACCAGCAGGCCGGGTGCGGGACCCTCGCTGCGCGACACCGCACGATTATGTCGGCTAACCAACTGTGCGACGATGCCGGGGTGTTCGAGACCGCGACGCACTTCTTCGCCTATCGCGACGGCGCATTCCACCCCACCGAATGGGCGCTGAGCCGGTGGGGCAACGACTCGCTCAACGGACCCGCCGTGGTGGGACTCGCCGCCCGCTGCCTGGAGAACGAGTACGGCGTCGACGGATTCCTGCCGACCCGGCTGACCGCGGATCTGTTCAAAGCCGCGCACCGGGTTCCCACCGAGGTACGCACCCGGCTGGTCCGGGACGGCAGACGCATCCGAGGCTCGGAGTGCGACGTCATGCAGGACGGAGTCGTCGTCGCACGCGCGACGATGGTGCAGTACCGCCGCTCCGCTGCGCCGCCCGGTGAGGAATGGGTGGCGGAGCAGTCCTTCACGCCGCCGCAGGGGATCAGCGGCGCGGCCTACGCCATCGGCAGTGACGACGTCGGCTGGAACTCCTCGGGTGCGGCGCACCAGAATGCCTCCCGCAAGCGGGTCTATCACCGCACCATCGAGGTGGTGGAAGGCGAGACGGTGACCCCATTCGTGCGAACCGTCGTCGCCGCCGAGGCGACCAGCATGGTGACCAACCTCGGCAGCAAAGGCATCGGTTACATCAACGGTGACCTCACCGTGGCGCTGTCGCGGCTGCCGATCGGCGAATACGTTGGGCTGCAGGCCGATTCGCACTGGTGCAATGACGGTATCTCGGTCGGCACCGCGACACTCTTCGATGACCAGGGCGCCTTCGGCACGGGCATGGTCACCGCGATCGCCAACCCGGCCGCCCAGATCGACTTCGGCGCCGGCGACATCCCTACCTCGAGAGTGTGATCGCGATGCGTCAACGAACCCTGGTCACTGCCGCCGAACTGCTGGGGCGGTTGCGCAGCGGCGAGCGTCCGGCCATCCTCGACGTGCGCTGGCGACTCGACCGGCCGGACGGACGGGCCGACTATCGCGACGGGCACATTCCCGGCGCGGTCTACGTCTGTCTCGACGACGAACTCAGCGACCACTCGGTGACCGGCCGGGGCCGTCACCCGTTGCCGTCCGGTGCTGATCTGCAGGCCGCCGCGCGCCGATGGGGGATCGGCGCCGGGCAACCGGTCATCGTCTACGACGACTGGAACCGTGCCGGTTCGTCCCGCGCCTGGTGGGTGCTGACCGCTGCCGGACTACCGGACGTCCGGATCCTCGACGGGGGTCTGTCGGCCTGGCGGGAGGCCGGGGGAGAACTGGACACCGGCGATGTGCAGCCCCGACCGGGCGATGTGACCGTTGCCCACGCCGATCTCCACAACGGGTCCCGGGCGACGCTGACGGCCGACGACGTCGCCGCCGGAGCAGTGGGCACACTGCTCGACGCCCGCGCCCCGGAGCGATTTCGTGGCGAGACCGAACCGGTCGATCCGGTCGCCGGACACATCCCCGGGGCCGAGAACCTGCCCAGCACGTCGCTGCTCACCGACGGCGGGGAGTTCCTCGACGACGACGCTTTGCGTTCCCGCTTCTCCGGTCTCGCCGGCGAGGTCGGCGTCTACTGCGGATCCGGCGTCACGGCTGCGGTCGTGCTCGCCGCGCTCAGTGCTGCCGGAATCGGCGGGGCGCTGTTCCCGGGATCGTGGTCGCAGTGGAGTTCCGAACCCGGGCGCCCGGTGAGCCGGGGCGATTAGCCGGTGGGCCGATATGCTCCCCCGATGGCTAAGACAAGGGCGCTCGGGCATATCGGCGGACTGGCCGTCGCCCTCGGTATCGGCGCTGCGGTGGCCACCGGTTTCGCGGCACAAGCTTCTGCAGACGCCTCACCCGAAGGCGCTGCATCGGCAGGTCGCGGTGCAGTTGCCGTCAAGAACGTCTCGCGCCCGGCGTCCTCCCACAGCGCCAAGCGTTCCGTCGCGGCCGCACGCCGGCCCGCCCCGGCCGCCGCTTCCGCCGTCACCCGCAACCCTCGGGGGCCCTTGCGCTCGGTCGCCGCGCCCACCCTCAGCGCACCGCTCCAGCCGGCGCCGCTGACGACACCCGTGACGACGCCGGTGGCGTCCACCGCCGCGGCACAGATCACCCCGTCGGATATCTGGTCGTCGCTGA
This sequence comes from Mycolicibacterium sp., assembly GCF_017853185.1. Classification (GTDB taxonomy): domain Bacteria; phylum Actinomycetota; class Actinomycetes; order Mycobacteriales; family Mycobacteriaceae; genus Mycobacterium. The sequence continues at coordinate 2,943 of NZ_JAFMJZ010000258.1, forward strand.
TGACACGACTGGCCGGCATCTTCGGCTGGGATCCGCGCGGACGGTTGCAGACCGTCTACAAGG
>NZ_JAFMJZ010000010.1 GCF_017853185.1 Mycolicibacterium sp.
CCGGGTCGGGCATCGGCGAGGGCGCCCGGACCGGCCTGGCCAACCTGGTCACCGGGGCGCTGTTCCTGGCCGCCATGTTCGTCGGACCGTTGGCATCGATCGTGCCCACCGAGGTCGCCGCGGCAGCCCTGGTGATCGTCGGGGCGATGATGATCTCGCACCTTCGCCACATCGACCTCACCGATTTCTCAGTGACGCTGCCCGTCGTGCTCACCGTGGCCGTCATGCCGATGACCTATTCGATCGCCAACGGCATCGGCGCGGGCTTCGTCACGTGGGTGGTGCTGCGTACCGCGGCCGGCAAGGCCCGGGAGATCAGTCCACTGCTGGGGGTCGTCGCCGGCGGGTTCCTGCTCTATTTCGCTCGTGGCGGAATCGAGTCACTTCTGGGCCTGTGACGACGGCCGGGCCGGGAACCGGCACAATGTCGCCATGAGCGAATCAAAGGTCATCATCACCGCACTCACCGACGGGCCCCTCGAGGTCGCCGGCGATGTCGAAATCCTCGCCGCCGACGGATCGGTGATCAAGGAGACCGACAAGAGCTACCTGTGCCGGTGCGGCCACTCCGCCAAGAAGCCGTTCTGCGACGGCGCTCACAAGAAGGAAGGCTTCACCGCGCCCTGACCGTGGTGGCCGGGACTACAATTAGGGCGAATGGCCTGAATATCCGGCCTCCAACTCGCATAGACGGGGAATGCAATGAATTCAGTACGGTTGGCTCGTCAGGTCACGCTCATGCTCGGCGGTTCGGCGATTGTCGTGATGGGCGCACTTGCAGGGTGTAGCTCTACCAGTACCAAGGAAGAGCCGAAGACCACTTCCACGCCGTCGTCGTCGGCCTCCAGTGCGCCCGAGGTCTCCCCGACCGAGAAGTCTGTCGGCGGCGGACCCAGCTCGTTCTCCCCCACCATCAAGCCCCCGAACCCCAGCCTCGCCTGTGCGCGCGTCGTCAACGGTGTGTGCCAGCACGGGTAACGCGCCTCACACACGTTCGACGGGTGTCAATTCGGAGCGTAAAATGAGGGGCATGTCGAAACTCGAACGTTTTGTCGCAATCGCCGCCGCTGTGGCCGCTCTCGGTATGGGTGGCAGCGCCATCGCCGCCGCCGACCCGACGTCCTCGGGCGGCTCCGGCGGCTACGTCGATTCCGACGGCACCCAGGGCGAGATGAAGCCGGCCGGCCAGGGCGTCCCCGACGACGACGGCTACCAGGGCGCGTATTCGAAGGGCTCGACCTACGTCTGGCCGCAGTACCGCTAGTGCGCGCAGTTCCACTTCGGTCGCCGGCCGTCGTAGCCGCCTCGGCGGTTGCGGCGGCCTGCGTGTTGTGGGCCCCGTCGGCCTCGGCCGATCCGGCGCCCAACTGGAACGGCTGGTACAAGATCACGTTCCAGACCGACCAGAAGTCGGGTACCAGCGTCGCGGCCAAGCAATCCGAGCAGCCCTACACCGCCTGGTACAAGTTCGGGACGGACTGCTCCTCGGGTTCCTGTGTGGCCTCGGTCCTCGACGGCCCGACCCCCAAGCAGAACGCTTCCCAGAAGACCACGTTCGAGTGGACCGGGTCGCAGTGGTCGCGCACCAACGGCTGGCGGTGGGACTGCCCGCTCGGTGACGGCACCATCACCTTCGATGCAGCCAGTTCGGTGACCACCTACACCCCGCAGCCGGATGGCTCGCTGAAGGGATCCTTCGCGACCAACATCGGTAGCGGCGCCTGCCAGGGCACCGTCTACATCCCGCTTCTCGCGGTCCCCGCCACGCCTTAGATCGGCATCCGGTAGCCGTAGAACTCCTGGTCTTCGTTGTAGCCGCCCTGGCCCGCGCCGAGACCCTCGAAGGACTCGACGAATTCGATCGCCTCGATCCACTTGACCTGTTTGAAGCCGAGTTCGACCTCGTTGCGCAGCCGGATCGGGGCCCCGTGGGACTCGTTGAGTGGGGCGCCGTTCATCTCATAAGCCAGGATCGTCAGGTCGTGGTACATGCTCGCGATCGGATGGCAGTCGTAGTACCGCCCGCCCACCGGGCCGTCGGCGAACGAATAGAACACCACCCACTTGGCGTTGGCCGCGGGCCGGACCAGATCGCAGATCTCCCGCATCGGCACACCCGCCCACTTGGCGATGCCGGACCAGCCCTGGATACAGAAGTGCTGCGTGATCTGCTCCTGGCGCGGCATCTCAAGCAACTGCTGATAGGTGATTTCCACCGGGTTCTCGACCAGACCGTCGACCCGCAGGGCGTAATCGGCCCAACCGCCGGCCTTGAGTTGTGCGTAGGCCTCGGAGAGTGGCCGCTCGCCGTTCGGCCAGAAATACGGTGAGATGTCGGACTCGTCGTAGGTCGCGGTCGGGTTGGTGTTCTCCAGAAGTCCCTTGAGCCAACCGACGGTGAACCGGCCCGCCTTCTGCACCGCGCGCGGATGCCTGGTGGTCAACGGCGAAGCGGCGAGCCAGAATACGACGACGACGACCATCCAGGCGACATACAGGGCGACTCCGGTCCAGGACCGGGTGTCGGTGCCCAGCGTGATGTGGTTGACGTTTCCGACGAAGCCGGTCGCGAAGATCATCAGCGTGTGCACGGCGATGAAGATCAGCATCCAGACCAGGACGCCGAAGTGGATCGTCCGCGCCACCTGACGGTTCAGCAGGCCCGCCCCGGTTCCGAACCTCCCGGCGATCGACGGCGCCTGCAGCAGACCGGTCACCAGAGCCACTGGAGCGGCGATGAACACGGTGATGAAGTAGGCCAGCAGTTGCAGGGCGTTATAGGAGCTGAAGCCGGCGTTCTGCGGCAACTCCAGCGACAGATACTGCAAGGCCGTCGACAGCGCGTTCGGGAAGACGTCAAATGAGTTGGGCACCAGGCGCTTCCACTCCCCTGTGCTGAACAGCAGGACGTAGAACACCACACCGTTGATCAGCCAGAGCAGGTCGAAGCTGAAGTGCCACCAGCGGGCCAGCCCGATCGAGTGCCGGAATCCTGGCAGCCCAAGGTGTTTCGGCAGTGTCACCGAGTCCTCCTTGGCCGTCCACACCGCGTCGGCGTCGTTGCAGTCACGCCGATCGGTCGGGACCGGTCCGCGCAGTCGCAGCCACTCGGTGTCCGGCTTGCTGCCGGCGTTGAGGTAAAGCCGCGGATGGTCGGCCAGGATCTGCAGGCCCGCCCGGATGATGAACATCATGAACAGCAGGTTCAGGAAGTGCTGCCAGCGCAGCCACCATGGAAAGCCTCCGGTGACCGGCGCGACGTACTGCGCCGACGTGCCCGGATAGCGGGTGATGAAGTCACGGAACCAGTCCTGGGTCGCCATTTCCCGGACCACCGCGATGGACAGCACCAGAGCGACGATGCCCAACGGGATCAGCCAGAGGCTGGAAAACCACCGGCGGCCCAGTCGCACCGAGGGCAGTTGCGCCCGGATCGGAGCAATACCCCCGGCCCAGTCCTCAACGATGATCGGGCCTTCATGGGTGCCCTGGTTGGAGTACGGCAGCAGCGACTCCTCCAGCGGTTCGGGCCTTCCGGGATCCATCGTCCGCCCTCCGTGTGTGCTGCCGATCATGCTAGGCCAGGCGACTCTGCGCTGATCGTGGGCCGCATGCACATTTTCGGCCAGGTTTGCGTACGCGACCCCCACGGCGGGCCTCGGATCCACTCACTGCGCGAAGCCGCCCATACCCCCGCGGTTTTCGGCCACCCGCAACCTCCGCCGGTGCTACGTTGGCGCGACCAATAGCAGCCGGGAGGTCGGGAATCGGATGTCGGACGTGGACTGGGAGCTACTGCGCAGGCAGGCGATTGCAGCGGCGGAGCATTCCTACTCCCCCTATTCCAACTTCCCGGTCGGGGTCGCCGGATTCGTCGACGACGGACGGGTGGTCTGGGGCGCGAACGTCGAGAACGCCTCGTACGGCCTGACGTTGTGTGCCGAATGCTCGATGGTGTCCTCGCTTTATGCCACCGGCGGCGGCCGTCTGCTGGCCGCCTTCTGCGTCGACGGCAAAGGTGATCCGCTGATGCCCTGTGGTCGTTGCCGCCAACTGCTCTATGAGCATGGCGGACCGGACCTGCTGATCATGACCCCGGAGGGCGTCCAGACGATGGCCCAGATCCTGCCGCAGGCCTTCGGCCCGTGGGACCTGGAAGAGAGGAAAACCAAGTGACCAACGCACTGCCCGCCCAGAAGGCCAGCAAGGCGGCGTGGGCGATCCTCGCCGCGATGGGCTTCGGCGCCCTGATCGCCCAGATGTTCTCCACGGTCATCGGTCCGGCGCTGCCCACCATCAAGGAGGACCTCGGCCTGGGCCTGTCGGCGCAGACCTGGACGATCACCGCCTACAGCCTGGCGTTCGGGGCCGCGCTGGTGGCCGGCGGCCGGATGGGCGATCTGGTCGGCGAGGTCAAGATGATCGTCATAGGCTTCCTCATCTTCGGCGGAGGACTGTTGATGTCCGCCATCGCCATCGGCGGGCCGTTGATGATCAGTGGCCGGGCCATCCAGGGCATCGGCATCGGCATCTCCGCGCCCGCGACCCTATCCATCGTCGTCAACTCATTCCCGTTGAAGCAACGCGGACTTGCCGTCGGTGTCTGGGGATTCGCGCACGGGTTCGGCCTGCTGCTCGGGCCGTTGTTCGCCGCCTGGATGATGGACATCGCCAGCTGGCGCTGGGTGTTCTGGGTTGCGCTGCCGCTCACCGGTCTGGTCATCGCGGTGACGATCGCGGCCACCCGCGGATACAAGAGCGTCATCGCGACCGGCAAATATGACTGGATCGGCCTGATACTCGGGGCGACGGGCATCACCCTGCTCACCTACGGGTTACAGAATTCGTCGGTGAGTTGGACCGCCACCGGCACCTGGGGATCAATCGTGGCGGGAATCGCACTCCTGGCGGTCTTCGCCGTCGTGGAGACCCGAATCACCTACCCGCTGGTCGATTTCGGCCTGTGGAAGGAGCGACTGTTCTCCGGCGGTTTCTTCGCCGAGAGCGCGGTCGGATTCGTCTACATCCCGTTCCTGGTTTTCGTCGGATCGCTGTACTTCATCAATGTGCTGGGCTACTCCCCCGGCAAGGCCGCCAACGTCATCCTCATCACCACCGGCATCTGCATGGTCTTCGAGCCACCGGCCGGACGCTGGGTGGACAAGGTCGGCCCGGGCCTGCCGATCACAGTGGCGTTGCTGATGCAGGCGGTCGCGCTGGCCTGGATGGGGTTGTTCTTCTCGCCGGAGACCACGCTCGGGCAGATGGTGTTTCCGTTGCTGCTCATGGGAATCGGCGTCGGTATCTCACTGCCGGCCTGCAACACCGCAGGCATGTCGGCCGTCGACCCCGAACGGGCCGGCATGGGCTCTGGCCTGATGCAGATGACCTTCAACATCCCGGCCGCACTCGGTGTCGGCCTGGTGACCTCGATCATCGGCACCCTCACCGCGTCGAAGGTCGGCTCCGGACTGGGCACCCGCACCGAACTGCGCGACGTCGCGGCGCAGTACGCCGACGCGGTTCAGGACGGCGACATGAAGCGGGCCGACGAGTTCCTGGCCGGGTTGCCCCAGGATTCGGTGGACGCCGTCAAGCACGCCGTGACCAATGCCGCATCGGGAGCCATCACGCTGTCCATGCTGGTGCTCTCCGCGGTGGCACTGGCCGGCGCGATCTTCGCGTGGGTGGTCATCGGCCGTCGGCGCACTCCCGATCACATCGAGATGACGCACGCGGCCCAGGTCTAGAGGTTCGGCCGTTTACAGTGCCAGCGCCTCGGCAACACTGGCGCGTACAGCCTCGAGTTCGGATTGCGCTGTGGCACGGGCCTTTTCGATGTCGCCGTCGACCGGAACCGTGACCTGCAGGTAGCACTTGAGCTTCGGTTCGGTACCACTCGGCCGAATGATCACCCGCGCGTCCTTGAGGGTGAAGCGCAGGCCGTCGGTGGGCGGCAGTCCGTCGGCGCCCTTCTCGAGGTCGTCCATCCGCAGCACGTCCCGCCCTCCCAGCGAGGTGGGCGGGTCGGCCCGCAACCGGGCCATTGCATCAGAGATCAGTGAGAGATCCGAAACCCGCACCGACAGTTGGCTTGTGGCGTACAGCCCGAACTTGCGGGCCAGATCGTCGAGGACATCCTGGATACCCCGGCCCTCGGCCTTCAGTGCCGCCACCATCTCCAGCATCAGCAGCGAGGCGGTGATGCCGTCCTTGTCCTTCACCGCCACCGGATCGCAGCAGTAACCCAGCGCCTCCTCGTATCCGAACCTCAGGTCCGGAACCTTGGAGATCCATTTGAACCCGGTCAGGGTGGTGGCGTAGCCGAGACCGGCGTCGGCGGCGATGCGCTCCAGCAGCGTCCCGGACACGATCGACTGCGCGTACACACCGTGGGCCGGTGACCCGTCGCGTCGCCCCCGTTCGGCGATCCACCACGCCAGCAGTGCGCCCACCTCGTCACCGGTGAGCATCCGGTAGTCGTCGGCGGTCCGGATGCCGGCCGCACTGCGGTCGGCATCGGGGTCGTTGGCGATGATCACGTCGGCGCCCTGGGCGCGGGCGTCGGCCAGGGCCAGGTCCATCGCCCCGGGTTCCTCCGGGTTGGGGAAGCTGACCGTCGGGAACCGGCCGTCCGGGGCGAACTGGGCGGCCACCTTCGTCGGCGCCGCGAAACCTGCGCCGGCGACCGCGCGCATGAACACCTCCCCGCCGACCCCGTGCATCGCGGTGTAAACCGCGGACACCTCGCGGGGACCGTCGCCGAGCAGTGAAACCGCCCGTGCGACATAGGCGTCCAGCACCGCGCCGCCGAGCACGGTGAAGTCATCCGAGCGCGGGATCGACGACAGCGCGCCCACCGCGGCGATACACGCCGAGATCTCGGCGTCGGCCGGCGGCACGATCTGGCTGCCGTCGCCCAGGTACACCTTGTACCCGTTGTCATCCGGCGGGTTGTGCGAGGCGGTGACCATCACCCCGGCGTCACAGCCGAGGTGCCGGATGGCGAAAGCGAGCACCGGTGTCGGCAACGCGTCCGGGAGCACCATCGCGGCGATCCCGGCACCGACCATGATGGCGGCGGTGTCGCGGGCGAACACATCGGAGTTGCGCCGGGCGTCGTAACCGATCACAACAGCCTTGCCGCCGTTGACTTTCAGATAGGCGGCCAATCCGGCGGCCGCGCGGGCGACGACGACCCGGTTCATCCGGTTGCTGCCCGGCCCCAGCCGTCCGCGGAGTCCGGCGGTGCCGAACTGCAGCGTGCCGTCGAACGCATCGGTGAGTTCCGCGGTGGCCTCGTCCTCCCCCGCTTCGGACCTGGCGATCAGCTCCGACAGTTCCGCGGCGGTGGCCGCATCGGGATCTTCGGCCAGCCAGGCGCGGGCGGTGTCCAGGAGTGCCATGGTTCAGTACCCGCCGGCTCCGGCGTCCCCGCCGCCGATGATGGCGATCGAGGCCGAGGCGCCGATCCGGTCGGCACCGGCGTGCAGCACCTTCTCGGCGTCGCGGTGGTTGCGGACCGCGCCGGATGCCTTGACGCCCAACCGATCCCCGACCATATGCCGCATCAGGGCGATGTCCTCGGGTGTGGCACCGCCGCCACCGAAGCCGGTGGAGGTCTTGACATAGGCCGCGCCGGTGCGTGCCGCGATCAGGCAGGCGATGGCCTTCTGCTCATCGGTGAGCATGCTGGTCTCCAGGATCACCTTGACCGGCACCGGCCGGGCCGCGCCCACCACGCCGAGGATGTCGTCGTAGACCGCGGCCAGATCGCCGGAGAGCAGACCGCCGACGTCGAGCACCATGTCGACCTCGTCGGCGCCTTCGGCGACGGTGATGCGAGCCTCCTCGGCCTTGGCCAGCCGGGTCATCGCACCGAGCGGGAAGCCCACCACCGTGCACACCATCACGCCGGATCCGGCCAGCCGCTCGGCGGCGGTCGGCACCCAGCGGGTGTTGACGCAGACCGAGGCGAAGCCGTGCTCTTTGGCTTCGTCGCAGAGGGTTTCGATGGCCGACAGGGTGGCGTCGGCCTTGAGCAGCGTGTGGTCGATGCGGCCGGCGAGGGTTTTCGAGGTGCGCAGCACCTTCGGGATGTCCACCTCGTCGGGCACCGCCCCGAGTGCGGCCGTCACGGCGTCGCTGGCGCGATGGAACAGTTCGGCGTGGTTGGTCACGAGTCGTCCTCCTGGGGTGTCGGGGTATCGGTTCAGGCGCCGAGCAGGCTGGCGGCGAGGTAGTTGAACAGAGCCACGCCGGAATCCTCGCTGAACTTATGCAGTTGCTCGGGAGCAGCGGTCACCTGGTCGCCGTCGAGCCGGTTGAGCAGCGTGCAGCAGATCATCGCGAATTGCGAGAAGCCCCAGTGGTTGAGGTAGCCGGCGATCATGGCGCCCTCCATCTCGATATTGGCCACCCCGTTGTCGTGGAGCCAGGTCAGCCACCCCATCTTGGTCTCCGGGGTCTCCAGGCAGATCGCGCCGTCCAGGCGGAACTGCTCGAGGAAGAACTCGTTGCCGGCCACCGTCTTTCCCGCCACGATGTCGAAATCGGTGTGCTCGTTGGCGGCGATGATCGCGTTGTAGGTCGCGGCCGGGAAGTGTCCGTCGAACCAGTACTCGCCGGTGCCGCCGTTGAGCAGGCGGTAGGGCTTGAGGTCGGCCATCAGTCCTTCGGAGGAGACGACGACGGTGCCGCCGGGCAGGCCGACACCGCCGCTGGTGCCGACCCGGCACCAGAACACCTCATCCATGGCGTCCAGGTCGCCGCGCTTGAGGAAGAACACCAGGCGCATGAGTTCCTGCACGGCGATGGAGGCGCTCGGCATGCCCATCCCGTGCGAGGCGAACAGCACTCCGGCGGTGTACCGGGTGACGAACCGGTCCTCCTTGGGGAAGGCGACGATCTCCGAGCCACCGTTGAGTTCGCTCCAGCGCTCGGCGAATTCCTTGATCCGGCCGCCCGAACCGGCCATGATCACGGCCTTCACGTCGCGCAACTTGGCCAGCATCGGGTCGCCGGACGCCACTCCGAAGTGGTAGTAGACGTCCTCGTGACTGCCGTCGAGCACGCCGTCGAGAAATGCGTGGTTGATGTTCTCGGTCTTCACGGGGAAAACCTACGCGCAGAGTGGCCGCAAAGTTGGTTAAACCGGGGGTGCTTACACCGGGTCGAACCCGGACACCAGCCAGCGTCCGTCCACCTTGTCGAGGGTCACCCGGATACTCGAGGCGGTGGTGGCCGGCGCCTGGCCGGCCGCCGCGATGGTCTGGTCGATGAACACCAGTGCCACCGCGTGCGAGGGGTCGGCGGACACCGAGGCCAACGCGGGAACCTGCGCGGCCGCCGAGATCTGCTTCTCCTTGGCGCCCGGGATCACCTGGGTGTTGATCAGCTTGGTGTATTCGTTCAGGAACGGCGCGGTCAGCTTGGAGCGGGCGGCGTTGAGGTCCGAATCGACGGTGGCCGCCTTGTAGCTCAGCATCGCCACGGTCGCCTCGCGGGCGGCCTGCAACGACTCCGCGCGGGCGGCGGCAGCGCTGCTGTGCGACACGGTGAGCCACTTCGCCACTCCGGTCCCGACGGCGAGCAGCGCCGCCACGGCGGGCAGCAGGACGAAGGCCGTCCACCGGTACCAATCGCCCTGCGGCTTAACCAGGTTGATGATCTTGTTCGGTTTGCTCATCGGACGAAATCCACCTTCGCGACCTTTGCCTGGCCACTCGCGTTGTCGCCGTCCTTGGTGACGGTCAGCCGCATCCGCCAGTAGCGCGGCTGCGCGTCGTCGACGCCGCGGGTGCGGGTCTTGACCTCGACCGCCACCAGAACCTGACCGGACTTGCCGTCGACCGATTCCACCGCGGCCTCGGTGACGGTGCCGAAGGATTTCGACTCCGCCTTCTTGACCACGTCGATCATGGCGGCCGAGCGGGTCTTGAAGTCGGCGCGGAACGCCCCGGTCGAGGTGTCCAGGACACGTTGCACGTCGGCCTCGGCACGGACGTAGTCGATGGTGGTGAGGTTGACCGCGCCCTGCTTGCCGGCCTCCAGGAACTCCCGGCGCAGCGTGTCGGCGCTGTGATCCCGGTAGGCCTGCTGGCCGAACCAGCCGAACAGGACGGCCAGACCCACCACCGCGGCGATACCACCGGTCAGGGCGCGACGGACCGTGGACGGCCGCGCGTTTGCGCCGATCTCCCCGCTGCCCTCAGACTGCGCGTCCTCGGCCGGTGCAGTCGGTTCCTGCTCAGAAAGCCCCTCTTCGGGCATGTCCACTCCTCGGGTCAACGGCTCAGGTTACCGGCCTCAACCAGGATCAGCGGGTCAGCAGCAGGACACCGACCAACGGCGCCACATTGAGCAGCAGGGTGCCGATCTTGTAGGCCGCCATCCCGCCGTAGTGGATCGCGTCGAAACTCTCCAGGGAGAGTTTGAACCAGCGGGTGTGCAGCCGGTAGACCCAATCGTGGGCCAGGGTGATCGCGGCGAACCAGACCAGCAGGACCACGTAGTTGACCACCAGGGACCAGATCAGGATCTGGCGCACGGCGTTCAGGTCGATATCCATGGTCACGCACTCCCCTCTGGGCGACAGCCCTCGTGAATAGCGGGCTGGCGGCGGCTGTGACAATTCCATCATGGGACCCGAGTTGCTCGAGGCGATCGCCTCCGCCCCGATGTTCGACGGTCTGGATCGGGTCCACGCCGAGTCGCTCGCGGCCGCGAGTCGGGCGATCTTCATTCCGGGCGGGCAGGTGCTCTTCCGCCGGGGCACCCCGTCGACCGGTTTCTACGTCGTCCGGAACGGGCGGATGCAGCTGTCGGTGTCCAATTCCGAGGGCATGGTCCGGGTGCTCGAGATCATCAGTCCCGGCGGCGCATTCGGGCACGGCGTGATGTTCGTCCGCGAGCCCTACCCGGTGGATGCCACCGCGTTGGTCGACACCGACCTGGTCTTCGTGCCGGCCACCGCCGTCGATGCGATTCTCGACGAGGATCCGGCGATGGCCCGACTGATGCTGTCCTCGATCTCCAAGCGACTGCAGGGCAAGATCCAGGACATCGCCATGCTGTCGCTGCAGTCCGCGACACAGCGCATCGTCGCCTATGTGCTCGGCGCCGTTCCGGACGACGCGGCAGCGCACGGGCGGCCCACCGACGTCGCGTTGCCCGCCCGCAAGCAGGTGCTGGCCTCCAGCCTCGGGATGACCCCCGAGACGTTCTCCAGAGCGATGCGCACCCTGGCCGACAAGGGGCTGATCACCGTGGACGGTTCGGTGCTGCGCATTCCCGACGTCGCCGCACTGGACGCCTTCGCGCGCAGCGCGGCCGTGCTGTGACCGGGGACACACCGTCGTCTTGATTTAGGTCAATGGCCTCCGCCGGAGGCGTTCGTAGCGTGAACGCGAACACCGAACCGAGGAGACCCATGTTTTGCTACCAGTGCGAGCAGACCGACCGCACCCCCCAGTCCGAGCGCCCCAACCTGCTGTCCTTCGGCTGCTCGACGGCGAAGGGCAACTGCGGCAAGGACGCCACCACTGCCGCACTTCAGGACGTGCTGGTCGAGGTGGACCTCGGTATCGGGCAGTACGCGCAGAAACTGCGTGAACTCGGGGCGCCGGACTCGAAGTACGCCGCGCACGCCAGCTTCGACCTGTTCACCACGCTGACCAACGTGAACTTCAACGCCACCCGCTTCATGGCGCTGATCGCCGAGGCCGTGGGCGTTCGCGAGCAGGCCAAGGAGGCCTACGAGGCTGCCGCCCGCGCTGCCGGCGTCGAGCCCGAAACCCTCACCGGCGCAGCGCAGTTCGTGCCGGCGAACAAGATCTCCGAGGTCGTGGAGCAGGCCAAGAAAATCGGCGTCGACGCCGATATCGAGAGGCTGGGCGCCGATATCGTCGGCCTGCGCAACCTGAACCTCTACGGCCTCAAGGGTGTGTGCGCCTACGCCCACCACGCCCACGCGCTGGGATACCGCAGCGATGAGACCGACGCCGGCATCGAGAACGGTCTGGCGTTCCTGGGCGCCGGCCCGACCGAAGCCGACGCACTGCTCGGCCAGGCCCTCGAACTGGGCAACGTCAACTACCAGGTGATGGCGATGCTGGACGCCGCCAACACCGGCAGTTTCGGCGATCCGGTGCCCACCCCGGTCCGGGTCACCCCGGTTGCCGGCAAGGCCATCCTGGTCTCCGGCCACGACCTGCATGACCTCAACAAGATCCTGGAGGCGACCGCGGGCACCGGCATCAACGTCTACACCCACGGTGAGCTGCTTCCCGCGCACGGCTATCCGGAGTTGCACAAGCACAGCCACCTGGCCGGCAACTACGGCGGCGCCTGGCAGGACCAGCAGCGCGACTTCACCGCGTTCCCCGGCCCGATCGTCATGACCTCGAACTGCCTGATCGAGCCGCAGCCGGCCTACCGCAACCGGATCTTCACCCTCGGCCCGGTCGGCTGGCCCGGCATCCGGCATCTGGACACCGACGATCTGTCGCTGCTGGTCAAGGCCGCCGAGTCGCTGCCCGGCTTCACCGAGGACGTCCCCGCCGAGACGGTCACCACCGGCTTCGCCCACGGCGCGGTGCTCTCGGTGGCCGACAAGGTGATCGAGGCCGTCAAGGCCGGCGACATCTCGCGGTTCCTGCTCATCGGCGGCTGCGACGGTGCGGCCCCGGGCCGCAACTACTACACCGACGTGGCCGAGCACGCCCCGAAGGACACCGTCGTGATGACGTTGGGCTGCAACAAGTACCGGTTCAACACCCACGACTTCGGCGAGATCGGCGGCATCCCGCGCCTGCTCGACGTCGGACAGTGCAACGACAGCTACTCGGCGATCCAGATCGCCCTGGCCCTGGCCGGAGCCTTCGACTGCGGCGTCAACGATCTGCCGTTGAGCCTGTTCGTGTCCTGGTTCGAGCAGAAGGCCGCCGCCGTGCTGCTGACCCTGCTGTCGCTGGGCATCCGCAACATCCGCCTCGGGCCGACCCTGCCCGCGTTCCTCACCCCGGCGGTGGTCGACATCCTGGTCGACAAGTTCGCGCTCAAGCCGATCGGCGATCCGGCGGAGGATCTGGCCGCCGCCATGGCGGGTGCCTAGATGACCGACTCGGTCCAGACGAAGGTGGGCTACGACGTCACGCTCGTCACCACCGACGGCCAGGAGTCCACGGTGGTCTGCGACTCGCAGACCACCGTGCTGGCCGCCGCCGAGCAGGCCGGCAAGATCCTGAAGTCGTCGTGTCAGGCCGGCGGTTGCGGCGCCTGCTCGGCGGTGGTCTCCGGCGGCGACATCGAGATGGGCGACCACGATCCGGCGGTCATCGAGGTGCCGGAGGAGCAGGGCGGAGTCCTGTTGTGCCGCACCTTCCCCCGCGGAGACTGCCGCATCGAGTTGCCCTATGACAGCAGCAAGATCGTCACCGCGCCACCGACCAGGCACGAGGCGGAGATCACCCTCCTCGAGCAGGTGGCCGATGGAGTCATGCACGTGGTGCTGACCCTGCGCGACGGCTCCGCTGCGGACTTCGAATCCGGCCGGTTCGTGCGGATGATGGTTCCTGGAACCGATGCGCGGCGTGCCTACTCTCCGGCCAACGTCGCCAACTGGGACGGGCAGTTGGAGTTCTACATCCGGCTGCTGCCCGGCGGAGCGATGTCGGACTATCTGTCCAACCGCGCCGCACTCGGCGACATGCTGACGGTGACCAGTCCGGACGGCGAGTTCGGCCTGGTGGAGAACGGGCTTCGGCCGCGCTGGTTCATCGCCGGCGGCACCGGTCTCTCACCCCTGTTGTCGATGCTGCGTCGGATGGCCGAGTGGGGTGACCCGCAGTCGGCCCGGTTGTTCTTCGGGGTCACCCGCCACGGCGAGGTGTACGCGCAGGACGAGTTGGCGATGCTCGCCGATCTGTTGCCGGACTTCGCGGCCGAGACCGTGGTGTGGCACCCGGACCCGCAGTGGACCGGCGCCACCGGGAACCCGGTCGATCTGGCCGCCGCCGAGATCGCCATGCTGGACGAGATGCCGGACGTCTACCTCTGCGGGCCGCCGCCGATGGTCGACGCCGCCTATGCGGCGCTGACCGCGGCCGGGGTGCCCGAGGACCAGATTCACGCCGAGCGGTTCTCCGCAGTCACCTAGTCGGGCGGTCACCTAGTCCGGCCACCAGTGGCCTAGCCTCCGAGGAATTCCGAAAGGGTTTGCGGGCCTTCGGGATCCGATTGCACACGGCGGCCTTCCAGATCGGCTCGACCCCGCTCGACGGACTCGACGATGGAGGCCTCGGCGTCCGCACCGAACAGGGCGATGAGGCGTTCCCCGGCGGCGATCGCCTCCGGGAGTCGCCCACATTGCGCGAGGTGATCGGCGAGGTTGACCATCGCCCCTGACACCGCCGCCCGGACGCCGGGAGTCTGATCGGCGCCGAATCGGTCGACGAGTCGTTGGCCCGTTTCGATCGCTCCGGGCAGATCCTGGTCGGCCGCCTGGTCGATGGCCAGGTTCCGCTGCCCCCGGGCCACTGCGTCGCGGATCTCCGGATCGCTGTCCTCGCCATGCCTGGCCCACAACAACCGACCCGCGTTGATGGCCCCGGAGAGATCACCGGCCTCGGCGCGATGCAGTGCCAGATTGTGCAGTCCGCGGGCCAGATCGACCCGCACCACCGGATCGCTCTCGTGCGGGAAGGCCGTCGCGAGGCGTTCGTCGACGCGCACCGCGAACGCCGGTTCGCCGGCGGTGGACAGGGCGATAGCAACGTCGACGAACCCGGACGAGACGGCACGGCGCACCCGCTCGTCGGCATCCCTGGCATACGGGTCGGCGGCCAGACGTTCCATCGCCGCGAGGGCGCCGTCGTGATCGCCGATCTCCACGCGATCGTTGGCCAGGGTGACGAAACACCGCACCGCGTCGAGCAATTCGTTCTCCGTCATCCGATCAGGACTCCGCCGCTGCCATTTCCTCCCGTTTGGCCAGCGCCAACTCACGGATCCTGGCGAGGTCTTCGTCGGTGTAGACCCCGTTGACACCGGAGATCGCGGCGAGCTTCATGCCGTGCTTCAGCCCGAGCCGGTAGATCTCCTTGACCTTCTCCCATTCGATGTTGCGCCCGACGGTGAACGTCTCATAGCGGCCCTCGAGTGCCAGCACGATGGTCTCGGCCAGGCACGCGTAGGCGACGCCCTTGGGCAGGCCGATTCCCTTCATCTGCGGATCGCCGGGCAGTTCGATCTCGCCGGACTCGATGACCAGCACATCGGGCCGCTTGGCGACATCCTCTGCGGAAAGGTCCAACGGCCGCGCGACGTCGGTGATCACCGCTCCCGGCTTCACCTTCATGATGTCGAGGACCTTCTTGCCGGCCCCCGAGGTGGCGGTGACGATCACGTCCATGTCGGCGATGTGCTCGTCGGCACTGGCGCCCACGTGGACCTTCGCCCGCGGGTTCTCCCGCTCGATATCCTCCTTGAGCGCCAGCAACTTGGCCGGTTCGATGGAGACCAGCCACAGCTCGTCGGCGGCCATCGCCAACAGTCGGGCGCACACCGAGCCGATCGCGCCGGTCGCGCCGACCACCATCGCCTTGCCCTTGATGTGTCCCTTCTTGTCGACTTTCGCGATGCCGAGCCGGCGGACCGCGTCATGGGCCGCCCACAGCGCGCCCGAGGCGCTGTAGGAGTTGCCCGTGGTGATGGGAAGCGATGCGCGCTTGGCCACCGTGACCCCGGCGTCGCCGACGACCTTGGTGAACGCACCGAGGCCCATGATCTGGGCGCCCATCTTCTGTGCCATGTCGGCCGCCGCGAGGAGCCGGGAGTAGGTGAACTCCGGATCGTGCGACATCAATTCCTTGGGGGTGCCGCCGACGGTGATGAGCCAGCCTTCGGCCTCAGCACCCGTCGGCGACGTGATACCGGTGACGTGGCTGTAGACGAACGGCGGCACGTGTGCCATCAGCTTCTCCACGCCATCCATGAAGATCCCCGGCGCCACGTCGGCGACGGCATCTAGTGCCTTCACATTGCGGAAGTACTCCTGGGACAGCGGGTGGATCACGAAGGCGAAGCGGGACTTCCGTTTGAAGCCGCTCGGGTAGAGGATTCGCGGCCGCAGCCCGGCTGACTGGATCATGTCGAGCAGATCGTCGTCGGACAGACGTGACTCCTCGGCTTGGCCGGCCACCAGCATCAGCGCCTCGAGGGTGGGTTCATTGACCACCACATCGTCGAACGGCTGCGGAACATCGTCGAGGATGAGGTCGACTCCACGCTCCCGCAGGCTGTTCAGCCGCTCGGATCCGATGGACGTCGAGATGAGGGTCTTGCCCTTGAGGTCGTCCAACTCGAACTGGGCGAGTTCCGGGAAGGTGGCCACCACGACGTCGCAGTTCTGCAGGGCCTCGCGAACCTGGGTCTCGATGATCTTGCGGGCCGGGGCGGTGGCAGCCGAGACCACCGCGGAGGGGAGCTTCTCCAGAAGCCAGCCCGAGGCGGACACCACGCGCTCGAACACCTCGAACGGGGTATGGATGTCGGACAGGCCGTACTCCACCGCAGGGTCGGCGAAGTGCATGTTCTGCGTGCTCTCCGACAGCACCCGGGTGGTGCGGTAGTGGTTGCGTCCGCCGAGCACGACCACTCGCGCATTGGAGAAATAGCCCGGCATCTCGCCGGCCAGGTGCCGAATGGTCCACTCCTGCAACACGTTGCGCAACCGATGGCCATCGGTGACAACCGTCTCGGCGGACTCCTCAGCGGCCTTCCGAAGCTTGCCCGGATCGCCCTTCAGCGTTCCGGCGACCTCAGCGTCGTGGACTCCGCTGATCCCGATGGCCGCGGCCTGCCCGGACCACGTGTGCAGTTCTTCGATTGCCCGCTTGACGTTTCCGCCGGTGCCCATCCGGATGATGCGGAAGGATCCGCCCAGGAATTCCACCGAGTGGTCGTAGTCCCGTTCGGGACCGCTGAGGCTGATGTTGACGATCAGCGATTGCTTGCGCTCAGTCATGGGATCCCTCTAGACCATTGCCTGCGAGTCGAACTCCGGGTGGGCCGCCATGAAGTCGAGCAGTTTGTCGGCGTAATCGCGGAAATGGGGGCATGAGACGCCGGTGCCTTCGAGATCGGCCACGGTGTCCGCCGTGCCGTAGGTGGTGGGGAACGCGAAGTAGTCCAGGGTCTCCGCGGGCAGACCGGTGAGCAGTTCCATCCCGGGGACCGTGTCGAGCAGTCCGCGCACGGCCGACACCGGGATGGGCAGCCAGACCAGTTTCCGGTGAAGGTGATGGCCGAAGATCTCGGCCACCTCGCGGGCGGACGGCGGATTGGGGTCGGTCAACTGGTAGGTCTTGCCCTCGGATTTGTCCAGAACGCTCAGCGCGTCCATGGCCGCAATGACGTAGTCCCGCGGAACCAGCGAGGCCATGACGTCCTTGTCGACGTTCGGCAGGAACGTCACGGCGGGCAGCCGCTTCATGTAGGTGGCGACGAAGTAGGGCCCGTCGTATTTCTGGGTCTCGCCGGTGCGTGAGTCCCCCACCACGATGCCGGGTCGGTAGATGGTCGCCGGCAGCCCTTCGGCCATCGCCGCGCGAACCAGCCGCTCGGCCTCGTATTTGGTTTCCTCGTAATGGTTTTGGAACTTCTGGCCCTCTTCGAGCATCTCCTCGGTGAACTCGCCGTCGTAGGCGCCGGAGACGTAACAGGTGCTCACGTACTGCAGCCGACGGAAATTCGACCGCTCGCGGCAGAACTGCAGGACGTTGTCGGTGCCGACGATGTTGACCAGCTTGGCGATGTCCTCGGACACCGAGAGGTCGTACACGGCCGCCAGGTGCCAGACCTCGTGGACGTCGTCCACCGGAACGGAAGCGGAAAGGCCGAGGCCTCGTTTGGTGATGTCGCCCTCGACGAGTCGGACCCGGTCGACGGTGTGGGGATGGGCTGTCTGAATCTCTGCCAGCTTGGCCTTGGCGGTGTCCATATGCCTGGCCTGCACGACGCAGATGACCACTGCCCCTTCCCGCTTCGCGAGGATTCCGGGGAGCAGGGCCGACCCGAGGAAACCCGGGAACCCCGTCATCAACACTGCATTCGTCTTCTTCATCAGCACCCCTCGTTAGGTACCGAAATCCTACGGCTGGCATCGCGGGGTCCGTGGCCAGTTGCGATCGGGCCGCGCGGTTGGGCCTGCGTGAGAACCTGCCGCAGTCCATCCCGCACCGAATGATCCGGCACTGAGCAGAAGGGCGGAGATGCGCGAATGCGCATCCCCGCCCTTCGAACCGGTGCTTAGTGAGCGGCCTTGACCGCCCGGGCCGCGCGCGGCGCCTTGGACGCCTTGGCGGCGGCCGGCTTGGCCGTGGCCGCGGCGCGGCTGACCGCTGCGGAACGCGGGGCACGCGCGGCAGCCGGGGCCGCAGCAGCCGGAACCGCGGCAGCCGGGGCCGCGGAGGCGGTGAGCGCATTCGCCAGGGTCCACACCGCGCCCTGGGTGGCCGTCCGGAGGCTGGGCACGAAGTTGGTCGGGATGTCTGCCGCCGAGGTGATCGGACCGGTCTGAATGCCGGCGCCGGCAAGCAGGTTCAGCGACAGGCCGGGGAGGCCGGACGGGCCGAGCCAGCCCGCAACACCGGCGTTCCAGGCGCCCTGGAAGTTCAGCGCGAGCAGGTTGGTGATCACCGCACTGCTCACCGCCGTCACCTCCTCCGCGACCAGTGCAGCGCTACCGGCGGCGGCTCCGACGAAGGTGGTGACGATCTGCGGCAGCGCCGCCACGACCGCACCGAGCCGGGCCGCGATATTGCTGGCGATGTAGGTGCCGGCGGAGACCAGGCTCGCTGCCGCGTTCTGGATCGGGGTGATCACCGCAGCCGTCAGGGTGCTCAGCGCCTCGGTGAAATTGCCGGCCAGCGCAAGCTGCGCGGCGGTCACCAGAGCGCTCGGGAAGTTCCAGAGCCCGTCGGTGAGCGCCAGGCCGGTGCCGATGAGTCCGGAGATGCCCGCGTTGAGATAGCTGGCGACGTTGGTCTCCAGCTGACGGATGACCGGGCTGGCATCGAGGATGTTCTGCGGAACCTGACCCACGAAGGCGTAGTAGCCAAGCTCCACATTGTTGTACAGCGCGTAGTTCAAGTAGTCGCCGCCGGTCTGATCGAACCCGGCATAAGGCCAGTTCGCTTCGCCCGCGCCGGGAGTCGGTGCGTCGCCGCCGTTGTAATAGACCCCGAGGAAGTAGTTCTGACCCATCTCAGCGGTGCCCAGCAGCGCGGCGAACGGGCTGTCGAATGCGGCGAGCGCAACCTGCGCGGCGTGCGGCATGGCGAGAGCGGGAAGCGCGAGGTGACCCTGCGCGACGGGGGCCATGATGGCGCCTGCTCCGACGACGGCCGCGGCGCCCGCGATGAGGTGCGAGCGAAGTGAGATCTGCATTTCCGTGGTATCCCTTTCTTCGTGCCGCCCCCGACAGGCGGCACAAGCGTCAGAAACATACCTGAGCAGACGCTTAGAGCGATGTTCGGCACGCCCCCTATTCGGTGGACAGCTGACTCCACCGATCCGAGGTCCCAACGGCGGACAACGCCCGGCGCTTCCGTGCACCATCGTTGGCGGTATGTCTGCCACCTCCGTCCGGCGTTCCGAGGGGATCCTGGTCGGCACGCTCAGCATCGTGGTGCTGACCGTCGCCATCCTGCAGACGGCGGTGGTGCCCATCCTCACCGTGATCGCCACTCAGGTGGGCGCCTCCGCGGTCAACGTCAGCTGGGTTCTCACCGCCAACCTGCTGGCGGCTGCCGCCAGCACCCCGTTGATCGGCAGGCTGGCCGACCTGCGCAGCAAGAAGCGGGTCCTACTCGCGGTGCTGGGCCTGGTCCTGGCCGGTTCGGTGCTCGCCGCCGTCACCTCGTCACTGGCTCTGCTGGTGCTGGCGCGGGTACTGCAGGGGGCGTCGTTCTCCCTCTACCCGGTCAGCGTGGCAGTGCTGCGCGACGAGGTCCCCGCCGAGCGACTGGTCCGTTCGATGGCCGTCCTGTCGGCGATGCTCGGACTCGGCGGCGGTCTCGGGCTGGTGGTCACCGGCCTGCTGATGAAGGGCAACGCCGACTACCACCGGGTGTTCTGGCTGACCACCGCCTTCTCGGTGGCCATCACCATCGCGGTGGCGGTCGTGGTGCCCCGGCGGGACAACCAGTCCACCGGCAGCATCGACTGGGCCGGCGCACTCGGCCTGGCGCTGGGACTCTCGGCGCTGCTGCTGGCGCTCACCGAATCCGGGCGCTGGGGCGGGGATTCGGTGAAGACGATCGGACTGGCCGCGGCCGGACTGGGGATCATGGCCGGCTGGTGGCGGTGGGAACGGCGGTGCCTGTTTCTGGGCTCCCAGCCCCTGGTGTCGGTCGGCATGCTGGCCCGCCGGCCGATTCTGCTGACCAACATCGCCACCGTCCTGGTCGGGATGGGGCTGTACTTCGTCTTCCTCGGCCTGACCGACTTCGTGGAGACCCCGACGGCCAGCGGCTACGGATTCGGGGCCAGCGTGCTCGACGCCAGCATGGTCTTCCTGCTGCCCGGTGCGATCGCCGCCTCGGTGACCGCCGTGGTCAGCGGCCGCTACATCGAACGGTTCGGGGCACGGGTGGTCGGCATGACGGGTGCGGCGGCCGGGGTGCTCGGCTTCCTGCTACTGGCCACCCTGCACACCAGCCGTTGGGAGGTCATCGCCGCCTACCTGCTGGCCAACGCCTACATCAGCCTGGCCTACGGGGCACTGCCCGTCCTTGTCGTCGGCGAGGTCGATGCCCGCGAGACGGCCGTGGCGACCAGCATGAACGCCATCGCCCGCACCGTCGGCAGCGCCATCGGAGCCGCCCTGGTCGCGGTGATCCTGAGCCCGAAGGCCAAGGGCGCCAACGGCTTCATCGCCGAGCACGACTACGTCATCCTGTTCGCACTGGGTGGCCTCAGCGCGGTCGCGGCGGTGCTCTTCATCGCCGCAACGCCGCGACGCGTCTAGAGCCCCGCCTCCGCGGGGACCGGAGCCGGCGCGACCGCCAGGATCGTGTCGCCGACGGCGATCTCCCCCTGCGCGGTGGTCTCCACCCCGCCGAATTTCTTGGCGTTGAGCACGATGATCGGGGTGACCAGCGGATAGCCCGCCGCCTCGATGACGCCGCGGTCGAAGGTCACCAAAGGTGTTCCGGCAGTGACCTTCTGGCCCTTGGTGACGTGCACCGTGAAGCCCTCGCCCTTGAGTTGGACGGTGTCGATGCCGATGTGGATCAGCAGTTCGACGCCGCCGTCGAGGACCAGACCGAAGGCGTGACCCGATGCCGGGGCGGCGACGACCATGCCGTTGCCGGGCGCATATGCGGTGTTGCCGGAGGGCAGCACCGCCACCCCCGGACCCATGGTGCCCTTGCTGAACACCGGGTCGGGGACCTCGTTGAGTGGGACCACGGTGCCGGCCAGGGGCGAGTCGATCTCGACCACGACACCGGTCTCCCCTGCCGCCTTGGTGGCGGCGGCCGCGATCAGGGTTCCGGCGCTGGCTCCGGCGAGCGGACCCTCCAGATCGGCCACCGGCACCTGTGCGGCCTCCAACTCTTCGGCGTCCTGCGGCGAGCGGTAGCCGGAGATGACCACCAGGATCATCGCAGTGAAGAAGGCGGCGAGCACCGCGACCGCGTACAACCCCATGCTGTTGAAGGCCGGGATGGTCAGCAGCGAGGTGAACACGAATGCGCTCGTCTTGACTCCGCCCCCGATGCCGATGATCAGACCACCGACCAGGCAGCCCACCAGCATTCGCGGATAGATCCGTTTGAACCGTAGGTGGATTCCGTACAGCGAAGGTTCGGAGATTCCGCCGAGCAGTCCGGCGGCCAGAGCGCCGATCGCGGTCTGTCGCATCTGACGGTCACGTTCCCGCCAGGCCAGGAACAGCACGCCCGCGGTGGCGCCGAAGCAGGCGAAGTTCCATGCGCCCATCGGGCCCTGGATGTAGTCGTAGCCCAGGGTCTGGATGTTGAGCAGCATGATCGCGTTGATCGGCCAGTGCAGACCCAGCGGCACCATGAACGGGTAGGCCAGCGGGATCAGGATGGCGAAGATGAACGGCGAGAAGTCGTTGATGCTCTTGAGCACGTGCGCCAGGCCGGCGCCGGTGTAGACGCCGATCGGGCCGATGAGGAAGGCCGTCAGCGGAATCATGATGAGCATCGAGAGGAACGGCACGAAGATCAGGTGCACGTTCTCCGGGATGACTCGCTTGAGGAACTTGTACAGCGGTCCGAGCACGGCGGCCATCAACAGCGGCGGGAACACCTGCGAGCTGTAGTTGAAGATGGTCAGCGGTACACCGAAGATGTGCACCACGTCGATCTCGGAGCCGAAGGCCATGGTCTTCTGGCTGACCTCTTTGAGCGCGGAGAACCCGGGCAACATCACCACGGCCATGATCGCGAACCCGACCCACGGATCGGCGTTGAGCTTCTTCGAGGCGTTGTAGGCGACCATCAGCGGCAGGAAGACGAAGACGCTCTGCCAGCACAGGTTGACGAACTGCCAGGACGGCGGGAGGTCGGTGCGCGGGTCGGCCCAGTTCGGGATCACCTTCAGCGTGCTCATCAGCGCCATGAAGGTGATGAACAGCGAGGCGCCGAGCAGGGCTCCCAGGATCGGGCGGAACGAGTCGGAGAGGAACTCAAAGAAGCTGTCCAGCCAGGAGAACTTGCCGCGCGGGCCCTTGGCGCGGGCGGCGGCCTTGACCGCGGCGGCGTCGATGGCGCCGGTGCGGGCCATCTCCGGCAGCGCCATGATCTCGTTGTAGACGGTCTGGACCGCGCCGCCGATGACCACCTGGTAGCGGTTGCCGGCCTGCGGGACGGCGCCCATCACGCCGGAAACGGCTTCGATGTCGGACTGCTTTATCCCGGAGGCGTCGCGCAGCTGGAACCGCAGCCGGGTGGCGCAGTGCGAGAGTCCGGCGATATTGGCCGGTCCCCCGAGGCTCTTGACGATCTCGGCTGCCGTTTTCGACATTGACTCCGACCCCTCTGCTCCGCCCGGCGCAGGGAGCATGCCGGGGCGCAGTGATGGTATCGGCGGCGAACCGGCGGTACGGGTGTTTTAGGTGATGCCGCCGGCGATGCCCCGAAGCGCGTGCAGCTGATCGCAGAAATGTCCCGCGGACTGCGCGCTCAGCACGCAGTTGACCACCGTCGCGCCGGCCTCGCGCACCCGGTTCAGCCGATGCTCGGCCTCCCCCGGATCGCCGATCGGGTCGAGGGCGCGGCCGCTGGAGAGCACCACCTCGAACCCGTCCGGAAGCTCGAATCGGGCCAGCATCCCGGTCAGCTGTTCGATGGTCAGCCCGAAGGGCATCCAGCCGTCGGCCAGCGTCACCGCGCGCCGCAGCGAACGCTGCGTGTAGCCGCCCACCCAGATCGGCACCCTCGGCCGGGCCGAGCAGGGCTCGACGGCCACGCCCGCGAACGAATAGAACCGCCCATCGAAGGACGGCCGGGGATCGGACCAGGCGGCGCGCAGTGCGGCGATCGCCTCGTCGGCCCGCTCACCGCGATCGGCGAACGAGGCGCCCAGCATCTCGAATTCGGGGGCCAGCGATCCCACGCCCACACCCAGCACCATCCGGCCACCGCTGAGCAGATCAAGGGTGCCGTAACGCTTGGCGATCTCCAGAGGGTGGTGGTAGCCGAGCACCAGCACCGAGGTCGCCAGCCGGATCCGGCTGGTGCGCGCGGCCAGGAACCCCAACGTCGCCGACGGATCCCAGTAGGTCAGGCCGCGCCCCTCCCCGGCGCCGACCGGGACCATGACGTGTTCCCCGCAGGTGAGGTGGTCGTAGCCGAGTTCGTCGGCCACGACGGCGATCCGGACCAGCTCCTCGACGCTCCCGGCGGCCTCCCAGTCCGACGCGGTGCCCGGTATCTGCATGACGATGGGGGTTGAGAGTCCGATCCGCACACAACTGGTTCTACCTCATGTCCCGGTGCGGAAAGATGCTGTGTCGTGAAGAGAACCGGCGCGCTGGCCTTGACGTCAGCCGCGGCGGCCTTGGTCACCGCCTTGGCCGGATGTTCCTCGACTTCCCCCGAACCAACGCAGACGATCACCGTCTTCGCCGCGGCGTCGCTGAAGAAGTCCTTCACCGAACTCGGTGAGCAGTTCACGACCGACAATCCGGGAACCGCTGTCGAGTTCTCCTTCGCCGGATCCTCCGATCTGGTCACCCAGCTGACGCAGGGCGCGCCGGCCGACGTGTTCGCCTCGGCTGACCTCAAGAACATGGACAAGGCCGCGCGCGCCGGACTGCTGGCCGGCGATCCGGTCAACTTCGCGTCCAACACCTTGATGATCGCCGTCGCCCCGGGCAATCCGAAGAAGATCAGCGCGTTGAAAGACCTTGCCCAACAGGAACTTTCGGTGGTGGTCTGCGCACCCGCGGTGCCGTGCGGTTCGGCGACGCAGAAGGTGGAGCAGGCCGCCGAAGTCCGGCTCGATCCGGTCAGCGAGGAGTCGTCGGTCGCCGACGTCCTCAACAAGGTCGTCACCGGGCAGGCCGACGCCGGACTGGTCTACCTCACCGACGTGCAGGCCGCCGGCGACAAGGTGACCGGCGTTGCGTTCCCGGAGGCTGCCGCGGCGGTCAACACCTATCCGATCGCCGTACTCAAGCAGTCCGGCCACACCGGTCTGGCGACGAGTTTCGTCGATCTGGTGGCCGGCGATGCGGGCCAGAAGGTCCTGGGCGCAGCGGGTTTCGCCGCGCCCAAAAGTTCCGCGCCCTGAAGTTCCGCGCCCTGAAGTTCCGCGCCCTGAAGTTTCGCGCCCTAGGACTTACGCGCCACCAACCAGGCGGTCCCGCGCCCCTCTCCGGAGCCGATCACGTCCAGTGCGAGGAAAGCCGCAGCCAATTCACCCGGCACCGCGCGGTAGGGACCCGGCGTGGCATCGACCTCGCTGAGCACCGCGATGGCCAGCAGCCCGCCGGGCTTCAGGCGTTCGATCACCGCATCGTTGAGACCCGGCGCCCGGAACCGATGGCAGAGGATGACGTCGACCGGCGGCCCCGGCGGAAGGCCGCGGTCGAGGTCGGCCACGTCGAACCGGCAGCGGCCGCCCACCTGCCAGTGCGCAGCGAGGTCGCGAGCGGCGGCGACCGCCACCGGCGAGGCGTCGACGCCCCACGCATCGAGGCCGCGCCGGGCCAGCCAGACGGTGGCCCCGCCCTGGCCGCAGGCCAGCTCCAACGCCTTTCCGACCGTGGGGAATTCCTGCTCATAAGGCGTGAACACCGCCGGGAGATCCGCCGTACCGGAACCGACCGGGCCGCGTTCGGCGTACACCCCATCCCAGTGCAGCCGGTCCTGTGCAGACATACCGTCATTGTGCTGGCCGCATAATCACTGTCATGACGGTGGTGACCTTGCTGCATCCGGGAGCGATGGGGGCGGCCGTCGGGCGGCAGGCGGTTGCCGGCGGCGCGACGGTTCGGTGGGTCGGCGCGGGCCGCAGCGTCGCGACGCGAAACCGTGCTGCCGCAGCCGGTTTCGAGGAGTGCGGCACACTGGCGGCCGCTCTGGACGGCGCCGGGATCGTCCTGTCGATCTGCCCGCCCGCCGCTGCCGAGGACCTGGCCCGCGAACTCGCCGGCTACGCCGGGACCTTCGTCGAGGCCAATGCCATCACCCCGGCCCGGGTCAACCGCATCGCCGCGTTGCTGCCCACCGCCCGCGTGGTCGACGGCGGGATCATCGGCGAACCCCCGCACCGCCCCGGCACCACCCGGCTGTACCTGTCCGGTGATGCCGACGGGGTGCCGGAACTGTTCGACGGCACCGCCCTGGAGGTCATCACGCTGCCCGGCGGTGTCGGGCAGGCCTCTGCGCTGAAGATGGCCTACGCGTCCTATCAGAAGGCGAGCAGGGTGCTGGCCGCCGTCGCCCACGCACTGGCCCTCGAGCACGGCGTCGACGAACAGTTGATACGCGAGGCGGAACTACTGCGCTCCTTCCCACTCGCCGACGTCGAACAGTTCCCGGGTGTGGCGGCCAAGGCCTGGCGGTGGGCACCGGAAATGCTCGAGGTCGCCGATGTGTTGCGCAGCAACGGGTTACCCGATGGTCTCGCCAGGGGCACAGCCGATGCTCTGCGGCGGTGGACGGCTGCCAAGGACCGCGACGATCTGGACATCGCGACCGCCCTGAGCCTGCTGGCTCAGTCGCCGTCCTGACCGGCGCCGAGCACCTCGGCGATCAGGTCCCGGCCCGCTTCGCCCCCATTGAGTTGTCGCGCGACGCGACTGGTGATCCGCCAGCGTCCCTCGTCGCGACGCAGCCTCATCAGGTGCACACCCGCCCGGGCGATCGCGTAGCCGCCCGACTCCCGTCGCACCAACAGGGTGGATTCGCAGATCGCCACGGCCTCATCGCCATTCACCTCGATGACCGGCGGTCCGAAGAAGTGGCAGCACCCCTGGGCGATCAGACCCTGATGCGCCTCGGAGCGCACCATGGCGGCCACCTCGTCACGGCCGGACATCAGCCAGTCCCCGACGTCATAGCTGCCGTCGGCGGTCCAGAGTGCGGCCGCCCCGTCGGCGTCACCGGAGTCCACCAGCGGCCCGTAGGCCGCGATCAGCCGGGCGATGTCGCGCTCGTCCTCCAGGGTCCTGAGCCGACGCTCGATGGCATCCAACCGGTCCGCGCTCATTGCCGCTCCTCCTGTACCAGTCCGTCTTGGTCCACTCCGTCTTGGTCCACTCCGTCGCCGTCGAGCAGACGTCGCATGAAACGATTAGTTCCCTCAACGACTTTCGCACGGTCGGGGTCGCTGCGGCGGGCTACGTCCTCGCCGTTGCCGCCGGCGATGTACACCGGTCCGAACGGAAGCTGGTCGAGTCCCTCCCGTGCCACCTCGGCGGGATCGGCCACCTTCATTCCGGGGATGTCGAAGTTCAGCCCGGCCCGCTCCATGGCCGGTGTCCGGGTGACACCGAGGACCAACTCCAGCACGTCGACGCCGTGTTCGCGCAACTCCACCCACAGGCCCTCGGCGAAGATCCGGCCGAAGGCCTTGACTCCCCCGTAGACGGTGTGTCGCACTGATCCGAGATATCCGGCCATCGACCCGACGAGCAGAATCCCGCCCCGGCGACGCGCGCGCATGGCCCGACCGTAGTGCTGCACGAGTCCGGTCATGGTGGTGATGTTGAGGTCGACCACGCGCTGGAACTCGGCGAGGTCGCCGTCCAGGAACTCCCTGCTGCAGGTGTTGGCGCCGGCGTTGTAGATCAGCAGACCGACCTCCAGTCCCCGGGTGGCTGCGGTCACCGCGTCACACCCGCCCGGCGTCGCCAGATCAGCGACCACCGTGCGCACTTCGACACCGGACCGTGCGCAGACCTCTGCCGTGTGCACGAGGGGCTCGGTGCGGCGGGCGACGAGAACGAGATTGACCCCGGAGTGCGCCAGAAGGCGGGCGAACTCGGCCCCGACTCCCTCGGATCCACCCGCCACGACGGCCCAGGGCCCGTATTTTCCGTAGGGCATCCGCTCATGATCGCCCACGATTCGCGAGAAAGGCGACCGACCCGGTAGACCTTTGCCATGCTGAACGCCATGGCACGCCTGCCCCGCCGGATCGCCTCCGAACTGACTGCCAAGCTGCGCAGCCCCGAGGTCGCCGCCGTGGTGGCCGGGATCGAGTCCGGTCTGACCAAGCGTCGCCGCGACTCCAAGATGGAATCCGGGGAGTTCCGCGGCATTCACGTGGTGGTCTATCGCGGCTTCGTCGCCGACGACCTCGCGAAGGTCCGGGTGCGGGTGATCGAGACGCCGGAACTTCCCGGCGGCAGCTGGATCCCCTACTGGGACACCGCCCAGTCCAACCTGCGCAGGCACTCGGCGTTGGCCCTCGCCGGCGTCGAGGTGGAGCTGCGGATCGGCAATCACACCGCCACCGAGATCACCGACGACCACGGTTTCGCGAACTTTTCGCTGCCGGTTCCGAATCTGAAGGTCGGCTGGCACGACGCCCACGCCACGGCCACCGCGGTCGACGGCGGCGAGTCCGCCTCCGGCGCCGGCCGGGTGGTCAAACCCTCACTGCGGGCGCCGTTCCTGGTGATCTCCGACATCGACGACACGATCCTGCTCACCGGTCTCACCGAAGGCGTGTCGATGGTGACCCGGACGCTGCTGCGGGAGGCCAATCAGCGCCGCGCGATCCCCGGCATGTCCTCGCTCTACCGCGGCTTGACCCGCGGCGTCGCCAATAAGGCCGGCAACCGCAAACCGGAGCCGACGTTCTTCTACGTCTCGACCGGAAGCTGGTCGTTCTATCCATTGTTGGAACAATTCATCCAGTTGCGGGCATTCCCGCAGGGGCCGATGTTCCTCACCGACTGGGGACCTACCGAGCGCTATCTCCGGCGCAGCGGAGCCGAACACAAGCGCACCGCCATCCGCCGCCTCCTCGAGGCCTATCCGGGCATGAAGTTCGTGCTGATCGGCGACAGCGGCCAACGGGATGCGCTGACGTACGAGGAGATGGCCCGCGAATTCCCGGGCCGCGTCGAACTGATCATCATCCGGCAGGTCGGCGATGACGACGAGGACCGCAACAAGCAAGTCCGTGAGCACGCGAAAACCCTTCGGGCAGAGGGCATTCCGCTGCATCTGGTCGCCGATGCCATGCAGGCCACGAAGCTGGCACACAAACTGAACCTCTGCGATGCGGAGACCATCCGGGAGGTCCGGACCGAGTCCGGCCAGCGCTGAACAGGCTGGCGCCCTCCCCCAATCGGTGGACACCGGTGTCAGCCGGATCAGGGGCTCGTCGGCGGACAGAGCGCCCGGCTGCCGGCCGCGATAGTCAAAGCACGCCACCAACCGGCGGCCGAGACAATCAAGGAGTCACCATGAACCGCAAAGTCACTCGACCCATCAGCACCGCACTGGGCGCGGCGGGCATCGCCCTGGCCGCCCTCACGATCGGCTCCGCCCCGCAGGCGCTGGCCGCGCCGAACGACGGCGGCTGCAGCAGCATGGCCATGCCCGCTGAGACCGCCGGCGCCGCGGACGCCGGCAACGCTCTGACCCGGGCCGGTCAGATCGCAGCGGCCTCAGCGCCCCGTTCCGACAGCGGCGGCGCACCCATGACCTGCCAGCCGGTCGGCCACGGCTGACCGAAACCGACCCTTAGGATCTTCCGGTGACCCTTCCGGTGACCAAGGCCATGCTGATCTCGCTTCCCTTGGTGTTTCTGCTGGGGACGGCGATCCAGCGCGGCAACACCTGCACCGTCGTGGCGGTGGACGACATCGTCCACCGCCGGTCATGGAACCGGTTCCTGGCCATCGCCTCGGCGTGGTTCCTGGTGGCCGGCGGACTCGTGCTGCTCACCATGGGCACCGGCACGACCATCCATGCCCGGGTCTTCCCGGTGACGGTCTGGTCGGCGGTCGGTGGCGTGCTGCTGGGCCTGGGCGCGGTGGTCAACGGCGCGTGCACCACCGGAACCATCGCCCGGATCGGCTCCGGCGAATACACCTTCCTGCTGACGGTCCTCGGTTTCTACCTCGGCTGCCTGCTCACCCCGCACGTGTTCGGATCCACGGCGGTCACCCACACCGGGTCACCGGCGGTGACGACCTCGCTGAACTACCCGGCGCCCACCCTGGTGTTTTTCGCAGTCGTGCTCGGACTCGACCTGTACCGGTTGATCAGGGGCAAGCATGAGAGCGTCAGCGATTTCCTGCACAAGGCCTGGGATCCGCGCACCGCGATCCTGTTGGTCGCGATCCTGTTCGTCGCCCTGGTCCAACTCGTAGGCCCGTGGGCCTACACCGAACTACTCGGCGAACTCAGCCGGGCCGACACCAGCGAGGCACTCCCGCAACTGCTGTTCCTGGCGGCGCTGGTGGCCGGGGCCGTGGTGGCGGGCAAGTCGATGCGGGGCAACCGGCTCATCGGACCGCTGCGCCCGAAGATCATCCGCTGCACCATCGGCGGGGTCGTCATGGGAGCCGGATTCTCGGTCGCGCCAGGGGCTTTCGACGGTCTGACCCTGCTCGGTCAGCCGCTGCTGCTGCCGTTCGCCTGGGCGGTCATGGGGGTCGTGTACGCGACGGTGCTGCTGGGCGTGCTGTACCTGCGTTCGGACCTGGGTTCCTGGATCAAGACCCGGCGAGGCTGACTCTTCCTCACGTCCGCAGGGATACCCTTCCCCTGTGAGCAACGCCGCGGCGTCCTACCTGCTGACCAACGGCCCGATCTGGACCGGTGACCCGGCACAGCCCTGGGCGCAGGCGATCGTCGTGCGCGGCACCGACCTCGCCTATGTCGGCACCCGCGATGCGGCCGACGCCTTCGTCGACTCCGGCACCGAACTGATCGACCTGCGTGGCCGGATGTGCCTGCCCGGCTTCATCGACGCCCACAACCATCTGGCCTCGATGGCGTTGAGCAAGCTCGGGGTGAACCTGTCCGGGATCGTCGGCCGCGACGCGATGCTGGCGGCCATCCGGGACTGGGTCGCCACCCAACCCGCCGATGCGCCGTTGCGCGGCCATGCCTGGATGCCCGACTCCTTCGAGGAGCGCTCACCGCGCCGGGAATGGCTCGACGAGATCACCGGCGACCGGCCGATGTACCTGTTCTCCGCCGATGCGCACGACTCCTGGTTCAACACCGCCGCGATGCGGGCGGCCGGTATCGGCCCGGACACCCCCGACCCCGATCCTGGAACGCAGTACTGGGTGCGCGATCCCGACGGCACGCCGACCGGCCACGCCGTCGAAGCTGCGGCGACCATCCCCATCCTCGTCGCGCAGGATCTGTTCTCGGTGTCCAACGTCCATGCGGCGCAGGAACTCACGCTGCGGCCCACACCGGCCTGGGGCATGACGGCCTACTTCGAGGCCGGCACCATCGTCGGCGCCACCAGCGAGGACTCCCGCTGGGTGTTCGAGGATCTCATCGCCCAGGACAACGCCGGGACACTGCCGGTGCGCATCGTCGGTTCGTACTGGACCCGTACCCCGACCGACGACCCGCAGGCCATCGCCGACGGCCTGAGCCGCTGGCATCGCGAGTTGCGGTCCGAGCACGTCGCGATCAACACCTGCAAGCTGTGGGCCGACGGGACCTTCATGAGCGGTGGGGCACTGCTGTTGACACCGTGCTGCGGGCACGCCTCCGACGATCTGGGCACCATGACCTTCCCCGCGGCGAACATCGAGGCGCAGATCGAGGCGGTGCAGGCCGCCGGCTTCGACATGCACATCCACATCGACGGCGACGGGTCCGCCCGCACCGTGCTGGACGCCTACGAGACAGTGCTGGGCCGCCGCGGGGACGAGGGAAGACGCCATGTGCTGGCACACAATTCGATGGTCGACCCGTCCGACATCAACCGGTATGCGTCGATGGGCATCATCGCCAACTGCACTCCGTTGTGGGGCACCGACTACAACGGTCAGTACCGCGACATCTACACCGCCATGCTGGGCGCAGACCGCGTCGAGGAACGGCTGTTCCCCTACGGCGACCTGGTGCGCTCCGGGGCCACCGTCACCTACGGCAGCGACATCCCCGGTGTCGACATCCCGGAGATCCCGCCGCTGATTCAGATCGAGTCGCTGGTCACCCGCTGCCGGCCCGGGCATCCCGAGGATCTGCCACTGGTGGCCCGTCAGCGGATAGGTCTGCATGACGCATTGCGCGGCTACACCGCCAACGGCGCTTACCAACTGCGCCTCGAGCACCGCACCGGGACGTTGCGAACCGGCATGGCCGCCGACCTCACCGTGCTGGGCGCGAACCTGTTCGGGGTCGACCCGCACGAAATCCATTCGGTTCCAGTGCTGCTGACGATGATGGACGGGCGGATCACCCATGACGCACGCTGAGAAGGAGCCCGCCGGACTGCTGGTCGGCGGGATCGCCGCCGGCGTGGCCGGGTCGATGGCCGATCTGCTCAGCCCGATCTATGCCACGTCGTTCCACAAGGGCTTCGGGCTGCCCAACACCCAGGCCGGTTTCCTGGTCACCGCGGCCCTCGGCGCGATGGCGGTGGTCGAATTCGGACTGGCGCACTCGATCGGCGGCAGCAATCTCAAGAGAGTCGCAACCTGGGGAGTCGCCGTCTCCTCGGTCGCGTTGCTCTACATCAGCGAGGTCAGTGACTACGCCGGTTTGGCCGGCTTCTGGAGTCTCTTCGCCGGGATGCTGGCGCTGGGCCTGGGCTGCGGACTGACCTTCGTCGCCGGCAACGCCGCGCTGTCCTACGCCAACAACAGTGAACGCTCGTTCGGCCTGCTGACTTTCTGGTACATGATCTTCGTGTTCATCATGATGAGCACGAATCCCTATCTGCGCCAGCTGTATCCGATCGTGTTGCCGTATGCGGCGATGGTCGCCGTCCAGCTGGTGTGCCTGGCGCTGATCTGGTGGAAGTTGCCCGACACCCGGCTGCTCAAGGCCAAGGAGACCGGAACCGGCTCCGCCGCAACCGATCTGAAGCTGTTCAGCCCGCTGCCGATCCTGCTGGGCCTGGCGGTGACGCTGTCGCAGTTGTCGGTGGCGGGGCTGTGGACCTTCGCCCAGGAATTGGGCCGCACCGCCGGGATGTCCTCGCAGAGCGTCTCGAGTTTCCTGGGCTTCTCGCAGCTGATCGGACTGTTGGGCACCTTCGCCCCGTGGCTGCTTGGCCGTTGGGTGGGCCGCGGGATCCTGGGTGCGTTCGGCCTTCTGGTGACCGCACTGGGCGTCGTCGCCGTCGCGTTGGTGCACACTCCGAATGCTTATATCGCCGGCAATCTCGCGGTGAACCTGGGCTATTGGATGGTTCTTCCCCTCGGCTTATCCGTCGCGGCCGATCTGGACCGCAACTCCGGACGCCTGGTCGCCTTCATGCTCGGTATGTCCTCGATCGGCCTGGCCATCGGGCCGAGCCTGGCCGGACCTCTGCTCGGCGGTGCGGACACCACGCTGGGCGGCTGGGTGTTCGGCATCATCGGACTGATCGCGGTGCCGCTGATCGTGCCACCGGCTCGCGCAGCCGACCGGGCGGCGAAGGCCGCAGCCGTCAATCCCCCTGTACCCAATCCGCCCGCGCTCAATCCCCCTGGGTCACAAAGTCGATGAGTTCCTCGACCCGGCCGATGAGGGCCGGCTCGAGATCGTTCCAGTCCCGGACAGTGCCGCGGATGCGTTGCCAGGCGGCGGCGATGTCGGCCTGATTGCGGTGCGGCCAGCCCAGGGCGTCGCAGATGCCGTGCTTCCACTCGACGTTGCGCGGGATGGTCGGCCAGGCGTCCAGTCCCACCCGCGCCGGTTTGACCGCCTGCCAGATGTCGACATACGGATGACCGACGACCAGGGTGTGCTCGCCGCCCGGTCCGCGACGCACCGCCTCGGCGATGCGGGACTCCTTGGACCCGTCGACCAGGTGGTCCACCAGAACGCCGAGGCGCCGGCCGGGCCGTGGCCGGAACTCGCTGACGATGCCGCTCAGGTCATCGATGCCGCCGAGGTACTCGACCACCACACCTTCGACCCGCAGATCGTGCCCCCAGACCTGCTCGACGAGTTCGGCGTCATGGCGGCCCTCGACGTAGATCCGCCCGGCCAGGGCCACCTTCGCGCGAGCGTCGGCGACCTTCACCGATCCGGAGGCGGAGCGCTGTTGAGTCGGCGCCGCGGCCCGGCGCGGCGCGGTCAGGATCACCGGCTTTCCGTCGACCCAGAAGCCCGGCCCCAGCGGGAAGACCCGGGTTCTGCCGTGCCGGTCCTCCAATTCGACCCGGCCGCCCTCGATCCGGACGACGGCGCCGACGTACCCGGATTGCGGGTCCTCGACCACCATCCCGGCCTCGGCGGGCATCTCCACCGAACGGACCTTGCCGGTGTTGTGCGGGTTGCTTGCCAGGATGTCGGCGCCATAGCGATCGGCCACCCGGCGATCCTAGGAAGCCGAATCGCCTTGGCGGCGCAGGCACGCGGCGGGTCCCCGCAGTAAATCGCCCCGCCAGCCGATACCGTCTGCTGCCATGACCTGCCGCAGCAGTATCACCCTCGCCATGGCCGTTCTGGCCGCCGTTTCGCTGTCATCCTGCGCCGCCGACAAGGGCACCACCGCCAAGGAGTCGCCGGCCGGCACCGCCGCCGCCGCCCCCTGCACCAAGGAGGCACTGGCCAAACCGGCCCTGGATGCCGCGCACGCACTCGGCCCGGACAACGTCTACGCGATCGACCATCTGGATTGCGCCGACGGTTGGGCCGTGACCGGCGGTCTGCTGGCCGACAAGAGCAACCCGAAGATGGGCGCCCCGACGTCCTTCGTGTTCGAACAGCACGGACAGGACTGGGCGGTCCAGGACAAGGCCAAGGTCTGCGGGACCGATCCGATCACCACCACCGCGCCCGCCGACGCGAAGATCCCGGCCGCGCTGTTCCTGCCGGGCTGCGCCGCCGGCTGACTCAGTCCGTTTCTCAGTCCGCCTCGAAGGCCGCCGCGGCGTCCCGGTTCAAGTCGATGTAGGCCTTCTCACTGACGTCGAAGGCCACGCCCTGGATCGTGCCGCCGCTGAATTTTCCGGGGTTCTTGTACTGCTCGGAGACGTTGTCGCCGCTGTCGTAGCCGACGCACAACCCGTCACCAGCCAGGGTGAACTTGCCGATCTGGGCGCGCATCGGTCCGGTCGCCACCGGGTTTCCGTCGACGTAGAGCGTCGTGGTGCCCAGCGACTCGCCGTGCTCCCCTGCCTTCTCCCGCGTGAATTCCATTCCCAGCGAATGCTTTCCGGGTGTGAGCACCGGTGAGGAGAAGTCCTGTTCGGGCTTGATGCCCAGGAAGTTGTAGACGTAGTGCAGCCGGCCGTCCTTGATGAACAGGGTGTGCCCGCCGAATCGTGATCCGTGCGCGAAGAGCACACCGTCGGCCTCCGGTGTCAGGTCCACATTGGCGACGACCTTGTAGGAGCGCCCGCGGATGCTGACCGCGACACCTTCGGGAACCGGTGCGGTGTCCGGGTAGTAGACGTAGCGGTCCCGCGGCGGTTCGGACTGCGGGCGCGGGGTGCCGGCCTGCTCGACGGCGGAACGGTCGTCCAGCGGCAGCACGAAGTTGTCCCTGGCCTCCTCGTCCCAGGCCTTGATCAGCTCCTTGAGCTTGTCCGGGTGCTGATCCGCGACGTTGGTGGATTCGGAACGGTCCTCATCGACGTGGTAGAGCTCCCAGCGGTCCTGGTCGAAGTGCCCCTTGTTGCTCAGCGGCGCGTGCAACGCAGACGCCTTCCAGCCGTCCTGCCAGATACCGCGGGTGCCCAACATGGCGAAGTACTGACGCTTGCGGGCGGTCGGCGCCTTCGCGTCGTCGAAGCTGTAGCGCATCGAGACACCGTTGAGCGGGTACTGCTTGATGCCCTTGTACTCCTTGGGCATCTCCAGCCCCGCGACGTCGAGGACGGTGGCTGCGACGTCGGTGGCGTGGTGGTACTGATGGCGCACTTCGCCTTTGGCCTTCATCCCCTTCGGCCAGGAGATGACCATCGGGTCGCAGGTGCCGCCGGCGAACTGGGCGTAGCGCTTGAACATCTGGAAGGGGGTGGAGAACGCCGTGGCCCAACCGGTCGGATAGTGGTTGTAGGTGTCCGGGCTGCCGAGCGTGTCGAGGTACTTCATGTTCTCGGACAGTTCGTCGGGGTAGCCGTTGAAGAACTTGTTCTCGTTGACCGAGCCGTTCGGAGAGCCCTCACCGGAGGCGCCGTTGTCGGCGCAGTAGAAGATGATCGTGTTCTCCAACTGTCCGGTCTGCTCCAGATAGTCGACGATCCGCCCGACCTGGGCGTCGGTGTACTCGGAGAAGCCGGCGTACACCTCGGCCATCTTCGAGAACAGTTTCTTCTCGTCAGCGCTGAGCGAATTCCACGGTCGCACAGCGTCGTTGGCCGCCGCGACATCTTCGGGCAGCGGATTGATCGGGGTCATCTTGGTCCCAGCCGGGAACACGCCCTTCTCGACCATCCGGGGCAGCACCCAGTCGCGATAGGCCTCGTACCCGTCGTCGAACCGGCCCTTGTACTTGTCGATGTACTCCTGCGGAGCCTGATGCGGGGCATGGTTGGCGCCCGGGCAGAACCACATGTACCAGGGCTTGGACGGGTTCGACGACTTCTGATCCCGCAGCATCCGGATGGCGTTGTCGGTCAGGTCCTTGGACAGGTGGTACCCCTCGCCCGGACCGTAAGGCTGCTCGACGAACCGGTTGTCCTCGACCAGGTCGGGGAACCACTGATTGGTCTCGCCACCCAGGAATCCGTAGAACCGGTCGAAACCCTTCTGCAGCGGCCACTCCGACTTGCTGCCGCCGCTGGAGACGTCCTCCTCGGGAACATTGTGGTTCTTGCCCACCCAGAAGGTGCTGTAGCCGTTGTCCTGCAGCACCTGCCCGATGGTGGCGCACTGCGCCGGCAACCGGGCGGCCATACCCGGAAAACCGTTGGAGCCCTCGGTGATCGACCCCGAGCGGTTCACATGCTGACTGCGGCCGGTGAGGAAACACGACCGGGTGGGTGAGCACAGCGCGGTGGTGTGCCACTGCGAATACATCACGCCGTTGTCGGCGAGGCGCTGCATGACCGGCATCTCGATCCGGCCGCCGTACGGCGACCAGGCCGCCAGTCCGGTGTCGTCGTAGAGCACCACGAGGATGTTCGGAGCCCCCTCCGGCGCCTTCCGCAGTTCGAAGGGTTTCCAGTCCGGCGTGGAGTCGCGGATGTCGAGTTCGATCTTGCCGTCGAAGCCCTCGTTGATTCCGGTGCCGTAGCCGGGCGGCCCGGCCTCGGAACTCTTCGGGCCGCACCCGCCAAGAGCGGGCACCGCAGCCGCACCCAGGCCGGCGGCGGCGAGACCGCCGAGGATCTTGCGGCGGGACAGTTTGGGCGTGCCGCCCTGGTCGCCGTTCTCGGCTGGTTCGGGGCTGCGCTCCACCATGGCTGATCTCCTCAGGGGTATCCGGTGTCCGCAGACTAGTGCAGCCCTTCCGGATTCCGGGGCAAAGGACACCGATTCGTGCGAAAGGGCTTTTCCCGGGCTTTCAAGACCGATCGCCTTCTGCAGCTATGCCTGCGACTCCGATATAGTTCGCCCGCGAAACCATGGGAACGACAACCGAACAACACGCACTGCCGGTACCGGCCTGGACGCTGGCGGTGACCGCGATGTTCTGTGTCCAACTCGGTTCAGCACTGTCGCTGCCGCTGATCGGCCAGGTGGGTCCGGCCGGCACCGCCTGGCTTCGGCTCAGCGCGGGCGCGCTGATCTTTCTGGCACTGGCGCGTCCCCCGTTGCGCGACCTGAACCGCCGGGACATCCCCGCCCTGATCGCCCTGGGGGTGACCACCGGGGTGATGACGAGTCTGTTCCTCTCCGCCATCGAGCGCATTCCATTGGGCACCACGGTTGCCATCGAGTTTCTCGGACCGCTCAGCGTCGCGGCAGTGCGCAGCCACAACCGCAGGGCGCTGGTGTGGCCGGCCATCGCCGGAATCGGGGTGTTGTTGCTCACCGAACCGTGGCACGGCTCCGTCAACGCCGCGGGCATCGCGTTCGCCGTCGGCTCGGCCTTCGGGTGGGCCGCCTACATCGTGCTCACCCAACACGTCGGAGACCGGTTCAGCGGGCTCAACGGACTCAGCCTCACCATGCCGATCGCCGCCGTCACGGCCGCTGTTGTGGGGATCCCCCAGGCGCACAACCACATCACCCCGGCCGTGCTGGCCACCGCAGTGGGCCTGGCAGTGCTGCTACCGGTGCTGCCGTTCGCACTGGAGATGACCGCGCTGCGCCACATGACACCGTCGGCGTTCGGCACCCTGATGGCGCTGGAACCCGCCATCGGGGTCGTCCTCGGACTGATCGTGCTGCATCAGCATCCTGCGGCCCTTCAGGTGGCCGGGGTCATGCTCGTCGTGATCGCCGGTGCGGGCGCCCAGCGTAACGGGAAACGCAACGGAGGCCGCCAGATGCATCCCCCGGCCGAGGTCGCCTAGGCTGCCGCGGTGCGAGTTCTCCTGACCGGCGCCGCCGGATTCATCGGAAGCCGGATCGCGACGACCCTGGCTGCCCGCGGCCACGAGGTGGTCGCCGTCGATGCGATGCTCCCGGCCGCCCACCCGGACGACGCGGCCCCACCGGAGGGTTGCAAGCGGATCGACGTCCGGGACGCCGGCGCACTGGCGGCATTGCTGACCGGCATCGACGTCGTCTGCCATCAGGCGGCCGTCGTCGGCGCCGGCGTCAACGCACTCGACGCCCCGTCCTACGCGCTGCACAACGACGCCGGGACCGCGACACTGTTGGCCGAGATGTACCGGGCCGGGGTGCAGCGCCTGGTGCTGGCCTCCTCGATGGTGGTCTACGGCCAGGGAGCTTTCAGTTGCGACGTCCACGGCCCGGTCGACCCGGCGCCGCGCACCCGCGCCGATCTGGACGCCGGACTCTTCGAGCATCGCTGCCCGATCGGCGGGGAGGAACTCGGCTGGCAACTGGTCGGTGAGGACGCCCCACTTCGCCCGCGCAGCCTGTATGCGGCCAGCAAGGTCGCCCAGGAGCACTATGCACTGGCCTGGGCCGAGTCGAGCGGTGGATCCGTCGTCGCGTTGCGCTATCACAACGTCTATGGTCCGGGAATGCCGCGGGACACCCCGTACTCCGGTGTGGCGGCGATCTTCCGGTCCGCACTCGAACGGGGTGAGCCGCCAACGGTTTTCGAGGACGGCGGACAGATGCGCGACTTCGTCCACGTCCACGACGTGGCCGCCGCCAACGCCGCGGCGGTGGACTACGCGTCGGACGACAGGGGCGGCGGCTTCGCGGCGGTGAACGTCTGTTCGGGCCGGCCGATCCGGATCATGGATGTCGCCTCCACGCTGTGCGCCGCCAAGGGCGGACGGCCTCCGGTGGTCAGCGGGCAGTACCGCAGCGGCGACGTCCGCCATATCGTCGCCGACCCCGCCGGCGCGGCCGCCCTGCTCGGCTTCCGCGCACAAGTCGAACCGGACGATGGCCTTCGGGAATTCGCGTTCGCACCGCTGCGTGAATGACCCCGGGCGCGACCCGGTATTTCAGACCGACAGCCCGTTTTCTGACCTAGGGTGATCAGCGATGTCCGACTCCCCTTCAACCGACGTGACCGTGGTGATCCCCTGCCTCAACGAGGCGGAATCGCTTCCGGCTGTCCTCAAGGCGATGCCGCCCGGCTACCGGGCCCTGGTCGTGGACAACAACAGCACCGACGACACCGCAGCGGTGGCCCGGGCGCACGGCGCCGAGGTGGTGCTCGAGACCCGCGCCGGGTACGGCGCCGCGGTCCATGCGGGCGTGGTCGCGTCGAGCACCCGGGTGGTGGCGGTGCTCGACGGGGACGGATCCCTTGACCCCGCCGCGCTGCCGAGGATGGTGGCCGAACTCGATCGCGGTGCGGACATGGTGGTGGGCCGTCGCAGGCCGGTACCCGGATTGCGCTGGCCGTGGCACGCCCGGATGGGCACGGCGGCGGTGGCCTGGCGACTGCGCACCCGCCACCGCCTGCCGGTGCACGACATCGCGCCGATGCGGGTGGCCCGACGGGACGCACTGCTGGGGTTGGGTGTCGCCGACCGCCGGTCGGGGTATCCGCTGGAACTCATGGTCAAGGCGGCCGATGCCGGCTGGCGGGTGACCGAGATCGACGTGGACTACCGGGAGCGCGCCGGCGGACGCTCCAAGGTCAGCGGTTCGGTGCGCGGCAGCCTGACCGCGGCGGTGGACTTCTGGAAGGTGATCTCGTGACCGCTGTCACCGCACTCGTGGTCGCCAAGGCGCCGGTACCCGGGTTGGCCAAGACCCGTCTGGCCGCCGCGGTCGGTGACGAGCGAGCTGCCGACATCGCCGCCGCCGCATTGCTCGACACCCTCGACGCCGTCGCTGCGACGCCGTTCGCAGCCCGGGTCGTCGCGCTCACCGGAGATCTCGCGCTGGCGGCCCGATCCGGCGAGATCCGTTCCCGTCTGGCGGATTTCACCGTCATCGGCCAGCGCGGCACCGACTTCGGTCACCGGCTGGCGTATGCCCACGCCGATGCCGCCGCAGCCGTCGGCGACCGGCCGATCCTCCAGATCGGAATGGACACACCGCAACTCACCGCAGACCTGCTTGCCGACTGCGCAGGCAAACTCGCCCCCGGCACCGCCGTCCTCGGGCCGGCCGCCGACGGCGGCTGGTGGGCGCTCGGCGTCAGCGACCACTTGCTGGCCGGATGCCTTGCCCGGGTCCCGATGTCGCAGTCCGACACCGGCGCGCTGACCGCGGCAGCACTCGAACAAGCCGGCGCACAGGTGGTGTTCGCCGCTGAACTCGGCGACGTCGACACCATCTCCGACGTCCCACTCGTCCGCGCCGCCTGCCGCCCCGCCAGCCGATTCGCCCTTGCCACCGAAGGGATCTGAGAGATGACCGCACCAGCAAGAGAGACCTTGCGCGGCACCGCGATCACCACCCGGGTCGGTCTCGCACTCGGCGTGGCCGTCACGATCTGCTTCGTCACCGGTTTCATCAGTCATTTCATCCAGCACCCCCAGCCCTGGTTCTACTGGCCGACCCGGCCGGTCTGGCTCTACCAGGCCACCCAGGGCCTGCACGTGATCGCCGGTATCGCCGCGATCCCCCTGCTGGTGGTCAAGCTGTGGTCGGTCTACCCCAAGCTCTTCGAGAAGCCGATCATCGGTGGTCTCACCAAACAGCTTGAGCGGGCGTCGATTCTGGTCCTGATGGCGTCGATGTTGTTCCAGTTCTCCACCGGCCTGATGAACATCGCCAAGTGGTACGCCTTCGGTTTCTTCTTCACCACCAACCACTACGCGATGGCCTATGTGGCGTCCGGCGCACTGCTGGTGCACATCGGGGTCAAGCTTCCGGTCATCCGCCGGGCCCTCGGCGAACCACTCGAGGACATTCCGACCGGCGAACTGCGTCCCGGGCCGACCCGGCGCACGGTGCTGGCCGGAACCTGGCTGGCCGCGGGCGTCGCGACTCTGGTCACCGCCGGCCAGACCGTCTCGTGGTTCCGAAAAGCCTCGGTGCTGGCCCCGCGCTCCGGCAACGGACCACAAGGTATTCCGGTCAACCGGACCGCACTGGCCGCCGGCGTGCTGCGCACCGCCCAGTCGCCGGACTACCGGCTGACCGTCTCCAACGGCGCGAACGTCAGCACGTTCACCCTCGCCGAACTCGCCTCCCTGCCGCAGACCGCCTGCCGGTTGCCGATCGCCTGCGTGGAAGGCTGGAGTGCCACCGCCGACTGGTCCGGGGTGCTCCTGTCGACTCTCGTTGGGGCAGTGGGCGGCTCACCGGACTCCGACGTCCGGATCATCTCGCTGGAACCGCCCGGCCCGTACTCACGGACCACGGTGCCGGCCCGGCACGCACGGGACTCCCAGACCCTGATCGCGTTGGAACTCAACGGGGAACCGCTCGACCTCGACCACGGCTATCCGGCCCGGCTGATCGCCCCGTCGCGGCCCGGCGTGCTGCAGACCAAGTGGATCTCGAGGATCGAGGTGGTGCAGAAATGACCGCAATCCGGTTGGCGCTGATGGCCTTCGGTATCGCGCTCGGCGTCTACGGGGCCGTGCTGTTGCTGGACAACCCCACCAAGATCCTGATCCGGATCGCAGTCTGGGCCGGAGTCGGCGTGCTGCTGCACGACGCGGTGTTCGCCCCGGTCTGCGTGGCACTGGGGTTCGCCGGGAAGCGCATCCTGCCGCGGTCATGGTGGTCACCACTGATGGTCGCCGGGCTGTGCAGCGCGGTGCTGGTGCTGCTGGCCATCCCGGTCTACGACAAGCCCGGCCGCCAGCTCGACACACCGTCGGCGCTCGACCGCGACTACCACTGGGGGCTGTGGGTGTCGCTGGCCATCGTCTGGGGTGCCGCACTGCTCATCCTGATCGGCAAGCACCTACTACCAGTTGGTCAGAATAAAGCTGTTCAGCAGCAGCGCGCCGATCACGTTGAGGCTCAGCCACCATCGATGTGAGCGCGCCGGCAGCAGCGCGGGCGCAGCGGTCAGCCACACTTCGAACGGCAGCCAGATGCGTTCCGTCTCCGCCTTGGACAGCATCGACAGGTCGGCCAGCACGATCGCGGCCAGTGCCGCCAGCACCAGCAGGTTGAGACCGTTACGTGCCTTGACGGCAGGCACGTCGAAGGCGCGCACCACCCCAGCCGCACTGCCCAGACCGATCGCGCAGACCACCGACGCGAAATTGGCCCACCCCCAGTACTGGAACGGCCGGACATTGGCGATGCCCTGCCAATAGCGTTGCTGGACAAGCTGGTAGCCGTCGAACCACCAGAAGCCCGCCAGCGCGAAGATCACCACCACGACAAGGGCCGCCGCGACGGCGACGGCCAGCCGGCGCAATGCCGTGCGGCGGTCCACCGCGCAGAACAGCACGGCCAGCGCGGGCAGCCCCATCAGCGCCAGCCCGTAGTTGAGGAAGATCCCCCAGCCCAACAACAGCCCGGCTCCGGCCGCGGCCAGGGCAGGTCTGCGTGCGGTGTTGCGAACGGCCAACGCCAGCAGGGCGATTCCCCAGGCGACGACCCCGGCGTAGTAGCCGTCCGCCGATACCGCGATCCAGATCGCCGTCGGCGCCACCGCGACGAACGGCGCCGCCAA
>NZ_JAFMJZ010000259.1 GCF_017853185.1 Mycolicibacterium sp.
GAGAAGGCGAAGAAAAAGCTCACCGCTCAGGTGAAGATCAAAGCCGCCGCCGAGGAATTCGTCTGAACCAGGCGCCATAGCGCCCAGGACACCAGCGCGCCGGCGGCGCCGAAGGCCGCGACGCGATTGGCCTCCAGGTCGTTGTAGGCGATCATCAGGTAGCCGAATCCGGCGCCGACGGTCAGTAGTGCGTAGCGGATCGGTGTCCAGTCCACCGGCACCGCGAACCGGCTGCCGATCACCATGCCGATCATCAGCGCGATGAGGTGGCCGGCGTTGGTGAACTCGCCGCCGCTCAGCACCGTCGAGGCCGTCGCGACCGCCAGCCACCACCCCGCCCACGCGGCGCGCCAGCGGTGCGGGATCGCCGCGGTGAAGGTGCCCAGCACAGCGATGGCGCCGTAGCTCATCCCCACGTCGGCCGCATCGGCGACCGAACGCGACAACACCCCGGCCGCGATCGCCGCCGCCAGTCCGGCCGCGACGATCAGGGTGGCGCCGATGTGGCCCACCGCGAACGCCACCACCAGACGACGGCTCTCCCAGAGCAGTTCACCGAGCGCGAGCAGCGCGACCAGTCCGGGAAGCCACAGATAGATGGGACCGGCCTCGTTGACGAAGGCACTGCCGATCAGCGTGCCGATCCGGCCCTGCTCCAGGTTGTGCAGGTTGGAGCTGGCGTACCGGACGACCTCGGCCTGGATCCGCGGACCGAGATCGACCATCGCGAAGGCCACCGCGGCGAGGGCCGCGGCGTACATCAGGGTCACCCGCAACCGGGCCAACCGGGTCAACACCGCCGAAAGCATCGCCACCACTATCTCTCAGTTTGACGATCTTCGCTGTTCGCGAGCGGTCTCGTAGAGACAGATCGCCGCGGCGGTGGCCACATTCAGGCTCTCCGCACCGCCGGCCATCGGGATGACGACCTTCCGGTCTGCATGCGCGCCGACCTCGTCGGACAGCCCGTGCGCCTCGGAGCCGAACACCCACGCGGTCGGCCCGGCCAGGACCGGGCCGGCCTCGTCGAGGCTCAGGTCGCCGTCCAGGGCGGTGGCCAGCACCTGCAGGCCGGCTGCGCGCAACCGGTCCAGGACGCCGGTGACGTCGGGTTCGCTGAGCACCGGCAGCGCGAAGATGCTGCCGGCCGAGGACCGCAGACATTTGCCGTTGTACGGGTCCACGCTCTGGCCGGCGAAGATGACCGCGGAGGCGCCCATGGCGTCGGCGGTGCGGATCAGGGTTCCGGCGTTGCCCGGCTCGGACAGGTCGACGGCGACGGCGATGAGGGTGGGCCTGATCCCAGTGGGGTGGCCGGCCAGGACGGCGTCGAGGTCAACGGCCGGGAGGTGGCAGACCGCGATCAGACCCGACGGCGTGACCGTCTCCGACAGAGCCTTGGCTGCCGCCTCGGTGACCAGGGACACCCGCAGGCATGCGAGCAGATCGCGATGACGCTCGGCGGCGGCCTCGGTGGCGAAGACCTCATCGACGAGCCCGCGGGCCGCCGCGGCCTGCACCAGATTGGGCCCTTCGGCCAGAAAGCTCCCGGTACGACGCCGCCCGGTGTGGCGCTGCAGTTTCACCGCAGCCACCACCCGGGCGGATCGTGGAGTCAACGGGCCGGATTGACCGGCCCCGTCAGAGACCGTCAGGCGGCTTCACCCGAGGGTGCGTTGACGTCCGCGGGCAGGGCGGCGCGGGCCACCTCGACCAGCGCGGTGAACGCCGCCGGATCGCTGATCGCGATCTCGGAGAGGTTCTTGCGGTCAACCTCGACACCGGCGAGCTTGAGGCCCTGGATCAACCGGTTGTAGGTGATGTCGTTGGCACGGGCAGCCGCGTTGATGCGGGTGATCCACAACTTGCGGAAGTCACCCTTGCGGGCACGGCGGTCCCGGTAGGCGTACGTGAGCGAGTGCAGCTGCTGCTCTTTGGCCTTGCGGTACAGGCGCGAGCGCTGGCCGCGGTAGCCCTTGGAGGCCTTGAGCAGTGTCCGACGCTTCTTCTGGGCATTGAGTGC
The DNA here is from genome assembly GCF_017853185.1 of Mycolicibacterium sp. Taxonomy (GTDB): domain Bacteria; phylum Actinomycetota; class Actinomycetes; order Mycobacteriales; family Mycobacteriaceae; genus Mycobacterium. The sequence continues at coordinate 2,024 of NZ_JAFMJZ010000259.1, forward strand.
GCGTTTGACGCGAGCCATGGTGTTCCTCTTCTCGTTTCGGTTGCGGCTCTTAGCCGTTCAGCAGCTTGTTGACGCGCTTGACGTCATTGGCGGCCACCTCGGTGCGGCCGGCAAGGCGGCGGGTACGGCGAGACGACTTGTGCTCGAGCAGGTGTCGCGCGCCGGCCTTCTGGCGCACGATCTTGCCGGTGCCGGTCTTGCGGAAGCGCTTGCTGGCCCCGCTGTGGGTCTTGGCCTTAGGCATGATTCCTCAGTTCTATCCGTGTGATCAGTTCTCGGTGGGAGCTTCGATCGGGGCTTCGGTTTCGGCAGCAGCCGCTGTTTCAACAGCATCAGGGGCTGGTTCCGGCGCCGGCGCTCCGACAGTCTGGTTCGCCGCCTTGATGCGGGTCTTCGCTCCGCGGTGCGGTGCCAGCACCATCGTCATGTTGCGGCCGTCCTGCTTGGCCGACGTCTCGACGAAACCGTGTTCGGCCACGTCGGCCGCCAGCCGCTGCAGCAACCGGTACCCGAGTTCGGGGCGGGACTGCTCGCGGCCGCGGAACATGATCGTCACCTTGACCTTGGACCCTGCTTCCAGGAAGCGGACCACGTGGCCCTTCTTGGTCGCGTAGTCGTGCGGGTCGATCTTGGGACGGAGCTTCTGTTCCTTGACGACGGTCTGCTGCTGGTTCTTACGGGACTCGCGCTCCTTGAGCGCCGTCTCGTACTTGAACTTGCCGTAGTCCATGATCTTGCAGACCGGTGGTCTGGCATCCGGGGCTACCTCGACAAGGTCAAGATCGGCATCCGCGGCGACGCGGAGGGCGTCTTCGATGCGCACGATGCCCACCTGCTCCCCGCCAGGACCGATGAGGCGGACCTCAGGTACGCGGATACGCTCGTTGACGCGGGTCTCAGTGCTGATGGGGCCTCCCTGGTTCGGTCTACTCGGTGAGACCGTCACGGTGA
>NZ_JAFMJZ010000091.1 GCF_017853185.1 Mycolicibacterium sp.
AACAAAAAACAACAAACAAAAACCACCAAACACACTATTGAGTTCTCAAACAACACACCCGGCACCTCTGCCCGGCCGCGCGAACAAGCCCGCGGCCGAAAGCCGCGATCTCGTCGAACGGACAGTTGGAACATCCCGAAGTCCGGAGACATTCCCGAAGGTGCCGCCGCGCTCTGCGGACGAACCGCGTCGCAACGACTTCCATAAGTTACGTCAGGGTCGCGCGTCAGTCAAATCCCCTGGGGCCAGGGGCGTTTGACCTTCGTCACACTGGACGTTTCGCCAGTCTGACCTATCCAACGCGCTGGATGCCGGCGATATTCCGCTTGCCGCGCCGCAGCACCAACCAGCGTCCGTGCAGGAAGTGCGACGCTTCGGCGACCCACTCTTCACTGTCCACCCGCACGTTGTTGACCGACACTCCACCCTCGGCGACGGTGCGCTTGGCTTCCTTCTTGCTGGCCGATAACCCGGTTGCCACCAGGAGGTCGACGATGCCGTCCGGACCGCCCGGGGCCAGTTCGGCCACTTTCCCGTTGCCAGTCTCCCGCAGCGCCGCCGCCAGGGTGGGCTCGTCGAGCCGGTCGAGTTCACCGCGGCCGAACAGCGCCGCCGACGCGTGCTCCACCGCCTCGGTGGCGGCCTGGCCGTGCACCATCGTAGTGAGCTCGCGGGCCAGCCGGCGTTGCGCGGCCCGTTCGTGCGGGCGGGTCGCGGTGGCTTCCTCCAGTTCGGCGAGTTCCTCGGCCGACAGATAGGTGAACCAGCGCAGGTAGCGGACCACATCGGCGTCCGCCGCGTTCACGAAGTACTGGTACCAGGCGTACGGACTGGTCATCTCGGGATCGAGCCAGAGGCTGCCTCCGCCGGTCGACTTGCCGAACTTGGTGCCGTCGGCCGAGGTCACCAGCGGCACCGTCAGCGCGTGCACCGTCGCGCCGAGCTTCTGCCGGACCAGTCGCACGCCGGCGATGATGTTGCCCCACTGGTCGGATCCGCCGATCTGCAGCGAGCAGCCGTGCCGCTGGTGCAGTTCCACGTAGTCGTTGGCCTGCAGGAGCATGTAGCTGAACTCGGTATAGGAGATGCCCTCGCCGTCGAGGCGCCGGCGGATGGTGTCGCGGTCGAGCATGACGTTGACCGAGAAGTGCTTGCCGACGTCACGCAGGAACTCGATGGCGCCCAGCGGCTGGGTCCAACTGAGATTGTTCTCGATGATGGCGGCGTTGGACGAGTTGCCGGACCCGGGAGCGTCGAAGTCGACGAACCGCTCGAGTTGCCCACGGATCCGTTCGGACCACTGCGCGACGGTGTCCGCGGTGTTCATGGTGCGCTCCCCGGAGTCGCGCGGGTCACCGATCAGGCCGGTGGCCCCGCCGGCCAGGACGATCGGCCGGTGCCCGGCCCGCTGAAAGCGCTGCAGCGCCAACAGTGGCACCAGGTTTCCGGCATGCAGGCTCGGCGCCGTCGGGTCGAAGCCGGCATAGACGGTGATCGGCGGCTGCGCGGCCGCCGCGGCGATCGCGTCGATGTCGGTGGACTGCGCGATCAGACCACGCCAATTCAGTTCATCGAGAATCCCAGAGGTCTTGGCGCCCATGCGGTGATCTTCCCGCATGGGTAGTCGGTCAGTCGCTGCAACCCGGGCGTGGCGCACGCGGACTACGTCGATAGGCCGAAACCTCGGGGCGTTCGGGCGTCCAGAATCGCCAGGCCCGATCTGCGGCCCGACTCACCCCGACGCGTGGGCCCAGGAGTGCACTCGCGACGCTCTCCCCCGGCTCGCCGAGGTCGAGAGTGACCCGCGATCGCCGGTCGAAGAGATCGGTCCCGTTGTGGTCCATCGTGATGCCCAGCGCCGAGCACAGATTGCCCGGGCCGCGCGCCAATCCGGCTGCCGGCACCGCCGGACCGCGACGCTCACCTGCCGTCTCATGCCCTGATTCGATGATCGCGGCGCGCAACAGCACCGCGCCCGCTACGCCGTCGGCGGCGCAGGAAACGTTGGCGCACACATGGATTCCGTGGCTGCGATAGGTGTAGAGCCGGCCGGGCGGACCGAACATCACCGAGTTGCGCGGCCTCAAACCGCGGTACGAGTGGGACGCCTCGTCGGGCCACGGGCCGCCCGGCGGCCCGCCGTATGCCTCCACCTCGACGATCCGGGCGCTGACCGCACCAGTTCTGAGCACCGCGCCCAGCAACCGGCGTGCCACCGAGACGGGGTCGTCGTCGAGCATGACGTCAGCCGGCGGTCAGCCGCTCATGTTCCGCGGCGTCCACGTCGCGGGCCTCGTCGACGAGCAGCACCGGGATGCCCTCTTCGATGCGGTATGCCTTGTGCAGGCGGGGGTTGTAGAGCAGACCGTCGACGAACAGCAGCGGCCCGCGGTCGGCGGGGCACACCAGGATGCTCAGCAGTTGGGCGTCCACGGCGACTACGGGGTGACCGGGACGGCGTCCGACGGCACCTGGGCGACCGGTCCGACCGGAAGCTGCGCGGGATTACTGGCGCCCGGCATCGGGCCGGCGCCCATCACGGCGCTGTTGGCGTTCTGTCCGGACTGGGCCTGCTGCAGGATCTCCAACTGCCCCTTGAGCTTGGCCTGATAGGCGATGGTGTCCTTGAGGGCGTTGATCAGCGGGTTCTGGTTGGGGCGGTAGTTCATCGCCGTCTGGATCTCGGCCAGATTGGCCTTGGACGGCTTGAATCCCATCGCCCGCAGTTTCAGAACCGTCTTGAGCAGGTTGGACAGCTGGCCGCCGCCGGACCCGACCGCGTACTCCTCAGCGAGTTGATCGAGGATGTCACCGCTCACGGGGGCGCTCGACGCGCCCTGGGCCGCGGTGGACTGGGTGACCGGAGACGGCGTGGGTGAGGCGGCGGGGTCGGCGGGGGCGATCGCGGCCGAGCTGAGAATCATGCCGACCGCCGTCAAGCCCACACCGAGGCCGTTGCGCGTACCGCGCAGCCAGTTCCTGCTGGTCATACATCCCTCCACATGGACATCCCGCTACCGCCGAGCCTACCGGGTGCTCAGCTCCCGTCCCCTCGGTCCTGGTCCTTGGCCAGAGCCGACCGGACGGCCGCCGTCAGCCTCCTGTACTTACCCGTATCGGCGTCGAGGTACCAGCTGTTACGGCCGGCCTTGGGCAGCCCGGCCGCCCGCAGGGCGGACACCGTGGGGCGATAGGAGGCGCTCAGCGGAAGGTCGTGGACCACGTGGACGATGTCCGGCGGCAGCCCGGCGGGCATCCTGCTGACGGCGTCGGTCAGGTCGGCGACGGTGACGTTCATCCCCGGGCGCAACGTAATCGCCGTGACGGCCAGGGTGCTGCCGGCCTCGGTGTCTCCGGGGGTGCTGCCAGCCGGGGTGTCTCCGGGGACGGTGATCGGATAGGTGGCGGCCAGGTCGACCCCCGAGATGGCGCCGACGGCATCGGTGATGGGCGACGGGTACACCACACCGCGCGCGGTGTGAATGAGCCCCGACCTGTTGCCCAGCAACCAGAAGTCGCCGTCGGCGTCACGCCAGAACACGTACTCGGTGGAGATCCAGATGTCGCCGGCCGAGAACACGCCCCGCTTGATCGAGGCGGTCGGGTCGATCGGTCCCCACGGCTTGGCCAGCAGCACGCCGACCTCCTCGCGGCCGGCCACCCGGACGAAGCCGCGGTCGTCCTCGAGGATGAGGTCGGCGACGGGGTCGTAGGCGCCCAGTTCCACCTCGCCGCCGCCGGGCAGTGGCCGGCCCTCGCTGCCGACCTTGATGCCTGCGACGTTGGCCAGCACCGCCTGGCCGTCCGAGGTGGCGAAGAATTCGACGACCCTGGCCGGTTCGAACACGTCGAGGATGCGGTCCCACAATCCGGTCGGCATGCCCGATCCCATGAACAGCCGGATCGGGTTGTTGCCGGACATCGCGAAGTTGGGGTCGTCGACCACCTGGCGCAGCATCGACCAGGTGTAGGTGACCACCGACACCCCGTACTGCCGGACCTCTTCCAGGAAGCGCTCCGGGCACAGCCCGCGGGACAGCGCGATCCGGGAGCCGGCCACCACCGAGCCGCCCAGGCTGACCAGCAGACCGGACTGGTGGTGCAGCGGGGTCAGGCAGTAGACGGTGTCATTGCGGGTCAGTGCGGCGGCCGAGGCGGTGCCGAACGCCGAGAGCGCCCAGCGGTAGTTGGTGATCTGCTTGGGAACCAGCTCCCCTCCGCCGACCGCGTTGAAGACGACGAAGGCCACGTCCCGGGCGAAGCCCGGATTGGGCCGGTACCAGCCGGGCAACTCGACGGCGTCGGGGTCGATCTTCTCCATGTCGACCACCCGGCTGCCGCCCGGGAGCTTCAGGTCGCGGTTCTCGCCACCGCCGAGGACCAGAACCTGGACCGGCAGCCCCTCGGCCGCGGGGAGGTTGGCCGGATCGGTGATGACGTCGGTGACGCCGCTCAGCCGGATCGCCTCCGACAGGTCGGCGTCCGGCGGCATCAGCACGGCAACCGCGCCGAGCCGCGAGAGCGCGGCGATCGCGACCATCGCGCTGGGCCGGGTGTCCATCAGCACGCCGATCCGGGTGCCCTGGCGCACGCCGACATCGATGAGACCGCGCACCACGTTGTCGATACGGCGGTTGACCGCCTGGTAGGTGTGCACCCGGCCGTCGAACAGCAGGAACTCCCCGTCGGGCGCGGCGTCGGCCTGCTCTTCGATGATCCGGCCGAGCGATATCCGGGTGTGGTCGTTGATCTGCCCGAGGCGCACCAGTCGCGGCAGCGTGCGGGCCGTCTCGACGGCCAGGGTGCGCACCGACCGGTTGGCGGCCACCACGGCGTCGGCTGCACCCTTGGCCAGTGCCAGCGCCAATTCGGAGGCTTCGGTGACGCCGTGCATGACCCGCGAACTCAGCGCCACACCGGAGTCGTCCGCCGCCACCTCGGTCTCCACCATCGGTTCGACGTTGGCCGGTTTGGCGTCCCGGCCGGACACCCACAGCGCCCAGTCGGCGACGGTGGGCCAGGTGATGGTGGCGGCCTTGGATCCGACGACGAGACCGAAGTGCCCGGCCCGGATCATCGTCTCGTAGACGTCAGCCTTGGGCGCGGCACGCTTGATACCGCGGACCGCGGGCGGCTGCCCGATGTCGTCGACCTCGCCGACGAAGGCCAGCACTGGGCAGGTGATGTCGCTGAGCGTGACGAGCTGCCCCTGGACGGCGAACCCGCCGGTCATCATCCGGTTGTGCGCGACGAACTGCTTGAGCAGTTCGGAGATCGCCGGCCCGGACCAGGCGATCCAACCCTCCCGGTCGAGGAACCGGCGCTGCTGCTCGCGCGGCAGCAGTGCCTCGCGGTCATGCAACTGCATCAGGAACTCGACCCGGGACTTCGCGGTCTTCAGCGGGTCGAGCAACTGAAAGCCGGTGCGCGCCAACCAGCTTGGAACGTCGATGCGATTGAAGACATGGTCGGCGAGGAACTCGGCCACCCCGACGGCCAGATTGGTCGGCAGCCCTCCCGGCAGACCGGCCAGGGTGTCGACCGGGGATCCGAACGCGATGATGCTGGCGATGTCGGCCGACCGTCGGTAGGCCGCGGTCTGGTAGCAGAACATGCCGCCCTGCGAGTAGCCCGCGAGATGGACGTCCTGCCCGGTGACGTCCTTGACCGTCTCGATGGCATGACCGAGCGCCACGATGTGGTCGGTGAGGGTGCGTTCCATGCCGCCTTCGACCTCGTCCGGCGAGCCGTAGTCGATCACCCACGGGTCCACTCCGGCCGCGTGCAGGATGCCGACCGCGCCCTCGTCCCGGGTGACGTCCCACATGTTGGCCGACATCATCATCGGGTGAACCATCAGCACCGGCGGTCCGGCGACCCGGTGTCCGGGTCGGGTGTCCGGCGGGAAGTAGCGACGCAGCTTGTACATGTTGGTGGACTCGACGATCTGAAACGGCGAGGGCACCGCCCCGGTCTCCAAACCACCTAGTCGGGCCACCTCGTAGCCGTTCTGCGCAGTCGCCACCAACCGCTCCAACGGCTTGAAGATCGCCGAAAGACTCAGATCCACTCTTGCTCCCCTGCCGACTCTGCGCTGTATGGCCCCGACAGCCCGCTCATCATTGCTGATTAGGCTAACGCCGGTGGCACATCTGCTCGGCGCCGAGGCGCTGCATCTCCAGTATCCGACGCAGGTGGTTTTCGACTCCGTGACGGTGGGCGTCAACGACGGTGACCGGATCGGCATCGTCGGACGCAACGGCGACGGAAAGTCCAGCCTGCTGGGCATGCTGCTGGGCCGGATCCAGCCGGATTCGGGCCGGGTGACCCGCCGCGGCGGCCTCCGGATCGGCGCGCTCGAGCAGGCCGACACCCTCGATCCCGACGCAACCGTCGGTTTCGCCCTGGTCGGCGATCGCCCCGAACACGAGTGGGCGGGCGACCCGAAGGTGCGCGACGTGGTAGCCGGCCTGGTCACCGATATCGACTGGAGCAGCCCGGTGTCCGCACTGTCCGGCGGCCAGCGCCGCCGCGTCCAGCTGGCCGAGCTGCTGATCGGCGACTGGGACGTGATCGTCCTGGACGAGCCCACCAACCACCTCGACGTGCAGGGCATCACCTGGCTGGCCGAACACTTCAAGACCCGCTGGTCGCGCAACAACGGCGGGCTGCTGGTGGTGACCCACGACCGCTGGTTCCTCGACGAGGTCGCCACCAGCACCTGGGAGGTCCATGACGGACTCGTCGAACCGTTCGACGGCGGGTACGCCGCCTACGTGCTGCAGCGGGTCGAACGCGACCGGATCGCGGCGGTCACCGAGGCCAAGCGGCAGAACCTGATGCGCAAGGAGCTGGCCTGGCTGCGTCGCGGCGCCCCGGCGCGGACCTCGAAGCCGAAGTTCCGCATCGACGCGGCCAACCAGCTGATCGAGGATGTGCCGCCGATCCGCAACGGCGTCGAATTGGCGAAGCTGGCCACCTCCCGGCTCGGCAAGGACGTCGTCGACCTGCTCGACGTGTCGGTCTCGTTCCCGACTATGGATGGCGGCGATAGGTCCGTGCTGCGCGACGTCGAATGGCGGATCGGCCCCGGCGAGCGCACCGGAATCGTCGGCGCCAACGGCGCGGGCAAGTCGACACTGCTGGGGCTGATCGCCGGGACGCTGGAACCGGACAGCGGACGGGTCAAGACCGGCAAGACGGTCAAGCTGGCAGTGCTCGATCAGCAGTCCCGTCAGCTCGACGAGATCGCCGGCGATCTGGTGCGCGACGTCCTGGGCCGGCTCAAGACCGATTATCAGGTCGACGGCAAGGACATCACCCCGGCACAGTTGTTGGAGCGCTTGGGTTTTCGCCGCGAGCAGCTCTCCGCCCGGGTGGGAGAGCTCTCCGGCGGACAGCGCCGCCGGCTGGACCTGATGCTGACGATCCTGTCCGAACCCAACGTGCTGGTGCTCGACGAGCCCACCAATGATGTGGACATCGACATGCTGTCGGCCACCGAGGACCTGCTGGACTCCTGGCCGGGCACCCTGATCGTGGTCTCCCACGACCGCTACCTGCTGGAGCGGGTCACCGATCAGCAGTACGCGATCATCAACGGGCATCTGCGGCATCTGCCCGGCGGTATCGACGAGTACCTGCGGATCTCGCAGCACAAGGCGGCAGCCCCTGATTCGAGGCCCGCGCAACCGGCCACGGCAACGACCCTGTCCGGGTCGGAGTTGCGCAATGTGCAGAAGGAGATCGCCGCATTGGACCGCGCGCTATCCAAGCTGGCCCAGAAGGTCGACGCCAAACACGTCGAGTTGGCCGAGCACGACCAGTCCGATCACGTCGGACTCGGAAGGCTCACAACGCAATTGCGTGAGTTGGAGTCCGAGCTCGCCGACAAGGAGGGCCGGTGGCTGGAACTCTCCGAGTTGGTCGAGTCGGTCGGCTAGACCGCGTCCCGCAGCGGCAGCCGGCGCACCAGCAGCAGTCCACTCATGGCGAGGAGTCCCGCGACCAGAAGGCTCCGGCTGACGCCGATGTGCCCAGCGGCGAGGCCGAACCCGAGACTGCCGGCCGCCATCGCGCCCTGAACGGCGAGTGCGTAGATCGCTGTGATCAGACCGCGCATGGTCTCCGGTGAGGCCATCTGCACCGCCGAGAGATGGGTGATGCTCACCACGCTCCAGGCACATCCGTAGAACAGCAGGAAGCTGGCGTCCAGTGCCATGCTGTTCCACTGACTCACGCCGATGACGGCGAGTGAAAGCAGCGCGACGGCGGCAGCCGAGAGAAGGTTCAAGGGCACGCGGCGTCGCAGCACAGGTGTCAGTACCGCCCCGATACCGGAACCGATCGCCAATGCCGCCAGTAGTCCGCCGTACCCGATCGGCCCGGTCTGGATGTTCTCCTTGGCCTCCAGTGGCAGCAGACCGAGCAGCGTTCCGCAGGTGACCATCACCAGCGCGGTGCGGATCACCGGGCCGTAAAGCTCCGGTGATCGCCGCACCAGTTCCCACGCCTGCCGCAGCGACCGGGGCGCCTCGGCATCCACTGCCGCAGCGCGTCCCGCCGACGCGGACTTCAACACGGTCAACATGAACAGATGCGAGATCGCGCTGGTGAACAGCACCACCGGAACGGCGAAGAAACCCATCAGGTAGCCACCGAGGACCGGCCCCGCGGCCCGGCCGATGTCACTGCTCAGCGAATTGAACGAAAGAGCATCGACCACTTTGTCTTTGGGCACCAGCTCGTAGAGGAACGGCTTCCATGAGGACTGCTGGACGACGACTCCGATCCCGACCAGGAACACCGCGGCCAACAACCATTTCGGGGTGAGATCGCCTCCACCGGGCAAGGCCACGAGGCCGAGCGCGGCGGTCACCACCAGCATCCAGATCTGCGAGACGATCATCATGGTGCGATGACCGACCGCGTCCGCCGCGATTCCCAGAGGAATTGCGAAGAGCAGGAACGGCAGGCTCGACATCGTCTGCACCATGCTCACCAATACCGGATTGTCGGTGAGCGAGGTCATGGTCCAGGCAGCGCCGAGGCTCAGCATCTGCAGGCCGAGGTTGAAGATCAGGTTCGCGGACCAGACGCTGCGGAACTGCCGCTGGCCGAACAGTTCATACCCCGAACTGGGTTTGGTCATCGACTCAGCCTCTGCCGCAGTCTGCCGGCCGTGTCGCGCACCCCCTCCAACTGGGTGGCGACCTGTTGCGGCGAGGTGCCGCCGCGGGCGTTGCGGGACGCCACCGAACCGGCCACCGTCAACACCTCACGCACTTCGGGGCTCAGTTCGACGCTGATCTGTTCCAGTTCGCCGTCGGTGAGATCTTCCAGTCCGACCCCGCGGGTCTCGGCCGCACGCACCGCCGCACCGGCGGTCTCGTGGGCCACCCGGAACGGCACCCCGCGTCGCACCAGCCATTCGGCGATGTCGGTGGCCAGGGTGTAACCGGCCGGCGCCAGAGCGGCCATCCGCTCGACGTCGAATGCCAAGGTGGCCACCATGCCGGCCATCGCCGGCAGCACCATCTCCAGTTGGGCCACCGAGTCGAAGACCGGCTCCTTGTCCTCCTGCAGATCACGGTTGTAGGCCAGCGGCTGCGCCTTCAGGGTGGCCAGCAGACCGGACAGGTTGCCGATCAGCCGGCCGGCCTTGCCGCGGGCCAGTTCGGCGATGTCGGGATTCTTCTTCTGCGGCATGATCGAGCTGCCGGTCGACCAGGAGTCGTGCAGGGTGACGTAGCCGAATTCCGTTGTGCTCCAGATGATGATGTCCTCGGCCAGCCTGGACAGATCGACGCCGATCATCGCGAGCACGAAGGCCGCCTCGGCGGCGAAGTCGCGGGACGCGGTGGCGTCGATCGAATTGTCCGCCGCCTTGGCGAATCCCAGATCCGCGGCGATGGCGTCCGGATCCAGACCCAGTGAGGAACCGGCCAGCGCACCGGATCCGTACGGGGACACCGCGGTGCGCTTGTCGAAGTCGATGATCCGGTCGACGTCGCGCAGCAGCGGATGGGCATGCGCCAGCAGGTGGTGGGCCAGCAGCACCGGCTGGGCGGCCTGCAGATGGGTCTTGCCGGGCATGGTCGCCTCGGGGTGCGCGGCAGCCTGTCCGGCCAGCGCCTCGACCACGCCGAGCACGCCGTCGGCGACCCGGCTCATGGCGTCGCGCAACCACATCCGGAACAGGGTGGCCACCTGGTCGTTGCGGGAGCGTCCGGCCCGCAACCGGCCGCCGAGATCGGCGCCCACCCGGTCGATGAGTCCACGTTCCAGCGCGCCGTGCACATCCTCGTCGGTGACGATCGGACCGAAGCTACCGTCGGCGATATCGGAACCCAGACTGTCCAGACCTGCCAGCAGGCCGTCACGCTGGTCGTCGGTCAGCAGACCGGCGCGGTGCAGCACCCTGGCGTGCGCCTTGGACGCCGCCACGTCGTAGGGCGCCAGCACCCAGTCGAAGTGGGTGGACTTGCTCAGCGCGGCCAGTTCCGGGCTGGGGCCGTCGGCGAACCGGCCGCCCCAGAGCGCGCCCTCGTTCGTGCTCACGTCACTACCCGCGGTCCCGGGCGGCGGCGATCTTCGAGGACAACCCGTGCAGGTGCACGAAGCCCTTGGCCGACGACTGGTCGAAGGTGTCGCCCTCGTCGTAGGTCGCCAGGTTGAAGTCGTACAGCGACTCCGGGCTGCGCCGGCCGTTGACCGCGATGTGCCCGCCGTGCAGCACCAGGCGGATCTCACCGGTGACGTGCTCCTGGGTGTTGGCGACGAAGGACTCCAGCGCGGCCTTCAACGGCGAGAACCACAGGCCGTCGTACACCAGCTCGCCCCACTTCCGGTCGGTGCCGCGCTTGTACCGGCCCAGTTCGCGCTCGAGGGTGACGTGCTCGAGTTCGGTGTGCGCGGTGATCAGCACCATGGCGCCGTGGGCCTCGTAGATCTCCCGGCTCTTGATGCCGACCAGGCGGTCCTCGACCACGTCGAGACGGCCCACGCCCTGCGCACCCGCGCGCCGGTTGAGTTCGACGATGGCCTCCAGCACGCTGACCTTGCGGCCGTCGATCGACACCGGCACACCGCGCTCGAAGCCGATGACGACCTCGTCGGGGGCCTCCCAGTTCAGAGTCGGATCCTCGGTGTAGTCGTAGACGTCCTTGGTGGGCGCGTTCCACAGGTGTTCGAGGAAGCCGGTTTCCACGGCGCGGCCCCACACGTTCTGGTCGATGGAGAACGGCGAGCGCTTGGTGACGTTGATCGGAATGTCGTTCTGCTCGGCGAAGGCGATCGCCTTCTCCCGGGTCCAGGCGTAGTCGCGGACCGGAGCCAGAACCTCGAGATCAGGTGCCAGCGAGGCGAATCCGACCTCGAAGCGCACCTGGTCGTTGCCCTTGCCGGTGCAGCCGTGGGCGACGATGCCGCCGTCGTATTCGCGGGCGGCCTCCACCAGGTGCTTGACGATCAGCGGTCGGCTCAGCGCGGAGACCAGCGGGTAGCGGTCCATGTAGAGCGCGTTGGACTGGATGGCAGGCAGGCAGTACTGCTCGGCGAACTCGTCGCGGGCATCGACCACCTTGGCCTCGACCGCGCCGCAGTCGATGGCGCGCTGGCGCACCACCTCCATGTCCTCGCCGCCCTGACCGAGGTCGATGGCCACGGCCACCACCTCCTTGCCGGTCTCCTTACCGATCCAGCTGATGGCCACCGAAGTGTCCAGACCGCCGGAATAGGCCAGGATGACGCGCTCGGACATGAACTTCTCCTCTTGTTTCTTGACTAACGGATGGTCTCAAACATGGCGGCCAGTTCGGCGCCGGTCATCGGCTCCCGGGCCACCATCAGGATGGTGTCGTCACCGGCGATGGTGCCGACCACCTCGGGCAGTGCGGCCCGGTCGATGGCACTGGCCAGGTAGTGCGCCGCGCCGGGCGGGGTGCGCAGCACGGCCAGGTTGGCGCTGGCGTCGGTGGACACCAGCAACTCACCGAGCAGCCGGGACAGCCGTTCGGTGCCGCCGGAGACCCCGCGCACCGGACTGCCGTCCTCGGGCACCACGTAGACGCCGCCGCCGCCGTCGGCTCCGCGTAGTTTGACCGCGCCGAGTTCCTCGAGATCGCGCGACAGCGTGGCCTGGGTGACGTCGATGCCCTCGTCGGCCAGCAGGGCGGCCAGTTCGCTCTGGCTGTGCACCGACCGGGACGAGACCAGTGCGACGATCCGGGCCTGCCGGCCGACGCGGGTGACCTCCGGGGATCGTGTCATTGCCGCTCCAGCAGCCAGACCAGCAGTGCCTTCTGCGCGTGCAACCGGTTCTCCGCCTCGTCCCACACCGCGCTGTGCGGTCCGTCGATCACCGCATCGGTGATCTCATCCCCGCGATGGGCCGGAAGGCAGTGCAGCACAACGCATTCCGAGTCGGCCAGGCCCAGCAGTTCCGCATTGATCTGGTAGGGCCGGAACGGCCCGACCCGGTCAAGTCCGTCGTCTTCCTGCCCCATCGACGTCCAGGTGTCGGTCACCAGGACATCGGCGCCCTTGACGGCGGCCTGCGGATCGTTGGTGACGGTGACCGTCGCACCGGTCTGCGCGCCCCGGTCCCGCGCCGCGGCGACGAACCGGGCATCCGGCCCGAAACCCGTTGGCGCGGAGACGGTGACGCTGATCCCGGCGGTCACGCCGCCCAGCATCAGCGAGTGCGCCATGTTGTTGGCGCCGTCACCGAGGTAGGTCATCGTCAGACCGTTCAGCGCACCCTTGCGCTCGGTGAGGGTCTGCAGGTCGGCCAGGATCTGGCAGGGGTGGAACTCGTCGGAGAGGGCGTTGACCACCGGGACGCTCGCGGTGGCGGCCATCGAGGTCAACCGGTCCTGGCCGAAGGTGCGCCACACGATGGCGTCGACGTAGCGCGACAGCACCCGCCCGGTGTCCTCCAGGGTCTCCTCGCGGCCGAGTTGGGTCTTTGCGCCGTCGACGACGACCGCGTGCCCGCCGAGTTGGGCGATGCCCATCTCGAAGGAGAACCGGGTGCGGGTGGAGTTCTTGTCGAAGATCACCGCGACCCCGCGCGGTCCTTCCAGCGGACGCCGGCTGAACGGCGCCTTCTTGAGTTCGGCGGCCAGCGCCAGCACCTCGGCCTGTTCGGCCGGGGTCAGATCGTCGTCGCGCAGGAAATGCCGTGTCATGAGGCGGCCCCCTCG
>NZ_JAFMJZ010000260.1 GCF_017853185.1 Mycolicibacterium sp.
GCCGGGGCGCTGCGCATGACCCCGCTCGGCGGCGTCAGCGAAATCGGCCGCAACATGATGGTTTACGAGCATCTCGGCCGCCTGCTCATCGTCGACTGCGGGATTCTGTTCCCCGGTCACGACGAGCCTGGCGTCGACCTGATCCTGCCCGACGTCCGTCATATCCAGGACCGCCTCGACGACATCGAGGCGCTGGTGCTCACCCATGCGCACGAGGACCACATCGGGGCGATCCCGTTCCTGCTCAAGATGCGTGCCGACATCCCGATTGTCGGTTCAAGGTTCACCCTGGCACTGGTGGCGGCCAAGTGCCGGGAACACCGGCTCAAACCCGTGCTGTTCGAGGTCTCCGAGGGCCAGCGCAGCACCCACGGTGTGTTCGAGTGCGAATACTTCGCGGTCAACCACTCCATCCCGGACGCGCTGGCGATCGCCATTCACACCGGCGCCGGAACGGTGCTGCAGACCGGCGACATCAAGCTCGACCAGATGCCGCCGGACGGCCGGCCCACCGATCTGCCCGGCATGTCGCGGTTGGGCGATCGGGGCGTCGATCTCCTGCTGTGCGACTCGACCAACTCCGAGATTCCGGGGGTGGGGCCCTCGGAGAGCGAGGTGGGACCCACCCTGCACCGGCTGATCCGCGGCGCCGAAGGCCAGCGGGTGATCGTGGCCTGCTTCGCCTCCAATGTCGATCGCGTGCAACAGATCTGCGACGCGGCGGTGGCACTGGGCCGCCGGGTCTCCTTCGTCGGCCGGTCGATGGTGCGCAATATGGCGATCGCCCGCGAGCTCGGATTCCTGACCATCGAGGACCGCGACGTCGTGGACATCTCCGCGGCCGAGCAGATGGGGCCCGATCAGATCCTGCTCATCACCACCGGGACCCAGGGCGAGCCGCTGTCCGCGCTGTCCCGGATGTCGCGCGGCGAGCACCGCAGCATCAGTATCACCGCCGATGACCTGATCATCCTGTCCTCGTCGCTGATTCCCGGCAACGAAGAGGCCGTCTACGGCGTCATCGACGCGCTGTCCAAGATCGGCGCCCGGGTGGTGACCAATCAGCAACAGCGGGTGCATGTCTCGGGCCACGCCTACAGCGGCGAGTTGCTGTTCCTGTACCGGGGCATCCGGCCGCGCAACGTCATGCCGGTGCACGGGACGTGGCGGCAACTGCGGGCCAACGCCAAACTCGCCGCCTCCGCCGGAGTGCCCGAGGATTCGATCGTGCTGGCGGAGAACGGCGTCAGCGTCGACCTGGTGAACGGTAAGGCGAGCATCGCCGGCGCGGTGCCGGTGGGCAAGATGTTCATCGACGGGTTGGTCAGCGGTGACGTCGGCGACGCGACGCTGGGAGAGCGGCTGATCCTCAGTTCCGGTTTCATCGCGGTGACGGTCGTGGTGCACCGTGGAACCGGCAAGATCGCCGCCCCGCCGCATCTGAGCTCCCGAGGTTTCTCCGAAGACCCCAAGGCGCTGGAGCCGGTTGCCCGCAAGGTGGAGAAGGATCTGGAATCCCTTGCCGCCGAACGCATCACCGATCCGGTCCGGATCGCCCAGGCGGTCCGGCGCACGGTCGGCAAGTGGGTCGGCGAGGTCTACCGGCGCCAGCCGATGATCGTGCCGACGGTCATCGAGGTCTAACGCTTGTTGACGAAGCCCGCGTCGACCGGAAGTGCGACCCCGGTCACGTAACGGGCGGCGTCGGACACCAGCCAGAACACGGCGTTGGCGATGTCCTCGGGTTCCAGCGCCTGCACCGGAAGAGCGTTACTCATATCCGGGCCGCCCTGCTGCTGTTGTGCCATCCCGTCGAGCCAGGACCGGGTGAAATCGTTGTCGATCATCGGGGTGTTGACGCCGGCCGGGTGCACCGAATTGACCCGGATGCTGTAGGGCGCAAGGAAATTCGCGTAGGTCCGCATCAGGCCGACGATGCCGTGCTTGGCCGCCACATAGCCCAGCGATCCGGCGATCGGCGCTCCGATGCCGACCAGGCCGGCCACCGAACTGGTCAGCACGATCGCGCCGCCCTCGCCCTGCTTGATCAGTGGGCGCATCGCGACGTCGACGGTGTGATAGACCCCGGTGAGGTTGACGTCGATGACGTCCTGCCAGGCGTCCTCTCCGGCCATCGGGGCGATCCCGGCGTTGGCGATCACGATGTCGAGGCGACCGAGTTCCGCGATGCCCTCGGCGAGTGCGGTTTTCAGGGCGCCGCGGTCGCGGACGTCGGCTCGGCGGGCCACGATCCGCGAACCGGCGTCCTCGACGAGTGTGACCGTCGCCGCCAGGTCATCCGGCGTGGCCAGCGGGTAGGGGACGCTGGCGATCTGATCGCACAGGTCGACCGCGATGATGTCGGCTCCCTCGGCGGCGAGTTTCACCGCGTGCGCGCGTCCCTGGCCCCGGGCCGCGCCGGTGATGAACGCGACCTTTCCGTCCAATGCACCCATTTCAGGCGCGCAACTGGCCCTTGGTCGGGTCGCCGGCCGGCAGCGGTTCGAGCATCTTGATGTCGGGTGCGCCGTCGAGGTGTCCGTTGATGGCGCCGAGCAGGGTCGCGAGGCTGGGGGCGGCCATGTGGGCGTTGATCGCGTCCTGGTCGGCCCACTGCTCGATGAACACGAAGGTGTCGCCGGTCTGATGCAGCGAGTACAGCTGGCAGCCCGGCTCGTCGTGTGACTCGGCGATGGCGTTCAGGCAGGCCTGGCGGACGGTGTCGGTGGACTCGGGCTTGGCGGTGAACGACGCAACGATCACAACGGGCATCGACTGGCTCCTTGGTTGGGGGGTGTCGCCTTAGATTGTCACCGACAGGAAGGCTCCGGGTATGGAACGCTCCGATGACCGCAAGTCGCTGTATATGACGGTGTTGATGACGCCGGATATGGCCAACTTCTCCGGCAACGTCCACGGCGGGGCACTGCTCAAGATGCTCG
>NZ_JAFMJZ010000261.1 GCF_017853185.1 Mycolicibacterium sp.
CCAGATGGCGGGCAACTTCTCGTTCGGCGACTACTTCAAGCGCGGCGCCATCGAACTGGCCTGGACGCTGCTGACCAAGCCGGTCAGTGAGGGCGGATACGGATTCGATCCGGAACGGCTGTGGGCCACCGTCTTCTACGACGACGACGAGGCCGAGCAGCTGTGGCAGGAGATCGCCGGCCTACCGCCGGAGCGCATCCAGCGCCGGGGGATGGCCGACAACTATTGGTCGATGGGCATCCCGGGACCGTGCGGGCCCTGCTCGGAGATCTACTACGACCGCGGACCGGAATACGGGGTCGAGGGCGGGCCGGAGGCCGACGAGAACCGCTATATCGAGATCTGGAATCTCGTCTTCATGCAGAACGAGCGCGGTGAGGGAACCAGCAAGGACGATTTCGAGATTCTCGGACCGCTGCCACGGCAGAACATCGACACCGGTATGGGTGTGGAGCGCATCGCCTGCCTGTTGCAGGGCGTCGACAACGTCTACGAGACCGACCTGCTGCGCCCGGTGATCGACAAGGTCGAGGAGTACGCGCCGCGCGGTTACGGCCAGGGCAATAACGTCGACGACGTCCGCTACCGGGTGATCGCCGACCACACCCGCACCGCGGCGATCATCATCGGCGACGGTGTCACCCCGTCCAACGAGGGCCGCGGCTACGTGCTGCGCCGGCTACTGCGCCGGATCATCCGCTCGGCCAAGCTGCTCGGCATCGAACGCCCGATCGTCGGCGAGTTGATGGTCACCGTTCGCGATGCGATGAGCCCGTCGTATCCGGAACTGGCCACCGATTTCGACCGGATCAACCGGATCGCGGTCGCCGAGGAGACCGCCTTCAACCGGACCCTGGCATCGGGCTCCAAGCTGTTCGAGGACGCCGCAGCCGCCACCCGCGCAGCCGGCAAGTCCGAAGTCGGCGGCGCCGACGCCTTCGCGCTGCACGACACCTACGGGTTCCCCATCGAGCTGACCCTGGAGATGGCGGCCGAGGCCGGGCTGAGCGTCGACGAACTGGGCTTCCGCGAGCTGATGGCCGAGCAGCGCCGCCGCGCCAAGGCCGACGCCGCGGCCCGCAAGCACGCCCACGCCGACCTCTCGGCGTTCCGCGAACTGGTCGACGCCGGCCCGACCGAGTTCACCGGATTCGACGAACTGAGTTCGGAGGCCCGGATCCTGGGGATCTTCGTCGACGGCAAGCGGGTGCCGGTGGTGGGCCATCACACCCCGGGCGATGTCGACACCCGGGTGGAGATCGTGCTGGACCGCACCCCGCTGTACGCCGAGGCGGGCGGTCAGATCGCCGACGCCGGCTGGATCACCGGCACCGGCGGCAGCGAGTCCGCCAAGGCTGCCGTCACCGACGTGCAGAAGATCGCCAAGACGCTGTGGGTGCACCGGATCAACGTGGAGTCGGGTGAGTTCGTCGAGGGCGACACCATCGTCGCCGCGGTGGATCCGCAGTGGCGCCGCGGCGCCACCCAGGGCCACTCCGGCACCCACATGGTGCACGCCGCACTGCGACAGGTGTTGGGCCCCAACGCCGTTCAGGCCGGATCGCTCAACCGGCCGGGCTATCTGCGGTTCGACTTCAACGCACAGAGCGCCCTGACCGAGGAGCAGCGCAACCAGGTCGAGACGGTCGCCAACGAGGCCGTGCAGGCCGACTTCGCGGTCAACACCTTCCTCAGCCCGCTGGAGAAGGCCAAGGCGATGGGCGCGATGGCGATGTTCGGCGAGCAGTACCCGGACGAGGTGCGGGTGGTCGAGATCGGCGGACCGTTCTCGCTGGAACTGTGCGGCGGTACGCACGTGAGCAACTCCGCGCAGATCGGTCCGATCACCATTCTCGGCGAGTCCTCGGTCGGCAGCGGGGTGCGTCGCGTCGAGGCCTACGTCGGGCTGGACTCGTTCCGGCACCTGGCCAAGGAACGCGCGCTGATGGCCGGACTGGCGTCCTCGCTGAAGGTGCCCTCCGACGAGGTGCCCGCCCGGGTGGCCACCCTGGTCGAGAAGCTCAAGACCGCCGAGAAGGAACTGGAGAAGGTCCGGCTGGCGCAGGCACGCGCCGGCGCCGCCGACGCCGCCGGTACGGCCGAGCAGATCGGCAAGGTCCGACTGGTCGCCCAGCGGATGCCCGCCGGGATGTCGGGTGGGGACCTGCGCTCGCTGGTCGGCGACATCAAGGGCCGGTTGGGCTCCGAACCCGGCGTTGTGGTGCTGATCTCGGAGGCCGACTCCGAGAACGTCCCGTTCATCGTCGCGGCCAACCAGGCCGCCCAGGACGCCGGTGTGCGCGCCAACGATCTGGTGGCGGGCGTCTCGGCCGCGGTCGGTGGGCGCGGCGGCGGCAAGGCCGACCTGGCCCAGGGGTCCGGCAAGGATCCCGCCGGGATCGACGCGGCTCTCGCGGCGGTCCGCGCGGAACTGTCCCGCGGCTGAGGCTTCGCAGGATCGACGTGTCTGCCCAGAACCGCACCCCTGACCGGCCGGGCCCGGACGACCCGGGCAGGGGACGCCGGCTCGGGGTCGACGTCGGCACGGTCCGGATCGGGGTGGCGGTCAGCGATCCCGACGGTGTGCTGGCCACCCCGGTGGAGACGGTTCGCCGGGACCGGGGCACCGGACATCTGCGCCGGCTGACCGCCCTGATCGAGGAACTGCAGGTGGTCGAGGTAGTGGTCGGACTTCCGCGCACCCTGGCCGATCGGGCCGGATCCTCGGCCGACGACGCCGTCGAGATGGCCGACGCGCTGGCCGGACGGATCCAACCGATCCCGGTGCGACTGGCCGACGAGCGATTGACTACGGTCAGCGCGTCGAGATCATTGCGCGAGGCGGGGGTGCGCGCGAAGGACCAACGGGGAAAGATCGACCAGGCTGCCGCCGTGGCGATCCTGCAGGGCTGGCTTGATCAACGTCGCGCCGCGGC
>NZ_JAFMJZ010000092.1 GCF_017853185.1 Mycolicibacterium sp.
TGGGGTGACCACTCCCGGACGGTCCAGGCCGGCCAGCACGTCACGCAGGTTCGGTTCGCTGCGTTCGCAGAACGCCACCCGGACGTCCAGCCACGGCCGCAACCGGCGGATCTCCTCGGCCACCGCGTGGGTGGTCTCCGAGGAGCGCGGGTCGGCGCTGCCGTGCGCGGTGAGGATGAGTGCCGGATGGCGCAGGATGCTCATTCGACGTGCAGTCCGCACTCGGTCTTGGTCTGGCCCTGCCAGCGCCCGCTGCGCGGGTCGGCGCCCTCGGCGGGTTTGGCGGTGCACGGCGCACATCCGATCGACGGATACCCCTCGTCCACAAGGGGATTCACCAGCACGCCGTTGGCGTCGATGTAGGCCTGCATGTCCTCGTCGGTCCAGGCAGCTAGCGGGTTGATCTTCACCAGTCCGAAGGCCTCGTCGAAACTGATCAGCGGGGCGTCGGCCCGGGTGGGGGACTCCACCCGCCGGATCCCGGTCACCCAGGCCGAGTAACCGGCCAGCGCGGCTCGCAACGGGACCACCTTGCGCAGCCGGCAGCACTCGCCCGGATCGCGGGCGAAGAGGTCCTTGCCGAGCAGTTCGTCCTGTTCGGCCACCGTGTGCTCCGGCGTCACGTTGACCACGTTGACGTCGTAGACCGCCGCCACCGCGTCGCGGGTGCCGATGGTCTCGGCGAAGTGGTAGCCGGTGTCCAGGAACAGCACGTCGACACCGGGGCGCACCGCGGCGGCCAAGTCGATCAGCACGGCGTCCTGCATGTTGGAGGCCACCACGTAGTGACCGCCGAAATTCTCGTCGGTCCAGGCCAGCAGTTCATGCGCGGACGCACCGTCTAGTTCGGCGGCGCCGCGGGCGGCGAGTTCGCGGAGATCGCTCATCGCTTGGGCCCGATGTTGCTCTTCGCTTCGCTCATCGCTTGGGCCCGACGTTGCTCTTCGCTTCGCTCATCGCAGAGCATCCTCCTCCGCGCGAACCGCCCACTCGGCGAAGCGTTCTCCGGCATTGCGCTGCGCGATGAAGTTGCGCACCACCCGCTCGATGTAGTCGCCCAACTCGGCGCTGGTGACCTTGTGCTGGCGCAGCTTCCGGCCGAACCCGCTGTCCAGGCCGAGGCTGCCGCCGAGGTGTACCTGGAAGCCCTCGACCGGACCCTCTCCGTCGTCGACCATCTGGCCCTTGAAGCCGATGTCTGCCACCTGGATCCGGGCGCACGAGTTGGGGCAGCCGTTGAGGTGCACGGTCACCGGGACGTCGAGTCCGGCGTTGAGGTCGGCCAGTCGCGCCTCGAGATCGGGCACCAGCGACTGTGCCCGCACCCGGGTCTCGGCGAAGGACAGCTTGCAGAACTCGATTCCGCTGCAGGCCATCAGGTTCCGCCGCCATTGCGACGGCGTGGACTGCAGGCCGAGGGCGGCCAGCTCGCCGGAGAGCCACTCGACCTTGTCATCGGGGACGTCGAGCACCAGCAGCTTCTGGTGCGGGGTGAACCGGACCCGGTCGGAACCGACCTGCTCGGCCAGGTCGGCGACCTTGGTCAGGATGGTGCCCGACACCCGGCCGGCGATCGCGGCGGCCCCAATGGCGTTGAGCCCGTTGCGAAGTCGCTGCACGCCGATGTGGTCGATCGGGCGCACGGTCGGCTCCGGCGCGGGGCCATCGATCAGCGGCCGCTTGAGGTACTCGGTTTCGAGAACTTCGCGGAACTTTTCAGCACCCCAGTCCTTGACCAGGAACTTCAGTCGGGCCTTGGCGCGCAGTCGCCGGTAGCCGTAGTCGCGGAAGAGACTGACGACGGCCTCCCATACGTCGGGCACCTCGTCCAGCGGCACCCAGGCGCCCAGGCGCTGCGCGAGCATCGGGTTGGTGGACAGTCCGCCGCCCACCCACAGGTCCAGTCCGGGCCCGTGCTCGGGATGGTTGACCCCGACGAAGGCGACGTCGTTGATCTCGTGGACGACGTCCTGCTGTCCGGAGATCGCGGTCTTGAACTTGCGCGGCAGGTTGGCGTACTCGGGCTTGCCGACGTAGCGGCGGACGATCTCGTCGATCGCGGGGGTGGCGTCGAGCACCTCGTCGAGGGACTCCCCGGCCAGCGGCGAACCCAGGACCACACGCGGGCAATCGCCGCAGGCCTCGGTGGTCTGCAGGCCGACCTCGTCGAGCCGGCGCCAGATCTCGGGCATGTCCTCGATCCGGATCCAGTGGTACTGGATGTTCTGCCGGTCGGAGATGTCGGCGGTGTCCCGGGCGAAGTCGATGGAGATCTGCCCGAGGGTGCGCAGGGCCGCGGTGCTCAGCACGCCGCCGTCGCTGCGCACCCGCAGCATGAAGAACGGCGCCTCCAGCATGTCGGTGTTGTCGTCACCGGTGAAGGTGCCGTCGAACCCCTCCTTGCGCTGGGTGTAGAGACCCCACCAGCGCATCCGGCCGCGCAGGTCGGTCTTGTCGATGCTGTCGAAGCCGTTCTTGGCGTAGACGTTCTCGATCCGCTCCCGCACGTTGAGGGCGGGGTCCTCTTTCTTGAACACCTCGTTGGGGTTCAGCGGCTCGGTGCTGCCGAGCGCCCACTGTCCGTCGTCGCGGGTCTTCGTCGGTGGGGTCTTCGCCGGTTGGGTCACTGCGGGGCTCCTGGGATCAGAAGCTGGCACGGATGCGGGTCACCGGTCAAAGGCAGATCCGGCGGCGCAGATCCGGTGGCCAGCTGACGTGCAACGGGACGGGTTCTACGGCGTTAGGCCGGACAACAACAGCAGCTGCAAACGCGCTTGAAGTCGACATGCAGCCGCGCGACGAGAACGGTCGACTGGGCTGGCATGGGTGACAGTCTGCCACGGTGACTTCAGGTTGCCCTAACTCGCTCTGCGAGACTGGCGGGGTGGTACCCGAACTCGCCCTGACCCCGGGCACCCAGTTCGGCCTTTACCTGCACGTTCCGTTCTGCACCGCGCGCTGCGGGTACTGCGATTTCAACACCTACACCCCCTCTGAACTTGGTGGGGCCGAGCTGGGCGGCGCCACCCCGGACGGCTGGCTGGCCGCACTGCGCGCCGAACTGGAGATGGCCGCTGCCCGGGTCGGTTCGGCGCCCGTCGACTCCGTCTTCGTCGGCGGCGGAACCCCGTCGTCGCTGGGCGGCGCCCGGCTGGCCGCGGTGCTGGCCGCGGTGCGCGACAACTTCACTCTGGCAGCCGGGGCCGAGGTCACCACTGAGGCCAATCCGGAGTCCACCTCGCCGGAGTTCTTCGACACCATCCGCGGCGCCGGCTACACCCGGGTGTCGCTCGGCATGCAGTCCGCCTCCCCGCACGTGCTCGCGGTGCTGGGCCGCGCCCATTCGCCGGGCCGGGCGATCGCCGCGGCGGCCGAGGCTGCGGCAGCCGGCTTCGATCACCTCAACCTCGACCTCATCTACGGCACGCCGGGGGAGTCCGACGACGATCTGCTGGCCTCGGTCGAGGCTGCCCTGGGCGCCGGGGTGGACCACGTCTCGGCCTATGCGCTGGTGGTCGAGGACGGCACCGCGCTGGCCCGGCAGGTGCGCCGCGGCGAGGTGGCCGCCCCCGACGACGACGTGCTCGCGCGACGCTACGAACTGCTCGACAGCCGGCTCTCGGCCGCCGGCCTGGACTGGTACGAGGTGTCGAACTGGAGCCGGCCGGGCGGACAGTGCCGGCACAACCTCGGCTACTGGAACGGTGGTCAGTGGTGGGGTGCGGGTCCCGGCGCGCACTCCTTCGTCGGCGATCTGCGATGGTGGAATGTCAAGCACCCCAACGCTTATGCGGAAGCACTGGGTGAGGGCCGTTGGCCGGCGGCCGATTCCGAACGCCTCGACGCCCGCGACCGTCACATCGAAGAGGTCATGCTCGGCATCCGGCTGCGTGAGGGTCTCGCACTGTCCGCGCTGACCGGGTCCGAGCGGGCCCGGGCCATGCGGGGGGTCGACGACGGACTGCTCAGTGCCGCCGGTGGTCGGCTCACCCTGACGCTGCGCGGCCGGCTACTGGCCGACGCGGTGGTGCGCGAGGTCCTTGACGACTGATGCGTGCCGCCCCGGGCCTCTGGGACCCCGGGCCTCTCGAGCGTGAAGTTAGCGTCACGCTCGGCGCCGACGGTGACGCTAACTTCACACTCGGCGAGGGCGACGACCGCGCTCGGGAGGCGGGCGGGCGCGAGGGCGGTGCCCCCGGAAGGCCGAAGCCGCGAGGGGCTTTCGCACCCTCGCGGCTCCGTCGCGGCAGCATTACCGGGTCATCAGTCCATCGCGAACACCGGCGGTACCGGGCCGGCACCCAGCGGCCAGCCCATGCCGCCACCCTGCTGGTTGTCGGACGGACTCACGTAGATCGAGGTGTGCCCAGACCGCTGGCACACCGACGTCTGCCCGCTCTCCTGGCAGTCTGCGGGGGCGGCCGCCGCGGCCGGCGCAAAGGCGATTCCGGCTGCTGCGGCGCCTGCGACGAACAGCGGGGCGAGGAACTTGGCGATCATGGCGATCATCGTCCTTTCGTTGTAGGCGATTCTGAAATCCGAACGCGGGATTGCGTTTTCGGCGTCTCGCCTTGCCATGACCCAAGCCTAAGAAGGGTTCCCGACGGAGTCACCAACCTCATAGAGAAGACATAGGAAACATGATTTCAACTTCATATTATGAGCGCGGGGGCCGCGTCGGCGCAGGTGTGACACGGGCCGGTGGCCGCCTGCACGGTCCCGCCGGCGGCCTCGTGCTGCCGTCGCCAGCCGTCGATGTACTCCCGGCTGGCGTGGTCCAGATAGTTGACGGACAGCTCCAACGTGACCTGGGCGCCGGGCGGCACGGACTCCAGTTCCCGGTGCAGCCGCGGCAGGGACAGGAACGTGCAGGAGCCGACGATGCTGACTCGCCAATGCCCCTCGCCGAGTGGCTGCGCGCTGATTCGGGCGTGCGCCACCCGCCACACCGTCAGCAGGATCGACAGCGCAAGGCCGGCCAGGACGCCGGCCAGAAGGTTGACCAGAACCACGCCGATCAGCGTCACCAGATAGATGGCGATATCCCCATTGCGACGGGCCGTCTCGATGTGGGTGATTTTCACCAGTTGCACACCCACGACCACCAGCAGACCGGCCAGCGCGGCGGTGGGTATCTGTTGGATCAGGCCGGCGAACGGCAATGCGAAGAGCAGCACCCAGACGCCGTGCAGCATGGACGACGCCCTCGTCCGGGCCCCCGCGGTGACGTTCGCCGAACTGCGGACGATGACGCCGGTGATCGGCAGTCCGCCGATCGCGCCGGAGATCATGTTGGCGGCGCCCTGGCCGACCAGTTCCCGGTCCAGGTTGCTGCGGGTGCGGGTCTGCATGCGATCGACCGCGACCGCCGTCAGCAGGCTTTCCACGCTGGCGATCAGCGCGACGGTCAGCACCCCGACCGCGAAGGCGCCCCACCCGCCGTCGGGCAGGCTCGGGAGTTGCAGCGCGTCGATCAGCGAGCCGTTGAGTTCGATCCGGGGCACATTCAGTGCGAAAGCGATCGACAGCACGGTGGCGGCGACGATGGCCACCAGTGGTCCTGGCACCACCCGGATCGCGCCGGGGGCCCATCGCCACAGGACCATGATGCCGATCACCAGCGTTCCGACCGCCAGTCCGGCCATGTCGGCGTCGGCGAGATGGACCGGCAGGTTGGCGATGTTGTGCAGCGCGGAACTGTGCGATTCGCCGCCGAGCAGGATGTGGATCTGCTGCAGGGCGATGGTGATGCCGATGCCGGCGAGCATCGCGTGCACCACCATCGGGGAGATCGCCAGCGCCGCCCGGCCGAGTCTGGTCACCCCGAAGATGATCTGCAGCAGGCCTGCGCAGACGGTGATCGCACAGGTCACCGCCCAGCCGAACTGGGCGACAAGTGCCGCGACGATCACGGTCAACCCGGCCGCCGGTCCACTCACCTGAAGTGGTGAGCC
This sequence comes from Mycolicibacterium sp., assembly GCF_017853185.1. Classification (GTDB taxonomy): domain Bacteria; phylum Actinomycetota; class Actinomycetes; order Mycobacteriales; family Mycobacteriaceae; genus Mycobacterium. The sequence goes on from NZ_JAFMJZ010000092.1 coordinate 5,955, forward strand.
GCCGAGTGCCCCGGCCGCGATGCCGCCGACGATGGCGGCGATCAGTCCGGCCAGTGGCGGGGCGTCGGAGGCGACCGCGATTCCCAGCGAGAGCGGCAGCGCGACCAGGAAGACCACCAGCGATGCGGGGAGGTCGTAGCGGAGGATCTCGCGCAGAAGGGTGGGGCGCAGAAGGTTGGGGCGCAGAAGAGTGGGGCGCGGAAGGGTTAGAGGCACGGCGGGACTCCTGTCGTTCGTCGGCTTCTGTTGTGGCACAGCACGGTTCACTCGAGGGTAGGAGTCATCCGTGGCGGCACCAAGGCTGCGGCGGATTCGCATAGGGAACTCATATCCTCTGTCCCGCGGACGCTCTCCCGCGCAACACCTTTCGTGCCGGATGACCAGCGTCCGGGGTAGGCTCCAGCAAAGATATGGAACTCATATGAGGTTCATGACATCCGGAAATCGGATCGACAGAATTGCGGTATGACAGTGTCGGCTGCTGATCCACCGCCCCGCGCTCCCCGTCAGCGGCAGGCCATTCTCGGCCAGCTGCCGCGCATCACGCGTGCCGACGGCTCGCCCATCCGGATCCTCCTCGTCGACGACGAGCCGGCGTTGACCAATCTGCTCAAGATGGCGTTGCACTACGAGGGCTGGGAGATCGAGGTGGCCCACGACGGTGCCCAGGCCATCGCCAAGTACGAGGAGTTCGGGCCCGATCTGCTGGTCCTGGACATCATGTTGCCCGATATCGACGGACTGGAGATCCTCCGCAGGATCAGGGAGTTGCAGGGCTACACCCCGACCCTGTTCCTCACCGCCCGTGACTCGGTGATGGATCGGGTCACCGGGCTGACGGCCGGCGCCGACGACTATCTCACCAAGCCATTCAGCCTCGAGGAACTCGTCGCGCGACTGCGCGGTCTACTGCGCCGGTCGCATGCGATGGCCGCACCCGAGGACGAGCTCCTCAAGGTCGGGGATCTCGTCCTCGACGGCGCCAGCCGGGTGGTCACCCGCGGCGGCGAGGAGATCTCGCTGACCGTCACCGAGTTCGAGCTACTGCGTTATCTGATGCGCAACCCCAAACGCGCCATCCCCCGTGCGGAGATCCTCGACCGGGTGTGGAACTACAGCTTCGGCGGACGATCCAGTGTGGTGGACCTGTACATCTCCTATCTACGGCGCAAGATCGACACCGACCGGGAGCCGATGATCCACACCGTGCGCGGGGTCGGATACCTGCTCCGGCCGCCGCAATGATCCGGCGGTGGTGGCGCCCGCGTTCGTTGCGCGCACGATTGATCCTCGGGGTGTCCGCGATCGTCAGCGCCGCACTGGTCGCCATCGGCGCGGTGGCGGTGATGAGCCTGCGCGACGAGGCGGTGAGTCTGACCGACAGCCGGGTCGCCGACTCGCTGTCGGCGTTCAGTCACTCCTACGGCAAAGGCGAATCGGGACTGCACTCACCATCGGGTCAGGCCCCCGGGACGGTGATCGCGCTACTGCGGGACGGGAAGGCCGTGTACAGCAGCATCTTCACCGATGGTGAAGCTGCCACGCCGCCAACGGATGTCGTGCGCGACCTCGAGGACGCCGGTCGCCAGACCGGTGCGTCGCGCACCGTCGAACTGGGCGATCAGGGACCGTTCCGGTTGGCCGGCCGGGACACCGGTGCGGGGGATCGTCTGGTGTCGGCGGTGTCGCTGGCGGCAGCCAATCGCACGCTGGCGCACAACGCTCTGCTGGTCGCGAGTCTGGTGCTGCTGGCACTGCTGGCGACCGCCGCGGCCACCGCGGTTCTGGTGCGCAATGCACTCAAGCCGTTGCAACGGGTGGCCGCGATCGCCGGGGATGTCGCCAAGCTGCCACTGGAAGCTGCCGAGTACCGCATCACGGCCCGGGTCGGCGAGCGCGACACCGACCCGGAGAACGAGGTCGGCGTCGTCGGTCTGACGCTGAACCACATGCTCGACAACGTCGACTCCGCGTTGACCAAGATGGCGCAGTCCGACCGCCACACCCGCCAATTCCTCACCGACGCAAGCCATGAGCTGCGAACCCCGCTGGCCGCCATCCTCGGCTACGCCGAACTCACCCGGCAGGAGAGCGACCAGTTACCGCCCATGACGGAGTACGCGCTGGCCCGTATCGAGTCGGAGTCGCGCCGGATGTCGACGTTGGTCGACGATCTGTTGCTGCTGTCGCGACTCGATGAACGCCAGGATCTGCAGATCGAGGAGGTGGATCTGTGCGACCTCGTGGCGCATGCCGTCAATGACGCCGCGGTGAGCGCTCCGGATCACCACTTCCGCGCCGACCTGCCCGACGAGCCGTGCCGGGTGTTCGGCGACCAGGCCAGGCTGCAGCAGCTGGTCGCCAATCTGCTCGGCAACGCCCGGGTGCACACCCCGGCGGGCGTCACCGTCACCACATCGGTGCGGGCCGCCGACGGCGCGGTCGAACTCGTGGTGAGCGACGACGGTCCCGGCATCCCGGAGGAGATCATGCCGAATCTGTTCGGCAGGTTCGTCCGCGCGGACAAGGGCCGGTCTCGCGAAATGGGCTGCAGCGGGCTGGGACTGGCCATCGTGGCCTCGATCGTGGAGGCCCACCGCGGGACGGTCTCGGCTGATTCCCGGCCCGGGCTGACCGCCTTCACCGTGCGACTTCCGGCGGCCGGGTCGGGCGACGGCCCCCGTCTATGAACATGCTATGAAAATCAGGAACTGGAGTTCGTATTTCGCTACCGTGGAGCCATGAACACCACACTCCGCAAATCAATGTCCATGGTCGCGGCCGCGGTCGGCGTCACTGCCGCGATCGCGCTGGCCCCGTCGGCCCAGGCCGCGTCAAGCGCGGCCGACTGCCGGCAGAGCGGTGGGGCGACGGTGTGCCAGAAGCCGGGGCACACCTCGCTGCACACCAAGCCCACCGTGCGAACGCCGTCGGGTTCGTTGTTCAGTTCGCCCTGGCTGCCCGGGTACGGCCGCGGTCAGCTGCCGCCGATGCTGGCCCTGGACTGACCCTCGGGGCCGGGCCGGACGGGCTGGACTGATCAGCCGTCCATGTCGAAGATGCGTGCGTGCAGCACCGTCCGGCCGCGCAGTGCGGACCGCACCGCCCGGTGCAGGCCGTCCTCGAGGTAGAGCGTCCCGCGCCACCTGACCGCATGTGGGAACAGGTCGCCGTAGAACGTCGAGTCCTCGCTGAGCAGCTTGTCCAAGGCCAGAACAGTGGTGGTGGTGACGATCTCGTCGAGGCGGACCTGCTGCGGCGGGATCTTCGCCCAATCCCGGTGGGCCAGGCTGTGCTCGGGGTAGGGCTTGCCGTCCCGGACGCCCTTGAAAATCACATCAGCAGCCTATTCGGTCGTCTGCTAATTCCACTGCTGACGACCCGTAAACTGTGGCCATGGGTAGTGCCGACGACCGTCGTTTCGAGGTGTTGCGCGCGATCGTCGCCGACTTCGTCGCGACCAAGGAGCCGATCGGCTCCAAGGCCCTGGTGGAGCGGCACAACCTCGGCGTCTCCAGTGCCACGGTGCGCAACGACATGGCGGTGCTCGAGGCGGAGGGCTACATCGCCCAGCCGCACACCAGCTCCGGCCGGGTGCCCACCGAGAAGGGCTACCGCGAGTTCGTCAACCGGATCCACGACGTCAAACCGCTGTCGACCCCGGAGCGCACCGCGATCCTGTCCTTCCTGGAGGACGGCGTCGACCTCGACGACGTGCTGCGCCGCGCGGTGCGGCTGCTGGCCCAGCTCACCCGGCAGGTGGCCATCGTCCAGTACCCGACGCTGTCCGCCTCCACCGTCCGCCACCTCGAGGTGGTCGCGCTGACTCCGGCCCGGCTGCTGATGGTGGTCATCACCGACTCCGGCCGGGTGGACCAGCGCATCGTCGAACTCGGCGACACCATCGACGACCACCAGCTGGCCCAGTTGCGCGACCTGCTGGGCAAGGCGCTGGAGGGCAAGCGACTCTCGGCCGCCTCGGTGGCGGTGGCCGACCTTGCCACCAAGCTCAATTCGACCGGCAAACTCGGCGACGCCGTCGGCCGTTCGGCGACCGTGCTGCTGGAGTCCCTCGTCGAACACACCGAGGAGCGGCTGCTGATGGGCGGCACCGCCAACCTGACCCGCAACACCGCCGACTTCGGCGGCTCGCTGCGTCCCGTCCTGGAGGCGCTCGAGGAGCAGGTCGTGGTACTGCGGCTGCTGGCCGCCCAGCAGGACGCCGGTAAGGTGACCGTGCGCATCGGACACGAGACCGAGGCCGAACAGATGGTCAGCACCTCGGTGGTCACCACCACCTACGGCAGCTCGGACGTCGTGTACGGCGGCATGGGTGTGTTGGGTCCCACCCGCATGGACTACCCGGGAACGATCGCCAATGTCGCCGCGGTTGCGACGTACATCGGCGAAGTCCTCGGAAACCGCTGAAAGGTCAGACGTGGCACGCGATTACTACGGCTTGCTCGGTGTGAGCCGCAACGCCAACGACGCGGAGATCAAACGCGCCTACCGCAAGCTGGCCCGGGAACTGCACCCCGACATCAACCCCGAGGAGGGGGAGCGGTTCAAGGAGGTCAGCACCGCCTACGAGGTGCTGTCGGATCCGGAGAAGCGCCGCATCGTCGACCTCGGCGGTGACCCGCTGGGCAGTGCGGGTGGCGGCGGCGGGGGATTCGGCGGCGGCTTCGGCGGTCTGGGTGACGTGTTCGAGGCCTTTTTCGGCGGCGGCGGCGGTGCGCGCGGGCCGATCGGGCGGGTCCGGCCCGGGTCGGACTCGCTGCTGCGGATGCGGCTGACCCTGCAGGACTGCGCGACCGGCATCACCAAGCAGGTCACCGTGGACACCGCGATCCTCTGTGACATCTGCCAGGGCAAGGGAACCCACGCCGACTCCCGCCCGGCCACCTGCGACACCTGCGGTGGTCGCGGCGAGATCCAGAGCGTGCAGCGCTCGCTGCTCGGCCAGATCATGTCCTCGCGGCCATGCCCCACCTGCGCCGGCGTCGGCGAGGTGATCCCGAATCCGTGTCACCGCTGCGGCGGTGACGGCCGGGTGCGCGCGCGCCGTGAGATCAGCGTGAAGATCCCGGCCGGCGTCGGCGACGGCATGCGGGTACGGCTGGCCGCCCAGGGCGAGGTCGGCCCGGGCGGCGGTCCGGCCGGCGATCTCTACGTGGAGGTCCACGAGCAGCAGCACGAGCACTTCGTCCGCGACGGCGACGATCTGCACTGCACGGTCTCGGTCCCGATGTACGACGCCGCCCTGGGCACCACCGTCACTCTCACCGGGATCCTCGACGACGAACTCGAGATCACCGTGGCCCCCGGCACCCAGCCCGGCGCGGTCACCGCGCTGCGCGGTCAGGGTATGCCGCGGTTGCGGTCGGATCTGCGCGGCGACCTGCACGCCCACATCGAGGTGATGGTGCCCGGCAAGCTGGACGCGCGCAGCCGTGAACTGCTCGACGAACTCAAGACCCGCAGTGCCGAGCAGGCCGGGGTGAAGTCCATGCGCACGCCCGCCGGTCAGGCCGGCGGCGGCGGTGGACTGTTCAGCCGGTTGCGCGAAACCTTCACCGGCCGCTGACTTTTCAAGCCCCCTGAACTCATTGCCATGGTTGCCACCCTGTTCTTTGTCGAGTCGGTGCCCGACGTCGGCGGCCTGGCCGCCGTCGAGGGCGACGAGGGATTCCACGCCGCCACCGTGCGACGCATCCGGCCCGGCGAGACGCTGACGGTTTCCGACGGCGCCGGCGTCCTGGCCGACTGTGTGGTCGAATCCGCGGACAAGCGGACGCTGACCGCACGGGTGCTCCAGCGCCGCACCGTCTCCTCACCCCATCCGGCGGTGACCGTCGTGCAGGCCATCCCGAAATCGGAGCGTTCCGAGTTGGCCGTCGAGTTGGCCACCGAGGCCGGGGCCGACGAGTTCGTCGCCTGGCAGGCCGCCCGGTGCGTGGCCCGCTGGGACGGCGATCGCGCGGAGAAGGGGCTGCGGCGCTGGCGTGCGGTCGCCCGCTCGGCGGCCCGGCAGTCCCGCCGCCCGCACATCCCGGCGGTGTCCGGGCCGATGTCCACCGGGGTGCTGACCGGCTACCTGGCCGACCGGGTGGCCGCCGGGGCGCTGGCACTGGTCCTGCACGAGTCCGCCGACCAGCCGCTGGCCGACCGACCGGTCGCCGAGTCTGAGTCGATCATCCTGGTGGTCGGCCCGGAGGGCGGCATCAGCGACGAGGAACTGGCCGCGCTGGAGCAGGCCGGCGCGGTGGCGGTCCGGTTGGGCCCCACGGTGCTGCGCACCTCGACGGCCGCGGCGGTCGGCCTCGGTGCGATCGGTGTGCTCACCGGTCGCTGGCGGTAGAATCGCCCCTGATGACACCCCGCGAGACGACCCCTGCTGTCCCTGTACGCAGCAGCATGACGGTTCCGCCCGATCTTGTCGTGGGACTGTTGGGTTCGGCCGACGAGAACCTGCGCGCGCTGGAAGCCAGCCTGTCCGCCGACGTCCACGTCCGCGGCAACACCGTCACGCTGTCCGGGCCGGCCGCCGATGTGGCACTGGCCGAACGGGTGGTCTCGGAGTTGATCGCCGTGGCGGCCGGCGGGCAGAGCCTGTCCCCGGAACTGGTGCGCCGCAGTGTCGCGATGGTGGCCGGCGAGGACAACACCTCCCCGGCCGAGGTGCTCACCCTGGACATCCTGTCCCGGCGTGGCAAGACCATCCGGCCCAAGACGGTCAACCAGAAGCACTATGTCGACGCCATCGACGCCAACACCATCGTGTTCGGCATCGGCCCGGCCGGCACCGGCAAGACCTACCTGGCGATGGCCAAGGCCGTTCAGGCGTTGCAGACCAAGCAGGTCACCCGGATCATCCTGACCCGCCCGGCGGTGGAAGCCGGTGAGCGCCTTGGCTTTCTGCCCGGCACCCTGAGCGAGAAGATCGACCCGTATCTTCGCCCGCTCTACGACGCGCTGCACGACATGATGGATCCCGAGGCGATCCCGAAGCTGTTGAGCGCCGGCGTGATCGAGGTCGCGCCGCTGGCATACATGCGGGGTAG
>NZ_JAFMJZ010000093.1 GCF_017853185.1 Mycolicibacterium sp.
TACTCGATCGACTCGAAACCGGAGAACGTGCTGACCACCCTCACCCGCCGGGACGAAGCCCTCGAGATCATCGAGCAGGCCCGGGGCGAACTGCAGGACCTCCGCGGCCTCGACATCACCGGTCAGCCGGTCGGCGACCGCCGTGATGGTGGGCGGATCGGCGGGATCGGTGGCCTTCTCGTAGACGATGCCGCCGTACGCCCAGTCCGGAACCTGGTCGATCTCGCCCCAGCCCTCCGGGATGGTGAAGTCGTAGGTCGGGGTTCCCGGATCGCCCGGCTTGTAGGGCGTCTCGGCGATGTCGTGCTCGAGGATGTAGTCGTGCAGCGTCTGCTTCAGTCCGCCCTCTTTGGTGGGCGGTGCCTGCAGTGCGGATGAGCTTCCGGAAGCCGAGGCCGAGGCCGACGTCGACTCCGATGCCGACGACTTGGACTCGGTCTTGGTGCCTGAAGCGCAACCAACGACGCCAAAGCTCAGCGCCGCTGCGGTCAGACCCGCCGTGGCCGCCACCAACACGTTCCTCATGGGCTGCTCGTCTCCTCGTCGATCGACATGCCAGGCGAAGCTTAGCCCAGCGGCCGGTCGGCGGCAGGGTCAACGACCACAGGCAACCGACGGCGGCTGTCAGGTGGTCGCGTACTGCTGCAGCGCCGCGGCCATCGCCGCGGGCACCCGGGCCTTGACGCGAGTGCCGGCTTCGGTGTGCTCCACGGCGTCAACCCGGGCCTCGTCATGCAAGCGGGCGACCAGATCTCCCCGCTGATAGGGAATCGTCACGTCGACGGTGACCTCGCGCGGCTCGACCAACTCCCCCATCCTCGCGCGCAACCGGTCCAGCCCTTCACCGGAGTGCGCCGAGACGAACACCGCACCGGGCAGCGCGCGGCGCAACTGCGCCAGCGTCAACTCGTCGGCCGCGTCGATCTTGTTGACCACGATCAGCTCCGGCGCGGGAGGCGCGTGATGCTCAGCCTGCACCTCACGGACGACCTGGTGCACGGCCTCGATCTGAGCCATCGGGTTGGAGTCGGAGCCGTCGACCACGTGGACCAGCAGGTCGGCGTCGACCACTTCTTCGAGGGTGGACCGGAACGCCTCGACGAGTTGGGTGGGCAGGTGCCGCACGAAACCCACGGTGTCGGTGAGGACGACGGGTCTGCCGTCGTCGAATTCGCCACGGCGCGTGGTGGGTTCGAGGGTGGCGAACAACGCGTTCTCGACCAGCACGCCCGCGCCGGTCAGCGCGTTGAGCAGGCTGGACTTACCGGCGTTGGTGTACCCGACGATCGCGATCGACGGCACGTCGCTTTGCCGCCGTCGGCTGCGCTGGGTGTCGCGGACCTGCTTCATGTCCTTGATCTCGCGGCGAAGCCTCGACATGCGCTCCCGGATGCGGCGGCGGTCGGTCTCGATCTTGGTCTCGCCGGGTCCGCGCGTTCCCACCCCGCCGCCACTGCCGCCGGCGCCACCGCCCTGCCGCGACATCGACTCGCCCCAGCCGCGCAGTCGCGGCAGCATGTACTGCATCTGGGCCAGTTCGACCTGCGCCTTGCCCTCTTTGCTGCTGGCGTGCTGGGCGAAGATGTCCAGGATCAGCGCGGTGCGGTCGATGACCTTGACCTTGACCACCTTCTCCAGCGCGTTGAGCTGAGCGGGGCTCAACTCGCCGTCGCAGATCACGGTGTCGGCGCCGGTGGCGAGCACCAACTCGCGCAGTTCCTGGGCCTTGCCCGAACCGATGTAGGTGGCCGGGTCGGGCTTGTCGCGACGCTGGATGAGGCCCTCGAGCACCTCGGAGCCGGCCGTCTCGGCCAGGGCGGCCAGCTCGGCCAGGCTGGCGTCGGCGTCGGCGGCGCTGCCTTCGGTCCAGACCCCGACCAGCACCACGCGCTCCAGTCGCAGCTGCCGGTACTCGACCTCGGAGACATCGGCGAGTTCGGTCGACAGCCCGGCGACACGGCGCAGTGCGGCGCGGTCTTCCAGGGCGAGTTCACCGAGGCTCGGCTCGGCGACGGCGCGGGTCAGATCAGGATCACTCATATGTTGTTCTTGATGGTGTCACGCCGGTACAACGTCGCGCACCTCAAATACGTGCCTGCTCAGTTCTGGGCACACCACCAGGTATCGGCGATCTCGCCGTGTGCGAGCAGGACCGACGGGCCGCGCAGGTAGCTGGTGGTGTCGGTGATCTCGACGGCGACCTCGCCGCCGGGCACCCGGACCCGCAGCGATCCGCTCTGCAGACCCTGGTGGGCCAGCGCGGCGGCGGTGGCGGCGACGGTGCCGGTGCCGCAGGACCGGGTCTCACCGACTCCGCGTTCGTGCACCCGCATGGAGACGGATCCGCCCACCGGCGCGGTGAGGATCTCGATGTTCACCCCTTCGGGGAACTGGGCGGCGTCGAACCGGACCGGGTCGCCGACGGCGAGCGCGGCCAGTCCGGCCTCGGTCAGGTCGGGATCCAGGCAGGCCAGGTGCGGGTTGCCCACGTCGACGGCCACCCCGGTGAAGTCGCGCCCGCCCACCGTCGCGGTGCCGGCGCCGAACTGGTTGACCTTGCCCATCTCGACGCTCACTTCCGCGTTGACGGCGTCGGCGTGGCCGATGACGACGGGCCGCGGCCCGGCCAGGGTGGCCACCACGAACTCGTCGCGGCCCTCCAGTCCGCTGGCGCGCAGATAGTGCGCGAACACCCGCACCCCGTTGCCGCACATCTGGGCGATGGACCCGTCGGCGTTGCGGTAGTCCATGTACCAGTCATCGTCGCCGACCCCGTCGGGCAACCGGTCCAGGACGCCGATGGTGACGGCGGCCGCCGCGGTGGTCACCCGCAGCACGCCGTCGGCGCCGAGACCACGCCGGCGGTCGCACAGGGCGGCCACCGCAGCCGGTGTGAGATCCAACTGCCCGGGAAGGTCGGGCAGCACGACGAAGTCGTTCTCGGTGCCGTGTCCCTTGGCGAATCTCACGGTGTCGAGGATACGTCGCGCCAATGCGCGAGCACCTCGTCGGCGAGGCCGTCCGCCGCGCCGTCGATCCAGCGGATCCGGTGGTCACGACGGAACCAGGACCGCTGCCGTCGCACGTAACGCCGGGTGCCGACGAACGTCAGTTCCTGCGCCGCGGCGATCTGTTCGGCCGCGCCGCCGGCGTCGATGGCATCGAGCACCTGCGCGTAACCGAGCGCCCGGCAGGCGGTGACGCCGTCGCGTAGGCCGGCGTCGAGCAGTGCGACGACTTCACCGACCAGTCCCTTGTCGAACATCAGCGAGGTCCGCCTGGACAGCCGGTCATCGAGAACCGTTGTCTCCCAATCTAATCCGATGATCGCAGTGTCCCAGCGCGGGGTTCCGATGGTGGGCGCGGATGCGGCGAAAGGCTGACCGGTGAGCTCGATCACCTCGAGTGCCCGCACGATCCGGCGCCCATCGGTGGCCAGAATGGCACCGGCGGCAGCCGGGTCACGATGCGCCAATTCGGAATGCAGTGCGGCGACGCCGATTTCGGCCAGGCGTTGCTCCCAGCGCTCCCGCGTCGCCGGATCGGTGGCCGGGAACTCCCAGTCGTCCAGCAGTGCCTGGACGTACATCATCGAGCCGCCGACGATGATCGGCACCGCCCCGCGCGCGGCGATGGCCTCGACGTCGGCGACCGCGGCCTGCTGGTAGCGCGCGACGGTCGCGGTGTCGGTGACGTCCAGGACGTCGAGTTGGTGGTGCGCGATCCCCCGACGCTCGGCGGCGGTCAGCTTGGCCGTGCCGACGTCCATGCCGCGGTACTGCTGCATGGCGTCGGCGTTGACCACCTCACCGCCGATCCGTTCGGCGACCTCGACGGCGACGTCGGACTTGCCGGTGCCGGTGGGGCCGATGATCGCGATCGGCCGCATCAGGGAACCCAGGTGCCCACGAAGTACCCGACCCCGTAGGGGGCCCCGCGGATGAGTTGGTTCGCCGACCGCGGTCCGGGTCCGGCCAGTCCGGCCAGCACCTGGTAGGCCACCCTGCCCACGACGCCGTCGGGAAGTCGGGTCAGCGCCGCGGTGTCCCCGGTCGCCAGCGCCTCGTCCAGTGCGGCCTGGGCAGCCGGCGCCCGGGGGTCCTCACCGCCGGGCGCCGAGGGTCCCAGCGTCGCCAGACCGTCGGCCACGACGAGCACTCCCACGGGCTCGGGTTCGGCGTCGATGAGTTCGCGGAGCGTCCGGCCGCGGGCCAGCGCGGCGTCGGCGTCGAGATCGGCACGGTGGACCCGGACCGATACCGAGGCCGCGGGGCCGGCCTGTCCGCGCAGCCACCCGGCGAACAGCGCGCACAACGGCAACGCGGCGACCCGACCAACCGGATCGGGATCCAGTGACACGGTCACGTCGGCGCCGTAACCGGCGAAGGTTCCGCGGACCCGGCTGATGACCATGTCGGCCGGACCCACCCCGATCGCGATCCACTGCCCGGGCAGCGTCGAGGCCGCCTCGATCGCCGCCGTCCGGAATCCGTCGACCTCAACGGCCGCCGCCCCGGCGAGTTCGGGAACCAGGACCGGGGCAGAGGGCGTCAGTGCGATGGCGGTCAACACGGGACCAACGCTAGCCGTCGGCCTCCGAGCTGGCCTGACTGCGGGCCAGCGCGGCGGTGGCGATCACCATGGCGACGACCGCCACCAGGAGCACGGCCCAGCCGTCCTTCCCGGGCCGCACCGCCTCCCCGAGCACGACGATGCCCAACATGGATCCGACGGCAGGTTCGGCGACGGTCATCGTCGGCAGTGACGCCGTCAGCGACCCGGCCCGGAACGACGACTGCTGCCAGGCGGTCGCCGCGACCGACACCGCGGCCGCCGCGTAGAGCTCCGGGGTCTCCAGCACCGCACCGATGCCGTGGTCGAGACGCTCGACCACCCCCTTGAGCAACACGGCGAACAGACCCCACAGCGAGCCGGACACCACGCCCAGCAGCACCGCGGCGGCCGGCTGACCGGCCAGCACCCGGGCACCGACCACGCAGAGCACCAGCGCCGGCACCATCACCGCGATGACCACGCCCCAGACCCCGAAGCCCGCTCGGGCCTGCCCTTCGGTCGGATTGCCGACGGTCACGATCACCGCCACCGCCGCGGCCAGCAGCGCGGCCCACAGCCACTGCGGGCGGGTCACCGGGTGCCCGGTGGTCCGGGCGTGGATCGGCAGTGCGAACAGCAGCGAGGTGACCAGCAGCGCCTGAACCAGCAGCACCGATCCCAGCCCGAGCGCGGCGGCCTGGCACCCGAACCCGAGCGCGGAGACCAGAGAACCCACCCACCACTGCCGGTCGCGCAGCAGCCGGAGGAACAGTTCCAGATGGCCGACGGGTTCGGTCGTCACGTCGTGAGCGGACCGTTGATGGATCACATCGCCGATGGCGATGAAGAAGGCCGCTGCGAGAGCGAGTAGCACTGCGATGTCGGTCTTGGCCACGCTGAGCCATCCAACACTGCCTGCCCAACCCCGACCCAAGCCGGACCCGGGCCTGGTTCAATACCCACCGTGGGCCGGTCCGGCCCGCACCGCAATAACGGAGCCGCTTCGCGCGGCAGGCATGTGAAGGCTGAGTCCATGACGAGCGACGACACGATCACCGGCGACTCCCCCAATCCCGGCGACTCCCCTGGGCCCACTGACTCCTCTGGGCCCACTGACTCCCCTCGGCCCACCGACTCCTCTGACTCCCCCAGGCCCGGCCCCTTGCCCGGACCCCGACCGGGTCCTGCGCGTCCGGCTGCCCGGCCGAACCAGCCGACCCAGGCTCCGCTGCTGCCCCCGGTCAGCGATCCGCACCGATTCGGCCGGGTGGCCGACGACGGGACGGTGTACCTGATCACCGCCGCCGGTGAACGCGTGGTCGGTTCCTGGCAGGCGGGTGAGACCGAGGCGGCGTTCGCTCATTTCGGGCGTCGATTCGATGACCTGGCGACCGAGATCACGCTGATGGAGTCCCGGCTCGCTTCCGGCAACGGTGACGCCCGCAAGATCCGGGCGGCCGCCGCCGCGCTGGCCGAATCCCTTCCCACCGCAAGCGTTCTCGGTGACGTCGACGCCCTGGCGGCCCGACTCGCGGTGATCGCCGACCATGCCGACGAGGCGGCCCAGGCTGAGCGCGCCCGCCGCGACGAGCACCGCGCCGCGCAGGCCGCCCTCAAGGAGGCGCTGGCCGCCGAGGCCGAGGATCTGGCCGCCAACGCCACCCAGTGGAAGACCGCCGGCGATCGGATGCGAACCATCCTCGACGAGTGGCGGACGATCACCGGACTGGACCGCAAGACCGACGACGCGCTGTGGAAGCGCTACTCGGCGGCCCGCGATGCGTTCAACCGGCGGCGCGGCTCGCACTTCTCCGAACTCGACAAGGAGAAGGCCGGCGCGCGGCAGACCAAGGAACGGTTGTGCGAACGCGCCGAGGAGCTGTCCTCGTCGACCGACTGGGCGCCCACCGCTGCGAAGTTCCGCGACCTGCTCAACGACTGGAAGGCCGCCGGCCGCGCCTCCAAGGACCTCGACGAGTCGCTGTGGCAGCGGTTCAAGAAGGCTCAGGACACCTTCTTCGCCGCCCGCAACGCTGTCAGCGCGGAGCGCGACGCCGAGTTCACCGCCAACACCGAGGCCAAGGAGAAGTTGCTGGCCGAGGCCGAGAAGATCGACGTGTCCAACGTCAAGGCCGCACTGGCGGCCTTTCGCGCCATCGGCGACAAGTGGGACGAGACCGGCAAGGCGTCCAGGGAACGCGGGCCAGAGCTGGACCGCCGGCTGCGCGCCGTGGAGAAGAAGATCCGCGACGCCGCCGACGCCGGCCGCGTCGACCCGGAGGCCCAGGCCCGCGCCGAGCAGTTCCGCGCCCGGGTCGAGCAGTTCGAACGTCAGGCGGAGAAGGCCGAGGCGGCTGGACGCACCAAGGAGGCCGAGGAGGCTAGGGCGAGCGCGGCGCAGTGGCGTGAGTGGGCTTCCGCGGCGGCGCAGGCCGTCGCGAAAAAGCGGTAGCGGCGGCGCAGGCCGTCGCGAAAAAGCGGTAGCTCTAGCTCGGCGGGTCGATCCCGTCGAGCAGTGAACGGGACTGGCCCTTGGCCGCCTCCTCGCGGCGCTGCGCCTCGGCCGCCATCTGCACCGCGGTACGCGTCCACACCACCCGGACCCAGTGGAATGCCAGCAGGATCACCGTGATCCAGGCCAGGATCAGCCCGATCCCGGGGCCTGGTTCGCCGTGGGTCGCGGTCTGACGCGACCAGATCGCCAGCATGCCGATCGGGATGGACACCGCGGTGCCGGCGGCCGCGATCCAGGCCAGCGTCCAGCGCCGGGTCAGCAGCGCCAGCATCGAGAAACCGACCCCGAACACCAGCGCCAGCCAGACGAAGATGCGCGACGGCAGGGCGATACCCGCGCTGATCGCCCTGTCGTCACCCATCAGGACGTCGACCCCGCGCGCCCCGCCGGTGTGCGGCAGCACGAAGGACAGCACCAGAACGAACACCAGGACCGCCACCACGACGCCCCGCGCTCCCGGGTCGATCTCGCCGGCCACCCGTCGTTCGGCGGCCTCCAGTTCGGCTTTGTAGGCCTCGAAGTCACCCTTGGGTTCCTGCTTGCTCATCGCTCACATCCGTTCGTCGGCTCGTTCATCGGCGGCCCGCCGATCGGGGGTAGTCCGAGTCCGACGGTGCGGGGGCGCGTTCCGGCGGCGTGGGCGTCGCCGGCGCGGGTCCGGCGGTGCGAGAGCAGCGGCGCATCGGCGATCAGGTGATGCGGGGCAGCGCCGGTCACCCTCGTGGTCACGACGTCACCCGGGCGCACAGCGGTCGCATCGGCCGCGAAATGCACCAGCCGGCCGTCGCGGGCGCGGCCCGACATCCGCGCGGTGGCGGCGTCCTTACGGCCCTCGCCGACGGCAACCAGAAGCTCCACGGTGCTGCCGATCAGCGCCTGGTTCTCCTCGAAGGAGATCGCCTCCTGAAGTTCGAGCAGTCGCATATAGCGTTCCTGCACAACCTCTTTCGGCAGCTGACCGTCCATGTCCGCCGCGGGCGTGCCGGGCCGGCGCGAGTACTGGAAGGTGAATGCCGCCGAGAAACGCGCCTGGCGCACCACCTCGAGGGTGGCGGCGAAGTCCTCCTCGGTCTCCCCCGGAAAACCGACGATGATGTCGGTGGTGATGGCCGCGTGCGGCATGGCCGCCCGGACGCGCTGCAGGATCCCGAGGAATTTCTCCGCGCGGTAGGACCGCCGCATCTCGCGCAACAGACGATCCGAACCGGACTGAAGTGGCATGTGCAGCGCCGGGCACACGTTCGGGGTCGCCGCCATCGCCTCGATGACGTCGTCGGTGAACTCCGCCGGGTGCGGGGAGGTGAACCGGACCCGTTCCAGCCCGTCGATGCGGCCGCACTCGCGCAGCAGTGCGGCGAACGCGCCGCGGTCGCGCGGGATGTCGGGGTCGGCGAACGACACCCCGTAGGCGTTGACATTCTGTCCCAGCAGGGTGACCTCGAGGACGCCCTGGTCCACCAGCGAGCGCACTTCGGCCAGGACGTCGGCGGGCCGGCGGTCGGTTTCCTTGCCGCGCAACGACGGGACGATGCAGAACGTGCAGGTGTTGTTACAGCCCACCGAGATGGAAACCCACGCCGCATAGGCGGAGTCCCGCGTCGCCGGCAATGTGGAGGGGAACTCCTGCAATGCTTCGGCGATCTCGACCTGCGCGACACGGTTGTGCCGGGCCCGCTCCAGCAGTGCGGGCAGCGAGCCGATGTTGTGGGTGCCGAACACCACGTCCACCCACGGCGCCCGCTTGAGTACGGCCTCCCGGTCCTTCTGAGCCAAACAGCCGCCGACGGCGATCTGCATGTCCGGATCGGCCTGCTTGCGCGGCGCCAGGTGGCTGATGTTGCCGTAGAGCTTGTTGTCGGCGTTCTCCCGGACCGCGCAGGTGTTGAACACCACGACGTCGGCGTCGGAGCCCTCCGGAGCGGGCAGATAGCCGGCGGCCTCGAGCAGGCCGGCCAGCCGTTCCGAGTCGTGCACGTTCATCTGGCAGCCGTAGGTCCGGACCTGGTAGGTGCGTTCGGCCGGCCGGGTCATGGGTTCATCGTACGAAAGGAGGCGGGAGACCGACCCGGCGGTTAGGGTCGGCTTATGGGCGGCGGCGAGGTCCCGATGATCTCGATCACGGGTGTCAACAAGCATTTCGGGTCGCTGCACGTGCTGCGCGACATCAGCCTCGACGTCGATCGCGGCCAGGTGGTGGTGGTGCTGGGACCGTCCGGCTCCGGGAAGTCGACGCTGTGCCGGACCATCAACCGGCTGGAGACTGTCGATTCGGGCACCATTTCCATCGACGGTGAGGTGCTGCCCGCCGAGGGCCGCAAGCTGGCGCAGTTGCGTTCCGAGGTCGGCATGGTGTTCCAGTCGTTCAACCTCTTCGCACACAAGACGATCCTGGAGAACGTCACCCTGGCGCCGGTCATGGTCCGCAAGGTCGGCCGGGATCAGGCCCGCACGCGCGCGATGGCGCTGCTGGAGCGGGTCGGCGTGGCCAGCCAGGCCGACAAATACCCGGCCCAGCTCTCCGGCGGCCAGCAGCAGCGGGTGGCGATCGCCCGCTCGCTGGCGATGGAGCCCAAGGTGATGCTCTTCGACGAACCCACCAGCGCGCTGGATCCGGAGATGGTCAACGAGGTGCTGTCGGTGATGACGTCACTGGCGTCCGAGGGCATGACGATGATGGTGGTCACCCACGAGATGGGCTTCGCCCGGCGCGCCGCCGACCGGATCGTGTTCATGGCCGACGGCAGTGTGGTCGAGGACGCCAGCCCGGAGAACTTCTTCGCCAATCCGCGTTCGGAACGGGCCCGTGACTTCCTCGGCAAGATCCTGAACCACTGAACGCCATGCGAACCGTTCCCCAGCGTCTGCTCGCCGGCCTGCTGCTGGCGGTGGCGATGCTGGCGCTGTCGGGATGCGGTGGGGGCGGGCATCGGATCGTCATCGGCACCAAGTTCGACCAGCCCGGCCTGGCGGTCAAGAAGCCGGACGGATCGATGGCCGGTTTCGACGTCGACGTCGCAACCTATGTCGCCGAGCAGCTCGGGTACTCCCCCGGCGACATCGAGTGGAAGGAGGCGCCGTCGGGACAGCGCGAAACGCTGATCCAGAACGGCCAGGTCGATTACATCGTCGCGACTTACTCGATCACCGACGCGCGCAAGAAGAAGGTCGCCTTCGCCGGACCGTACCTGGACACCGGGCAGAGCCTGCTGGTGCGGGCGGACAACACCGACATCACCGGGCCGGAGTCGCTGGCCAACGGCAAGAAGCTGTGCTCGGTCTCGGGATCGACTCCCGCGCAACGCATCAAGGACAAGTACCCCGGCGTGCAGTTGCAGCAGTACGACACCTACTCGGCGTGCGTCGAGGCACTGCGCAACGGCGCGATCGACGCGGTCAGCACCGATGAGGTGATCCTGGCCGGGTTCGCCGCCCAGTCCCCCGGCGCCTTCGCGATCATCGGCAAGCCGTTCTCGGTGGAGCACTACGGGATCGGGCTCAGTCGCGAGGATCGCGAACTTCGCACCAAGATCAACGACGCGATCATCAAGATGCAGGGCGACGGTAGCTGGAAGGCCGCCTTCGACCGCAATCTGGGCCCGGCCGGCATCACGGCACCGGCACCCCCTCAACTCGACAGCGACACCGAGGGCGGTTCGACCGAGAGCATCAGCATCCTTCGCAAGTACGGCGGGCTGATCGTCAAAGCGTTCTGGACCACCATCAAGCTGACCGTTCTCGCAGCGATCGGCGCGCTGATCCTGGGCACCGCACTGGCCGCCATGCGGCTGTCTCCGGTCCCGATGCTCAACTGGCTCGGCACGGCCTACGTCAACACCGTGCGCAACACCCCGCTGACGCTGATCATCTTGTTCGCCTCGTTCGGCCTGGCACAGACTCTGGGCATCACGCTGGCCGACCCGAAGTCGCCGACCTCGATCGCCGACAGCAACTTCCGGCTGGCCGTGCTCGGTCTGGCCGCCTACACCGCGGCGTTCGTCTGCGAGACGGTCCGTGCGGGAGTCAACACGGTTCCACTCGGCCAGGCCGAGGCGGCCCGCTCGCTGGGCCTGAGCTTCGGCCAGAACCTGCGAACGATCCTGCTGCCCCAGGCATTCCGGGCGGTGATCATCCCGTTGGGCTCGGTGTTGATCGCGCTGATCAAGAACACCACCATCGCCTCGGCCATCGGGGTGGCCGAAGCCGCGCTGCTGATGAAGGAGATGATCGAGAACACCGCCGCGCTGCTGGTGGTCGGCGGCATCTTCGCGCTGGGATTCCTGCTGCTGACATTGCCGGTCGGATTGCTGTTCGGCTGGCTGGGCAAGCGCTGGGCGGTGGTCCGATGAGCACCTCAGTTCTTTTCGACGCCCCCGGACCGCGCGCCCGGCTGCGCAACCGGGTGGTCTCTGGGGTCACCATCGCGCTGGCCGCACTGGTGGTGTGGGCGGTGATCTCCCGCCTGGCGGCCAAGGGACAGCTGACCGCGGCGAAGTGGAAGCCGTTCCTCACCGCCGACCTGTGGCAGACCTACGTGCTGCCCGGGATCGTCGGAACGCTCACCGCCGCCGCGGTCTCGATCGTGCTGGCGCTGATCCTCGGGCTGCTGCTCGGCGTCGGCCGGCTGTCACCGGTGGCGGCGATCCGCCGGCCGTGCGCGGTGATCGTGGAGTTCTTCCGGGCCGTGCCGGTGCTGATCATGATGATCTTCGCCTACTTCCTGTTCGCCCTCTACGACGTCTTCCCGTCGCGTCAGCTGGCGCTGGCGGGCGTGGTGACCGGCCTGACGCTCTACAACGGCGCGGTGATCGCCGAGATCGTGCGTTCCGGGGTCGGCGCCCTGCCGCGCGGACAGAACGAGGCGGCCGTCGCACTGGGCATGACCTGGGGCCAGACCATGCGCTCGATCCTGCTGCCCCAGGCGATCACGTCCATGCTGCCGGTGCTGATCTCGCAATTGGTGGTCGCGCTGAAGGACACCGCGATCGGCTACCAGATCACCTTCCTGGAGATGGTCCGCCAAGGCACCGTGATCGGCTCCACCTACGGCAACTACGTACCGGCCCTGATCGTGATCGCGGTGCTGATGATCACCGCGAACTTCGCGCTGTCGGCCGCGGCGACCAGGTTGGAACGCCGGCTGCGGCGATCCCGGCGGGCGCCGGAACCGCTCGCCGCTGCTGACACCCTGATCGAACCGGGCGACTAAATCTTCAGCGCCTAATACCCCAGCGCCTAATACCTCAGCGCCGCGCAGCGCTGCAGCAGTTCCACGTCGGGCGGTTGGTAGAAGGACAGCACCGCATGCTGACAGCCCAGCCGGGCGAACTCCGGCAGCAGTGCCAGTTGTTCGTCGACCTGTCCGGGCTTTCGCGGGTGCAGGAACAGTTGCACCGAGCGGCGAACCTGATTGGGATCGCGACCCACCTCGGCGCACGCCGCATCCAGGGCCAGGTTGGCCTCACCCCACTCCGCGGGACCCTGGTGGCTGGTCATGTTCCACTCGTCGGCGTGCCGGGCGATCACCCGCAGCATCTTGGGCTGTGATCCGCCGACCACGATCGGCGGATGCGGGCGCTGGACGGGTTTGGGCTCACACAGCGCATCCTCGAGGGTGAAGAACCGGCCGGTATGGTTGACCGACTCCTCGGTCCACAGCCGGCGGATCACCGTCAGCGCCTCGTCGAGCATCGCCACCCGGGCGCCGGGGCCCGGAAACGGGATGCCGTAGCCGCGGTGTTCGGCATCATGCCAGCCGGCGCCGATGCCGAAATCCAGTCGGCCACCGCTGATGTGGTCGACGGTCACCGCCATCTTGGCCAGGATCGCCGGATTGCGATAGGTGACACCGGTGACCATGCAGCCGACCCGTGCGCGGCGCACCACCACCGCCATGGCCGCCAGCGTGGTCCAGCCCTCCAGC
>NZ_JAFMJZ010000262.1 GCF_017853185.1 Mycolicibacterium sp.
GATCGCGCTGGTCATGCAGCACCTCGACAACTCGATCACCACGTACACCAAGGGCGGTCCGTTGGGGCGTCGGATGACCAGTAAGCAGGGCCACGGCGAGCCGAACCCCACCTGGATCCCGGTCGCCAACGAGGCGACCCGGCGGATCGCCGAGAAGATCGACGGGGTCGCCGCCGGCAGTTGGGGTGAGCTCGTCAACATTCCGATGACAGCCCACTTCCTCGGTGGGGCGGTGATCGGCGACAGCGCGGCGACCGGCGTGATCGACGCCTATCACCGGGTGCACGGCCACCCCAGCCTGTACGTCGTCGACGGCGCGGCGATCTCCGCCAACCTCGGCGTCAACCCGTCGCTGTCGATCACCGCGCAGGCCGAACGCGCGGCGGCACTGTGGCCCAACAAAGGTGAGCAGGACCAGCGGCCGGCCCAGGGCGAGCCCTATCGTCGGATCACACCCATCCAGCCGGCACATCCGGTGGTGCCGCCGAATGCCTTCGGGGCACTGCGGAATTCGCTGCCGATCGAGCCCGTCAGCCGTACCCGTACCGCTCCCGAAGTGGTGTGACCTCAGGCCGAGCGGACTCGCGTTCCCGCGGAGCCCTTCACGATCTGGTCGATGTCGGCCAGTGACCCGATGACGGCCTCGTGGCCGGTCGCGGTGGCGAACTCGCATGCCGCCGCGACCTTGGGGCCCATCGAACCGGCCGGCAGTTTCATCTCGATGACCTCGTCGACGGTGACCGTCCCGAGCTTTGCCTGCTCCGGCGTGCCCCAGCCGGTGTAGACGGCGTCGACGTCGGTGGCGATCACCAGTAGATCCGCCTCGAGTTGCTGCGCGAGCAGCGAGGCGGCGAGATCTTTGTCGATCACCACCTCGACGCCGTGCAGCTTGCCGTCCTCGCCGTACATGGTCGGGATACCGCCACCGCCGGCGCACACCACGATGCAGCCCTGTTCGACCAGTGTCTTGATCGGCCGGATCTCGAAGATCCGCTTCGGCCGCGGACTGGGCACCACCCGGCGGAACTTGTCGCCGTCCGGGGCGATGGTCCAGCCGTTCTCGGCGGCCAGTTTCTCCGCGGTTTCCTTGTCGTAGACCGGACCGATCGGCTTGGTCGGGTTCTGGAAGGCCGGGTCCTTCGGGTCGACCTCGATCATCGTCAGCAGCGTGGCGAACGGCTGCTCGAACGGCAGGATGTTGCCCAACTCCTGCTCGATGACGTACCCGATCATCGCCTCGGTCTGTGCGCCGAGCACGTCGAGCGGATACGGATCGACCTCGGTGTAGGCCGCGCTCTGCAGAGCCAGCAGACCCACCTGGGGTCCGTTGCCGTGTGCGATGACGATCTCGTTGCCGGGCGCCACCTTCGCGATCCGCTCGGCCGCCAGCCGGATGTTGGCCCGCTGGTTCTCGGCCGTCATCGGCTGCCCGCGCTGCAGCAGCGCGTTACCCCCCAGTGCAACAACGATTCTCATGCGAGCGACGACACCAGGACGGCTTTGATGGTGTGCATCCGGTTCTCGGCCTGCTCGAAGCAGATGTTCGCCGGGCTCTCGAACACGTCGTCAGTGACCTCGATGCCGTTCTTCAGCTCCGGGTACTGCGCCGCGATCTGAGCGCCGACCTTGGTCTCGGAGTTGTGGAACGCGGGCAGGCAGTGCATGAAGCGCACCCGCGGATTCTCGGCGGCCGCCATCAGTTTCGCGTTCACCTGGTACGGCATCAGCAGCTTGATGCGCTCGCCCCACGACTCGATCGGCTCGCCCATCGACACCCAGACATCGGTGTGGATGAAGTCCACACCCTTGACGGCCTTCGACACGTCGTCGGTGATCATGATCCGCGCGCCGGACTCCTTGGCGAAGCCCTCGCACATCGTCACCAGTTCCTTGTCGGGCTGCAGCTCCTTGGGTGCCAGGATCCGGACGTCCATGCCCAGCTTCGCGCCGACCAGCAGCAGCGAGTTGCCCATGTTGTTGCGGCCGTCGCCGACGAACACGTACTTGATCTCGTGCAGCGGCTTGGAACAGTGCTCGGTCATGGTGAGCACGTCGGCCAGCATTTGGGTCGGGTGGTACTCGTCGGTGAGGCCGTTGAAAACAGGGACTCCGGCATATTTCGCCAACTCGTCAACGATCTCCTGGCCGGCGCCGCGGTACTCGATGGCGTCGTACATCCGCCCCAGCACCCGGGCGGTGTCCTTCATCGACTCCTTGTGTCCGATCTGCGAGGAACTCGGGTCGATGTAGGTGACATGCGCGCCTTCGTCGTAGGCGGCGACCTCGAACGCACACCGGGTGCGGGTGGAGGTCTTCTCGAAGATCAGCGCGATGTTCTTGCCCTTGAGGCTGTCGCGGTGACCGCCGGAGTACTTGGCGCGCTTGAGATCCCGGGCCAGATCGAGCAAGTAGATCAGGTCGCGCTCGCTGTGGTGGACAAGGCTGAGAAGGTCGCGGTTCTGCAGGTTGAAAGGCATGTGTGTTCTCCTCGATTTCGGATCAGTAGGCAGGGTCGCGCAGGATCGGGCAGGTCATGCAACGGCCGCCGCCGCGACCGCGGCCGAGTTCGCCCGCGTCGATGGTGATGACCTCGATGCCGGCCTTGCGCAGCGCGGTGTTGGTCAGGGTGTTGCGGTCGTAGCCGACGACCACGCCGGGTTCCAGCGCCACGACGTTGTTGGCATCGTTCCACTGCTCGCGCTGAATGCCGTAGACGTCACCAGCCGTCTCGACGACCGTGAAGTTCACTCCGAGCGCGTCGCCGACGACCTCGACCAGGCCCTTGTTCTCGACCTCGACGCGCATGCCGGCGGGCGCCTTCTCGTCCGGGCGCAGGCTGATTGCCCTGGCGTTGTCGATCACCGGCGCGAACGCGGTCAGCACGTCGGTGTTGCAGA
>NZ_JAFMJZ010000263.1 GCF_017853185.1 Mycolicibacterium sp.
GTCCCCGACCTCAGCGACGATATGCAC
The DNA here is from genome assembly GCF_017853185.1 of Mycolicibacterium sp. Classification (GTDB taxonomy): domain Bacteria; phylum Actinomycetota; class Actinomycetes; order Mycobacteriales; family Mycobacteriaceae; genus Mycobacterium. The sequence continues at coordinate 28 of NZ_JAFMJZ010000263.1, forward strand.
GACGGCAGCATCGCCTCGGCCGACAACTGGCTGTCGGCCCATCTGGCCGGCTACGCGAACTGGGCCAGGGCCAACAACAGCCTATTGATCGTCACCTGGGACGAGGACGACGACAGCGCCGACAACCGGATCCCGACGATCTTCTACGGCGCCGGGGTCAAGCCCGGCCGCTACAGCCAGACGATCAGCCACTACAACGTGCTCTCGACCATCCAGGAGATCTACGGCCTGCCCAGGACCGGCCTGGCGGCCTCCGCCCCGCCGGTCACCGGGATCTGGCTGACCTGACCCGAACTTGTCGGTGGCCGGGTCTAGGTTGTCAGTCGATGGCCTTGCATATTCACCGCGCGGAACGTACCGACATCCTCGCGGACGGGTTGGGGAAGCTACTGGCCACGCCACCTTCCGACCCGTTCGCCGAGGATCTCGTCGTCGTGCCCGCCCGCGGGGTGGAGCGCTGGCTGTCCCAGCGGCTCTCGCACATCCTGGGCCGCGGAGCGGGCAGCGACGGCGTGTGCGCCGGCGTGGCGTTCCGCTCACCGGCCTCGCTCATCAGTGAGATCGCCGGCACCCGCGAGGACGACCCGTGGTCGCCGGAGGCCATGACCTGGCCACTGCTGGAGGTCATCGACGCCCACCTCGACGAACCCTGGTGCAAGACCCTGGCCACCCACCTCGGGCACTTCAGCGTGCGCGAGGACGAGCGGGAACTGCGCCTGGGACGCCGCTACGCGGTGGCCCGCCGGCTGGCCGGGCTGTTCGACTCCTACGCCCGGCAGCGCCCGCAACTGCTCGCCGCCTGGCTGGACGGTGACAACCCCTCTGATGAAGGGGGCCTCGATGACGATCTGGCCTGGCAGCCCGAACTCTGGCGTCGCCTGGTCGGGGTCATGGGCATCGACCCGCCGCACATCCGGCACGCCAAAACCATTGCCCAACTGCAGAGTTCGGGCGCCGGTCAGCTGCCGCAGCGGATCTCGCTGTTCGGCTACACCAGGCTGTCGTGCACCGACATCGAATTGCTCGACGCCCTGGCCGCCCATCACGAGGTGCACCTGTGGCTGCCGCACCCGAGCAACGATCTGTGGACCACCCTGTCCGATCTGCACGGGGTCATCCCGCGCAGCGAGGACATCGGCCACCGTGTCGTCGGACACCCGTTGCTGGCCACCCTGGGTCGCGATCTGCGGGAGTTGCAGCGCGCCCTGCCCCGGGCGACCGACGAGTTCCTGCCCGGCGTCACGCACCCGGACACCCTGCTGGGCTGGCTGCAGGCCGACATCGCCGCCAATACCGTTGCACCGCAGGGCCGTTCACATTCGGAACAGGACCGATCGGTGCAGGTGCACAGCTGTCACGGTCCGGCTCGCCAGGTCGACGTGCTGCGCGAGGTGCTGCTCGGCCTGCTCGCCGACGACCCGACCCTGGAACCCCGCGACATCCTGGTGATGTGCCCCGACATCGAGACCTACGCCCCGCTGATCGTCGCCGGATTCGGCCTCGGTGAGGTGGTCCCCGGCGCGCATCCCGCCCACAAGCTGAGGGTGCGGCTGGCAGACCGTTCGCTGCTGCAGACCAACCCGTTGCTCGGGGTGGCCGCCCAGTTGCTGACCCTGGCCGGCGGCCGGGCGACGGCCACCGAGGTGCTCAACCTCGCGCACGCCGAACCGGTGCGGTCCCGGTTCAACTTCACCGACGACGACATCGAGAACATCACCGGCTGGGTGCGCGAGGCCAACATCCGCTGGGGATTCGATCAGCAGCACCGCAAGCCCTACGGCGTCGACTTCATCCACAACACCTGGCGGTTCGGCCTGGACCGCATCCTGGCCGGGGTGGCGCTGTCCGACGACTCGGAGAACTGGTTCGAGACCACGCTGCCGTTGGACGACGTCGGCAGCAACAGCGTCGAACTGGCCGGCCGGCTCACCGAGTTCTGCGACCGGCTGCACCGGGTGATCGAGTCGCTCAGCGGCGCCCGCCCGCTGCGTGAGTGGCTGGCGACTCTGACCGACGGCATCCGGCTCATCACCCGGGTGGGCGACGACGACGCCTGGCAGTTCAGCCAGTTGCAGCGTGAGTTCAACGGAATCCTCGCCAGGGCGGGCGCCCGTGCCGAGACCCCGATGCGGCTCCCCGACATCGACTCGATGCTCTACCGGCAGTTGGCCGGCCGGCCGACCCGAGCCAACTTCCGCACCGGCACGCTGACCGTCTGCACCATGGTGCCGATGCGTTCGGTGCCGCACCGGGTGGTGTGCCTGGTCGGCATCGACGACAACGTCTTCCCGCGCAACGGCGCGGTCGACGGCGACGACGCGCTGGCCCGCGCTCCGCGGACCGGTGAGCGTGACGTGCGCTCCGAGGACCGCCAGCTCCTGCTCGACGCGATCAACGCGGCCACCGAGACGCTGGTGGTCACCTACACCGGCGCCAACGAGTACACCGGCCAGGAACGGCCGCCGGCGGTCCCGCTGGCCGAACTCCTCGACGCCCTGGACGCCACCACCGGCCAACCGGTCCGCGAGCAGGTGCTGGTCCGACACCCGTTGCAGCCCTTCGACGCCCGCAATGTCGAACCGGGTGCACTGGTGCCCGGTGCGTCGTTCAGCTTCGATCCGACCGTGCTGCACGCGGCGCAGGCCGCCATCAGTGAGCGCGGCGAGCGCCCGAACTTCGTCGGCGGACCGGTGGATCTGATCGACGCCGATGCCGACGTATCGCTGGCCGACCTGACTGGCTTCTTCCGGGACCCCGTGCTGGGGTTCTTCCGTGCGCTGGACTACACCTTCCCCACGGAGGTGGAAGGCGTCGACGACGTGATGCCGGTGGAGATCGACAACCTGCAGGAGTGGACCGTCGGC
>NZ_JAFMJZ010000094.1 GCF_017853185.1 Mycolicibacterium sp.
CGACGCTCTTCCGATCTCCGGGCAGCGCACCCGGCAGTGCGCCGGGCAGCGCACCGGGCAGGGTGCCCGTCACGTCGATCGGCGAGACCGGCAGGGTCGAGGCAGCCGGTCCGCCGATGATCGACGAGGCGCCACTGAGCGCGCTGGCGGCGGTCGACAGCACCGCGCCGACGCCGGCCGGGTTGGAGGCCAGCTGCTGGATCATGGCCAGGCCCGGCACGTTGGGCACCGGCGGGATGATCGGGTCCGCGGCGGCGGCCGGGCTCAGGGCGATGGCGGCGGCGCCGACTCCGGCGGCTGCAATCGCGTTGGCGGCGAACAGCTTTGTGAAACGTGACATGAGTTGCACTCCCTCGATTGCAGGTCCTTGACCCCGAAGGTAGCCAGTTACTGGAGTTGCTCAAGTGACACGTGTGGCGTTTATGCAACCGTTACTGGAGCGACGCGTTACCGACGTCGTCCTTTAGGCTCGCGGCATGTCCACAGCTGCCCAGCGCCTGGCGCCGGTGCTGCTGGTCTTGAGCGTGGCGGCCCGGCTGGCCTGGACCTATCTGGTGCCCAACGGGGCCAATTTCGTGGATCTGCACGTCTATCTCGGCGGTGCGGCGGCCCTCGACACCCCCGGCGCGCTGTATTCCTACGTCTACGCCGACCAGACTCCGGACTTCCCGCTGCCGTTCACCTACCCGCCGTTCGCTGCGCTGGTGTTCTATTCGCTGAGCAGACTGCCGTTCGCGGTGGTCGCCCTCGGCTGGCAGTTGGGCATCATCGCCGCGTTGTACGGGGTGGTCCGGCTGAGCCAGCGGCTCATCGGCGCGGGCGGTCGACGTCAGGCGATGCTGTGGACGGCGCTGGGCATCTGGACTGAACCGTTGCGCAGCACGTTCGACTACGGACAGGTCAACGTCATCCTGGTGCTGGCCGTGCTGTGGGCGGTCTGCAGCACCCGGTGGTGGCTGTCCGGTCTCCTGGTCGGGCTGGCCGCCGGGATCAAGCTCACCCCGGCGATCAGCGGCCTGTACTTCGTCGGCGTGCGGCGCTGGGGCACAGCGGCTTTCGCGGCGGTGGTGTTCGCCGGCACGGTGGCACTGTCCATCGCGGTCATCGGTCAGCAGGCTCGGTACTACTTCACCGATCTGCTCGGCGACGCCGGCCGGGTCGGGCCGATCGGGACGTCGTTCAACCAGTCCTGGCGGGGCGGGGTGTCGCGCATCCTGGGTCACGATGCCGGCTACGGGCCGCTGGTGCTGGCCGGAATCGGCGTGACGGTGATCCTCGCGCTCTCCGCCTGGCGTGCGCTCACCACCGGCGACGAAGCTGAGCGCAGCGAAGAGGGGGAGCCGGTGCAATTCCCGCACGACCGGCTGGGCCCGCTGCTGGTGGTCGAACTCTTCGGCCTGCTGATCTCGCCCATCTCCTGGACCCATCACTGGATCTGGTTGCTGCCCTTGATGATCTGGCTGTTCGACGGGCCATGGCGGAGTCGCCCCGGCGCGCGGGCGCTGGGTTGGGTGTGGCTGGTGCTGACCACGGTCGGGGTGCCCTGGCTGCTCAGCTTCGCCCAGCCGACCATCTGGCAGATCGGCCGGCCGTGGTACCTGGCCTGGGCCGGACTGGTCTACATCGTCGCCACGCTGGCGACCCTGGGCTGGATTGCGATCAGCGGCCGGCGAGCACCCGGTCGATCTCCTGGTCCAATTCCCGGGCCAGCGCCACATCCTGCTCGGTGATACCGCCCTCGGAGTGGGTCACCAGAGCGAAAGTGACCGTCCGCCAACGGATGTCGATGTCCGGATGGTGATCGGCGCGCTCGGCCAGATCGGCTGCCCGCCGCACCGCCTCGACCCCGTCGAGGAAGGACGGGAAGGTCACCGAGCGGCGTAGGGCGCCGTCGAGGTGCTGCCAGCCGCCCAGGGTGGCGACGGCGGCGTCGATATCGGCATCACTGAGTACGGCCATATCCAACGGTATACCGTCACACGCCATGCAGGTCGTCGTCGCGGGAGCACTGGTCGCCGATGGGTCGCTGCTGGTGGCTCAACGGCAACGCCCGCCGGAACTGGCCGGGCTGTGGGAACTGCCGGGCGGCAAGGTGGCGCCGGGGGAGACCGAGGCCGACGCACTGACCCGCGAACTGGCCGAGGAACTGGGCATCGCCGTGGTGGTCGGGGACCGGGTCGGAGCGGACGTGATTCTGGGCCGGGGCCTGGTGCTGCGGGCCTTTTCGGTCACCCAGACCGGCGGAACCCTGCACCCGCACGACCACGGTGCACTGCGCTGGGTGGGGGCCGGCGACCTGGCTGACCTGCCGTGGGTGCCCGCGGACCGGGCGTGGCTGCCGGATCTTCGGGACCTGCTGGGATAGCCGCCGTTTTCGCGAACCGGTGCCTGCGCTGCGAGAATCACCGACGTGAACCAACCTGACTTCCGGAACGTCGCCATCGTGGCGCACGTCGACCATGGCAAGACCACCCTCGTCGATGCCATGTTGCGTCAGTCCGGCGCCCTGACCCACCGCGGCGACGACAGCGTCGAACGCCTGATGGACTCCGGTGACCTGGAGAAGGAAAAGGGCATCACCATTCTGGCCAAGAACACCGCGGTGCACCGGCATCACGCGGACGGCGGGATGACCGTGATCAACGTCATCGACACCCCCGGCCACGCCGACTTCGGCGGTGAAGTGGAGCGCGGGCTGTCCATGGTCGACGGGGTGCTGCTGCTGGTCGACGCCTCCGAGGGTCCGCTGCCGCAGACCCGTTTCGTGCTGCGCAAGGCGCTGTCCGCGCACCTGCCGGTGATCCTGGTGGTGAACAAGACCGACCGTCCGGACGCCCGCATCGAAGAGGTCGTCTCCGAGAGCCACGACCTGCTCCTCGACGTCGCCTCCGACCTCGACGCCGAAGCCCAGGAGGCCGCCGAGCGCGCGCTGGATCTGCCCACCCTGTTCGCCTCCGGGCGCGCCGGGGTGGCCAGCACGGTGCAGCCGGCCAACGGCGAGAACCCCGAGGGCGAGAACCTCGACCCGCTCTTCGACGTCCTCCTTGAGCACATCCCGCCGCCCAAGGGCGACCCGGAGGCGCCGTTGCAGGCGCTGGTGACCAACCTGGACGCCTCGGCGTTCCTGGGCCGTCTGGCCCTGATCCGGATCTACAACGGCAAGATCCGCAAGGGCCAGCAGGTGGCCTGGATGCGTGAGGTCGACGGACTTCCGGTGATCGCCAACGGCAAGATCACCGAACTGCTGACCACCGTCGGCGTCGAGCGCAACCCGACCGAGGAAGCCGTCGCGGGTGACATCGTCGCCGTCGCCGGTATGCCCGAGATCATGATCGGCGACACCCTGGCCCATCCCGACCACGCGCATGCGTTGCCGCGCATCACCGTCGACGAGCCGGCCATCTCGGTGACCATCGGCACCAACAGCTCACCGCTGGCCGGCAAGGTCTCCGGTCACAAGCTCACCGCACGAATGGTCAAGTCCCGCTTGGACTCCGAACTGGTCGGCAACGTCTCGATCAAGGTCGTCGACATCGGCCGTCCGGATGCCTGGGAGGTGCAGGGCCGCGGCGAGCTGGCGCTGGCCGTGCTCGTCGAGCAGATGCGCCGGGAGGGTTTCGAGCTCACCGTCGGCAAGCCGCAGGTGGTCACCCGCACCATCGACGGCAAGCGGCACGAGCCGTTCGAGGCGATGACCATCGATTGCCCGGAGGAGTTCGTCGGCGCCATCACCCAGCTGATGGCCGGCCGCAAGGGCCGGATGGAGGAGATGGCCAACCATGCCGCCGGGTGGGTGCGGATGGACTTCATCGTCCCCAGCCGCGGTCTGATCGGTTTCCGGACCGACTTCCTGACCCTGACCCGCGGCACCGGCATCGCCAACGCGGTGTTCGACGGCTACCGGCCGTGGGCCGGGGAGATCCGGGCCCGGCACACCGGCTCGCTGGTCAGTGACCGCACCGGCTCGGTGACGCCGTTCGCGATGATCCAGCTCGCCGACCGCGGCCAGTTCTTCGTCGAACCGGGCGACGACACCTACGAGGGTCAGGTCGTCGGAATCAACCCGCGGGCCGAGGACCTCGACGTCAACGTCACCCGGGAGAAGAAACTGACCAATATGCGGTCCTCGACCGCCGACGTGATGGAGACGCTGGCGCGTCCGCTGGAACTCGACCTGGAGCAGGCCATGGAGTTCTGCGCGGGCGACGAGTGTGTCGAGGTCACCCCGGAGATCGTCCGGGTCCGCAAGGTCGATCTCGACGCCACCACCCGCGCGCGGAACCGGTCGCGCGCCAAAGCCCAGAAGGTCTGACCTCGGTACGTACGCTAGGCACCGTGCCGACCCGAGCGCTGTGCCTGCGAACCGCCGGCGCGGTGCTGTCGGTCGTTCTGGTCGGCGCCTGCACCGTCGATCCGCCACCCGCGCCGCAGAGCACCGCGACCGCGCAACCGGCCGCGCCCGCTCCGAAGGCGGCGCAGATCATCGTGGCGATCGATTCGATCGGGGCGGGGTTCAACCCGCACCTGCTCTCCGATCAGTCGCCGGTGAATGCGGCGATCAGCGCGCTGGTGTTCCCGAGTTCCTTTCGGCCGGTGCCGGATCCGGCGTCGGCCACCGGATCGCGCTGGGAGATGGACCCCTCGCTGCTGGTGTCCGCCGACGTCTCCGGCATCAGTCCGTTCACGGTGACCTACAAGATCCGTCCGGAGGCGGCCTGGACCGACAACGCCCCGATCGCCGCCGACGACTTCTGGTATCTGTGGCGTCAGATGGTCAGCCAGCCCGGTGTCGTCGACCCGGCGGGCTATGACCTCATCACCGGAGTGCAGTCGGTCGACGGCGGCAAGACGGCGGTGGTGACCTTCTCCCAGCCGTATCCGGCCTGGCGGGAGTTGTTCAACGACCTGGTGCCCGCCCACATCGTCAAGGACGTCCCGGGCGGGTTCGCCGCGGGCCTGGCCCGGGCGCTGCCGGTGACCGGCGGTCAGTTCCGAGTGGACACCATCGACCCGCAGCGCGACGAGATCCTGCTGGCCCGCAACGACCGGTTCTGGGGGGCGCCCGCCAAACCGGACCAGGTGCTGTTCCGCCGGGCCGGTGCGCCGGCCGCGTTGGCCGACTCGATTCGCAACGGCGACACCCAGGTGGCTCAGGTGCACGGCGGTGCGGCCGCCTTCGCTCAACTCTCGGCCATTCCCGATGTGCGCACCGCCCGGCTCATCACTCCGCGGACCATGCAGCTGACCTTGCGGGCGCAGGAGGCCAAACTGGCGGATCCCGTTGTGCGCAAGGCGATTCTGGGCTTGCTCGACATCGACCTGCTGGCAGCGGTCGGGGCGGGCAGCGAGAACTCGGTGACCCTGGATCAGGCTCTCGTGTGGTCGCCCAGCGATCCGGGTTATGTCGCCACCGCGCCGCCGCCGATCGGTAAGAGTGGCGCCCTGTCGTTGTTCGCCGCGGCCGGTTTCCAGGTCGACACCGCCGGCGAGTCGACGGTCCCGCCGGTCAACGGAACGGCCGGTCAACAGTCACCGGCGACCGCGCACGGGCGCATCAGCAAGGACGGTCAGACGCTGTCGCTGGTGATCGGCGCCGCCGCCAACGACCCGACGTCGGTGGCGGTGGCCAACACCGCGGCCGATCAGTTGCGCAGTGTCGGGATCGCTGCGACGGTGCTGCCGTTGGACCCGCCGGTGCTCTACGGCGCGGCACTGCTGAACAACCGTGTCGATGCCATCGTCGGATGGCACTCCGCGGGAGGAGATCTCGCGACGGCACTGGCCTCGCGCTTCGGTTGCCCGGCCCTTGAGGCCACGCCGGTGCCGACCGTTCCGGCCGGGGCGCCGCGGCCTGTCTCCACGCCCCCGGCGCCGCCGTCGGGGACCGGATCAGCCAAACCCGCGGCACCGGAGAACGCGCTACTGGTGCGCGCACCGTCGAACCTGACAGGGATCTGCGATCGCTCGCTTCAGCCGAGAATCGATGGGGCACTGGATGGTTCGCTGAACGTCAACGACGTCCTCGCCGGAGTCGAGTCACGGCTGTGGGCGATGGCGACGGTGCTGCCGATCATGCAGGACACCACCATCGTGGCGGCCGGACCGAGCGTCCGGAACGTCAGCCTGAGCGGGGCAGTACCGGTCGGCATCGTCGGCGACGCGGGCAGCTGGTTCAAGGTTCCGCAGTGACTCCGGTCAGCGGGCGGAGCGCGTAGCGGCTGCGGCCGCCTTGTGCTTGGCTGCTGTCGTTGTCGTCGCCGCGGGGTTGGGCACATTCGCGGTGAGATCGGTGTGGATCTGCGCCCGCCGGTCACGGTCACCGGTCCGGTCACCAGAGTCTGGGCGGTGATCGCCAGGATCTTTTGTCAGCGCGCTGCGATATTCCGCGGCGCGCAACGGCTGAAACGAACTACCGCGGCACTAGATTGGGACGATGCCGGCCGCCCCGCGGGTGCTGTTCGTACACGCCCATCCCGACGACGAGACCATCAACAACGGCGTGACCATCGCCCGGTGCGTCGCCGATGGTGCCGAAGTCACCGTGCTCACCTGCACCCTCGGTGAGGAGGGGGAGGTGATCGGCGACCGGTGGGCCGGACTCGCGGTCGATCAGGCCGACCAGCTCGGCGGTTACCGCATCGGGGAGTTGACCGCCGCACTGAACGCGCTCGGCGTGCGCAGTCCGCGGTTTCTCGGCGGCGCCGGTCGCTGGCGCGACTCCGGGATGCCGGGCACCGCATCGCGGGGACGGACGACGTTCACCGGCGCCGATTTCGACGTGCTGGTGGCCCAATTGGCCGATGAGATCGCCGACCTGCGTCCGCATGTGGTGGTGACCTACGACCCCAACGGCGGCTACGGGCACCCTGACCACATCCAGGCCCACCGTGTCACCACCGCGGCGGTGGTCGCGGCGGCCGGGCGCTGGGCGGTGCCCAAGTTCTACTGGACCGTCACCGCCGCCACCGTGTTCCGCGCTGGCCTGGACGCCCTCGAGGCCGCCGATGTCGCACCGGAGTGGATCGCGTGGCCGGCCGATGCCACATACGGGTACCCGGACGATCAGATCACCGCGGTCGTGGAGGCGCCCGAGCACCTGCCGGCGAAGATCTCGGCGATGTTGGCGCACGCCACCCAGATGACGGTCGGGCCGACCGGACGGGCCTTCACCCTGTCGAACAACGTGATCCTGCCGGTGGTGGCCGCCGAGCACTACGTGCTGGTGTCCGGCCTGCCGGGTGAGGTTGACGAAAAAGGTTGGGAGCAGGATCTTTTCGCCGGACTGGATCTGGAATGACGCCGGCTCCAACCGGCATGGAAAGCCGCGTCGTCCTCGGGTTGCTCGCCCTCGACGGCGTGCTCTCGGCCGTCGCCGGCGCGTTGCTGCTCCCCTTGTACCTCGGCCGCATCCCGCTTCCGGTCAGTGCGTTGATCTGCGGTCTGCTCAACGTCGCACTGGTGTGGGCGGCGGGACACTGGACGGAATCCAAGCGCCTGGCCGCACTGCCGCTGTGGACCTGGCTGGCGACCGTCGCGGTGTTCACCCTCGGTGGTCCGGGCGGTGACGTGGTGTTCGGCGGCAGCGGTGTGATGGCCTATTCCGCGGTCATCTTCCTGCTGCTCGGAGCGCTCCCGACCGCCTATCTGCTGCGCCGGGACTTCTAGGGCCGTTACGCGCCGCGGCGGGGCGTGTGGCTCGCCTTAGCCGGCGCCGGTGACGCGTCGGCGGCCGCTGCGGCCGCGGGCGCCTTGCTGTTGGTTGCGGCGACGCGCGGTGTGCGGCCGGCATCACGACGGGACCGGGGAGCGGCGACCGTCACCGGCGCCGTCGCGGTGACGGCCTCGGTCTCGGCAGCGACCGGGGCGGCAGCGACCGGGGCGGCAGCGGCAGCGACTGCGGCGGCGGCGGCCCGGGGACCCAGCGCCCGAGCGGCGGCCGGTGCCCGCATCGCAGCACCCGGGAACGGGGGCAGCGGCGGCAGCGGCGGCAGCGGAACCAGGCTGCCGATCCACGCGAGGCCGTAGTTCACGAAGTTCGTCGTCGCCTCCTGGATGCCGGCCTGGATGTCGATCGGGATCTGCGCGGCGTTGAGGTCGATGAGGTCGGCGAAGCTGTAGACCCCGGCCTGGACCAACGGCTCGATGGAGAAGTAGGCCAGGTCGATGGCCGGTGCGATCCACCACAGGCCCGGTACGAAGCTCAGCGCGTAGTCGGCCAGGCTCGCGGCGTACGCGGCCCACGGTTCGGCGGCGTCGTAGATGGCTTTGATGTCGCTTCCGGCCGAGGCCAGCTGAATCTCCGGCGCGACCATGTGAATGGGCGGCAGAGCCACGTTGGCCGGCTCGGAGACGATCACCGGGGTCAGCGCGACGGCGCCGACCATGGCCGCGCTCACGCCGGCGGTCATCAACGAACGGGCGGAGAATCCGACGGACTGGCTCATCGCACACCTCATAGTTTGCTGGGACAGTGCCGCGAGTGTACGTCGGAAACTGAGAAATACACAGCCTGGGGGTCTGGTGGCTTTCCGGCCGCTGGGCGTCCGGACCCGCGGGTCAGGCCGGACCGGATGGACACCGTCATCGTCGGCTCCCCAGTCATTTGCCGCGGATGTACCGCCCGGTTGTACGTATTCGGCGGTCCGGCGTTACACGCCGCCGGTACTACTGTGAGGGCCATGTCCTCTGCTGCGCTGCGCCGTGTGCTGCGGCGGGCTCGCGACGGGGTCGGGCTGAACGCCGACGAGGCGGCGATCGCCATGACCGCCCGCGGTGTAGACCTCGTTGAGTTGTGCGCCAGTGCCGCCCGGGTGCGTGACGCGGGTCTGCGGTCGGCCGGCCGGACCGGGCCCGGCGGCGGACTTCCGGTGTCGTACTCGCGCAAGGTCTTCATCCCGGTGACCAACCTGTGCCGCGACACCTGCCACTACTGCACGTTCGTCACGGTGCCGGGCAAGCTGAGGGCCGAGGGCCGCGGCATGTACCTCGAACCCGACGAGATCGTCGACATCGCCCGGCGCGGCGCCGGAATGGGCTGTAAGGAAGCGCTGTTCACCCTCGGTGACCGCCCGGAGGCGCGCTGGCCGGAGGCGGCTGAGTGGCTCGACGAGCGGGGCTACGACTCGACGCTGGACTACGTGCGGGCCATGGCGATCCGGGTGCTGGAGGAGACCGGCCTGCTGCCGCACCTCAATCCTGGGGTGATGAGCTGGACCGAACTCTCCCGGCTCAAGCCGGTCGCCCCCTCGATGGGCATGATGCTGGAGACCACCTCGCGCCGGCTGTTCGAGACGAAGGGCCTGGCCCACTTCGGAAGTCCGGACAAGGACCCCGACGTGCGCCTGCGCACCCTGACCGACGCCGGCCGGCTGTCCATCCCGTTCACCACCGGCCTGCTGGTCGGCATCGGTGAGACCCTCGACGAGCGCGCCGACACCATCCACGCGATCCGCCGGCTCCACAAGGAGTTCGGCCACATCCAGGAAGTCATCGTGCAGAATTTCCGGGCCAAGGACCGCACCGCGATGGCCGGGGTCCCGGATGCCGACTTCGACGACTTCGTCGCCTCCGTCGCGGTCACCCGCCTCGTGCTCGGCCCCGACATGCGAGTGCAGGCGCCGCCCAATCTCGTCTCACGCGACGAGTGTCTGGCCCTCATCGGTGCCGGGGTCGACGACTGGGGCGGGGTCTCGCCGCTGACCCCGGACCACGTCAACCCCGAGCGGCCCTGGCCGGCCCTGGATGAGCTGGCCGGGGTCACAGCGGAGGCGGGTTACGAACTGGTGCAGCGGCTCACCGCGCAGCCGAAGTACGTCCAGGCCGCCGCCGGATGGATCGACCCCCGGGTGGCCGGCCACGTCGCGGCACTGGCGGATCCGGCCACCGGCTACGCGCTCGACGTCAACCCGAACGGGCGGCCCTGGCAGGAGCCCGACGAGGCGTCCGTGTCGCTGGGCCGGACCGACCTGCACACCGCCATCGACGGCGAGGGCCGGCGCTCGGCGGCGCGCAGCGACCTCGACAGCGCGTTCGGCGACTGGGAGTCCATCCGGGACCGGGTGGGCGAACTGGCGGCGCGGGCGCCGGAGCGCATCGACACCGATGTGGTGGCCGCGCTGCGCTCGGCCGAACGCGATCCGGCCGGCTGTAGCGACGCCGAGTACCTGGCGCTGGCCACCGCGGACGGCCCGGCTCTGGATGCCGTTGCCGCCCTTGCTGATTCGCTACGCAAGGAGGCTGTCGGCGACGACGTCACCTACGTGGTGAACCGCAACATCAACTTCACCAACATCTGCTACACCGGATGCCGGTTCTGCGCCTTCGCTCAGCGCAAGGGCGACGCCGACGCGTTCTCGCTGTCGGCGCAGGAGGTCGCCGACCGGGCCTGGGAGGCGCACGTCGCCGGCGCGACGGAGGTCTGCATGCAGGGTGGCATCGACCCCGATCTGCCGGTCACCGGTTACGCCGAACTGGTCCGCGCGGTGAAGGCCCGGGTGCCGTCGATGCACGTGCACGCGTTCTCGCCGATGGAGATCGCCAATGGGGTCACCAAGAGCGGCGTCGGAATTCGCGAGTGGCTGCTGGCGCTGCGGGAAGCCGGACTGGGCAGCATTCCGGGAACCGCCGCGGAGATCCTCGATGACGAGGTGCGCTGGGTGCTCACCAAGGGCAAGCTGCCCACCTCGCTGTGGGTCGAGATCGTCAGCACCGCCCACGAGGTGGGCCTGCGGTCGAGTTCGACGATGATGTACGGCCACGTCGACACCCCCGCGCACTGGGTGGGCCACCTCAACGTGCTGCGCGGGATCCAGGACCGCACCGGCGGGTTCACCGAGTTCGTGCCGTTGCCGTTCGTGCACCAGTCCTCACCGCTGTATCTGGCCGGGGCGTCCCGGCCCGGGCCCACCCACCGCGACAACCGGGCCGTGCACGCGCTGGCCCGGATCATGCTGCACGGGCGGATCTCGAATATTCAGACCAGCTGGGTCAAGCTCGGCGCCGAGCGGACCCAGGTGATGCTCAACGGCGGCGCGAACGATCTGGGTGGAACCCTGATGGAGGAGACCATCTCGCGGATGGCCGGCTCTCAGTTCGGGTCGTCGAAGACCGTCGCGGAACTGGTCGCGATCGCCGAGGGCATCGGTCGTCCGGCCCGTCAGCGCACCACCACCTACGCCACCCGGGCAGCCTGACAACCGCCCGGTTCCACCTACCTTTAGGATCGTCAGCGTCAGTCAACCGACGAGGACATCGAGGAGAACCTCCGTGACGTACACGATCACCGAAGCCTGCGTCGACATCAAGGACAAGGCGTGCATCGAGGAATGCCCCGTCGACTGCATCTATGAGGGCGAGCGGATGCTCTACATCCACCCCGATGAGTGCGTGGACTGTGGCGCCTGCGAGCCGGTGTGCCCGGTGGAGGCGATCTACTACGAGGACGACGTCCCGGATCAGTCGTCGCAGTACACCGCGATCAACGCGGCTTTCTTCGAGGAGTTGGGCTCGCCGGGTGGGGCTTCCAAGGTCGGAATGACCGCCAATGATCCGCAGGTGGTCAAGGACCTCCCGCCCAAGGGTGAGGACGACTGACGGCTCACCCGCCGCGGCGCACAGTTTCGCGACACCTGGTCTCGCAGTCGCTGCCGGTGTTCCCCTGGGACACCCTGGCTGACGCTGCGGCGATCGCACGTGCCCATCCCGGCGGCATCGTCGATCTCTCGGTGGGAACCCCGGTCGATCCGGTGGCACCGGTCATCCGCGCGGCGCTCGCCGACGCGTCGGCCGTCCCCGGGTACCCGTGGACCGCGGGCACTCCGGAACTGCGGGCCTCGGCGGTGGCGGCACTGCAACGGCGCTACGGCATCACCGGACTGCCCGAGCACGCCGTGCTGCCGGTGATCGGGACCAAGGAACTCATCGCCTGGCTGCCCAGCCTGCTGGGGCTGGGCGCGCAGGATCTGGTGGTCATCCCCGAGTTGGCCTACCCGACCTACGAGGTGGGCGCCCGGCTGGCCGGGGCGCAGGTGATCGCGGCGGACTCGCTGACCCAACTCGGGCCGCAGTCACCGTCGCTGATCTTCCTCAACTCGCCGAGTAACCCGACCGGCCGGGTGCTCGGCGTGGACCATCTGCGCAAGGTCGTCGAATGGGCGCGCGAACGCGGTTCGCTGGTGGCCTCCGACGAGTGCTACCTGGGCCTGGGCTGGGACGAGCGGCCGGTGTCGGTGCTGCACCCCTCGGTGTGCGGAGGCGACCACACCGGGCTGCTGGCTGTGCACTCGCTGTCCAAGAGTTCGTCGCTGGCCGGCTACCGGGCTGGTTTCGTGGCCGGTGACGAGGCCGTGGTGGCCGAGTTGCTGGCGGTGCGCAAACACGCCGGGATGATGGTGCCCGGTCCGGTGCAGGCCGCGATGGTGGCCGCCCTCGACGACGACGAGCACGAGGCGGTCCAGCGGGAGCGCTACGCCCGGCGCCGGCAGGTGCTGCTGGACGCGTTCCGCGGCGCCGGTTTCACCGTCGAGCATTCCGAAGCCGGCCTGTATCTGTGGGCCACCCGCGGGGAGCCTGGCCGCGCCACGGTGGCCTGGCTGGCCGAGCGCGGAATCCTGGTGGCCCCCGGCGAGTTCTACGGCCCGGCCGGAGCCGACCACGTGCGGGTGGCGATGACCGCGACCGACGAGCGGGTCGGCCGGGTCGCCGATCGGTTGGCCACTTAGCGCGGTTGGCTTCTCAGCGCGAAAACGACATCAGGGCTGTCGATCGCGGTGCGATCGCAGCCCTGATGTCGACCTCGCTGAGAACTACTTCATGTCCCAGGGTTCGCCGTAGGTGGTGACGCTGTCACCGGTCTTGGAG
>NZ_JAFMJZ010000095.1 GCF_017853185.1 Mycolicibacterium sp.
TGACGTAAGGCATCGCTATCCCGGCCGAGTTGGCCAGTGCGGGATGGGTGGCCAGCAGTTCCCGGACCTGCTCGAGGGTGCGATCCCGCACATCGGCCGGTGAGGTGATGCAGTAACTGCGGGAGGCGACGTAGTCGATCAGCGCCTGCGGCGTCAGGTAGTTGGTCCACTCGACCCGGTGGGTTTCGACGCCGGTGAAGGGCGCCGGCAGGTCGGGGGAGGTGACCCGGTCGTGCTCGATGCCGACGATCCGGCTGAACTCCTTGACCCAACCCAGCCGGTCGTCTCGCACGTTCCACACCAGGCCCAGCCGGCCGCCGGGGCGCAACACCCGGGCCACCTCGGCGACGGCCCGCTCCGGGTCGAACCAGTGCCAGGCCTGGGCCACCAGGACGGCGTCGACGTTAGAGTCCGGCAACGGAATATTCTCGGCGGTGCCCAGTAGCGCCGGAGTGTCTGGCAGCGCGCTGCGCAGCAGTTCCAGCATCTCGGCGATCGGGTCCACGGCGATGACGTTCAGCCCGCGCTCGACCAGTCGGGTGGTCAGCTTGCCGGTGCCGGCCCCCAGGTCGAGGACGTCACGGACGGCCCAGCCGTCATCCGAAGGGGCGAGCAGCCAGTCGATCGCCTCCGGCGGGTACGACGGCCGGCCGCGCTCGTAGGCGGCGGCCTGCGCCCCGAAGGACAGTGACCGGTCGTGTGCCTCAGACACCGGCGGCACTCACCGGGAGGCCCCTCATCGGGATGCCATAGCGAGTGTCTTGCGCAACAGCTGGCCGACGGCCTCGGTCTCCAGCAGGAAGCCGTCATGGCCGTAGACCGACTCGATCACGTTCAGATCGCCGCTGCCGGGCAGCAGATCGGCCAGTTCCTGTTGCAGACGCAGCGGGTAGAGCCGATCGGAGGTGATCCCGCCGATGACGGCGGGAACCGGGCAGGACCGCAGTGCGGCGGCGACCCCACCGCGGCCACGCCCGACGTCGTGGCTCGACAGCGTGTCGGTCAGAGCCACATAGCTGCCCGCGTCGAACCGTCGGGTCAGCTTCGCGCCCTGGTGCTCGAGGTAGCTCTGCACCGCGTAGCGGCCGCCGTTCAACGGGTCTTCCTGGCCCTGGCCGTCGTTGCCGAACCGGGTGTCCAGTTCGGCTTCGCCGCGATAGGTCAGATGGGCGAACCGGCGGGCCAGTTCCATCCCGACATCGGGGGAGCGGCCGGTGCCGTAGTAGTCACCGCCCTGCCAGTTCGGGTCGGCCTTGACGGCGGCGATCTGGGTGCTCTGGGTGCCGATCTGGTCGGCGGTCGCACGCGCTCCGACACTGAGCACCAGACCCGCCCGCACCCGTTCGGGGTAACCGATCATCCACTCCAGGGCGCGGGCTCCGCCCATCGAACCGCCCACCACGGCGGCCACCTCGTTGATTCCGAGCGCGGACAGGGCGGCGGCGTCGGCGTTGACCTGATCCCGAACGGTGATGACGGGAAACCTTGAGCCCCAGGGCTTTCCGTCCCGGGCCAGTGAACTCGGCCCGGTGGATCCCCGGCAGCCGCCCAGCACGTTGGTGGCCACCGCACACCAGCGATCGGTGTCGATCGGCGCGCCGGGACCGGCTATTCCATCCCACCAGCCTGCGGTGGGATGGCCGGGGCCCGCGGGTCCGGTGATGTGTGAATCGCCGGTCAGTGCGTGCAGAACCAGGACGACGTTGTCGCGGTTCGGGGACAGTTCACCCCACCGTTGCACCGCGATCGAGACGTCGTCGATCACGGCACCGTTTTCCAGCGTCAGCGGGCCGATGTCGACGACGCCGATCTCGCCCTCGGCGGGCAAGGTCTCGATGCGCTCAAAGGAGAGGGTCACGTCAGGGTCTCTCAAAGGGCCGCCACGGAGCGCGCGTCCGAAGCTGCGGCGCCGGACAGTGATGTGGCGGCGGTGAAGCCGCGTTCCAGATCGGCCAGGATGTCGTCGATCCCCTCGAGTCCGACCGCCAGCCGCACCAGGCCCGGGGTGACCCCGGTGGCCAGCTGCTCCTCGGCGGAGAGCTGCTGATGCGTGGTGGAGGCCGGATGGATCACCAGCGAGCGCACGTCGCCGATGTTGGCCACATGGCTGTGCAGGGTCAGGGCGTCGACGAACGCCTTGCCGGCCTCCACGCCACCGGCCAGTTCGAAGGACAGCACCGCGCCGGTTCCCCTTGGCGCCAGCTTCTTGCCCCGCTCGTACCACGGTGAGCTCGGCAGCCCGGCGTAGTTGACGCTGATGACGTCGTCGTGGCCCTCGAGGAATTCGGCCACCTTCTGGGCGTTCTGCACGTGCCGCTCGATGCGCAGGCTCAGCGTCTCCAGCCCCTGGGCGATCAGGAAGGCGTTGAACGGTGAGGCGGCCGACCCGAGGTCGCGCAGCAGTTGCACCCGCGCCTTGAGCGCGTAGGCCGGCGCGCCCAGGTCGGCGAACACCACACCGTGGTAGCTCGGATCCGGATTGGTGAAGCCGGGGAACTTGCCCGACCTCCAGTCGAAGGTGCCGCCGTCGACGATCACGCCGGCGATGGCGGTTCCATGCCCGCCCAGGTACTTGGTGGCCGAGTGCACCACGATGTCGGCACCGTGAGCCAGCGGCTGGATCAGGTACGGGGTGGCGATGGTGTTGTCCACGATCAGCGGCACGCCGTTGTCGTGGGCCACCTTGGACACCCCGGGGATGTCGAGGATGTCGATCTTCGGGTTGGAGATCGTCTCGGCGAAGAACGCCTTGGTGTTGGGCCGAACCGCGGCCTGCCAGGAGTCCAGGTCGTCGGGGTCCTCGACGAAGGTGGTCTCGATGCCCAGCTTGGGCAGGGTGTGGTGCAGCAGGTTGTAGGTGCCGCCGTAGAGCCGCGGGCTGGCCACGATATGGTCGCCGGCCGCCGCCAGATTCAGGATCGCGAAGGTCTCCGCGGCCTGGCCCGAGGACAGGAACAGTGCGGCCACGCCACCCTCGAGTGCGGCGATGCGCTGCTCGACGACGTCGGTGGTCGGGTTCATCAGCCGGGTGTAGATGTTGCCCGGCTCGGCCAGGCCGAACAGTGCGGCGGCGTGGTCGGTGTTGTTGAAGGTGTACGAAGTGGTCTGGTAGATCGGCAGCGCGCGGGCGTTGGTCGCCGGGTCGGACGTCTGGCCGGCGTGGATCTGCTTGGTTTCGAACGACCAGTTGTTTTCGGGTGTGGTCATGCCATGGCTCCTACAGAGGAATGTGTCTGGGCTGGGGCTGGTGCGCCTCAAGGGCCCGTCAGCGAGCGGACAGGCAGGGGCGCAGGGCTGGGATCAGCGACAGTGACACATATGGGGGCTCCGCATCAGGTTTCCCTGTCTACTCGGGGGGCCCGTCATGGCGGACCCGCGCTTGCCGTGCAGCCGTTGTCGGCTACTCAACCTGGTCATCACCCGGGGCACCCCACCGCGGTTGGAGGGTTGCCGGCCAGCAAGCCGGAGCTTCGCGCTGACACTCAAGACCGCTTGGGAGCTTATCGCACATCGGGGAGACCCCGCTAGCCCAACCCGGCTGGTGGCGAAGCTACTGGTCAGTAGCCCAAGTCGCGCCGCGCCGCCGATCCGGCCCTTGTAATGTTGGGCCCGCGAGCGCGCGCTCGCCCGGGCTCAGGAGGATGGACGACTCATATGTCGAGTGGACGCAAGATCAAGGTTGAGGGCACCGTCGTCGATCTCGACGGCGACGAGATGACACGGATCATCTGGAAGCTCATCAAGGACACCCTGATCCTGCCGTACCTCGACATCAACCTCGAGTACTACGACCTGGGTATGGAGCACCGCGACGCCACCGACGACCAGGTCACCATCGACTCCGCGAACGCGATCCTCAAGCATCACGTCGGCGTCAAGTGCGCCACCATCACTCCGGACGAGGCCCGCGTCAAGGAGTTCAACCTCAAGAAGATGTGGCTCTCGCCCAACGGCACGATCCGAAACATCCTGGGCGGCACCATCTTCCGCGCGCCGATCGTCATCTCCAACATCCCGCGGCTGGTGCCCGGCTGGACCAAGCCGATCATCATCGGCCGGCACGCCTTCGGCGACCAGTACCGGGCCACCAACTTCAAGGTGGACCGCCCCGGCACCGTCACCCTCACCTTCACACCCGATGACGGCAGCCAGCCGATCGAGCACGAGGTGGTGCACATCCCCGAAGACGGCGGTGTGGTGATGGGGATGTACAACTTCAAGAAGTCCATCATCGACTTCGCGCGCTCGACGTTCAGTTACGCGCTGGTGCAGAACTACCCGGTGTACCTGTCGACCAAGAACACCATCCTCAAGGCCTATGACGGCATGTTCAAGGACGAGTTCCAGCGGATCTTCGACGAGGAGTACAAGGCCGAGTTCGACAAGCGCGGTCTGACCTACGAGCACCGCCTGATCGACGACATGGTGGCCTCCTGCCTGAAGTGGGAGGGCGGCTACGTCTGGGCCTGCAAGAACTACGACGGCGACGTCGAGTCCGACATCGTGGCCCAGGGCTACGGCTCGCTGGGCCTGATGACCTCGGTGCTGATGACCCCGGACGGCCAGACCGTCGAGGCCGAGGCCGCGCACGGCACCGTCACCCGGCACTACCGCCAGCACCAGCAGGGCAGGCCGACCTCGACCAATCCGATCGCCTCGATCTTCGCCTGGACCCGCGGTCTGGAGCACCGCGGCAAGCTGGACAAGACCCCCGAGGTGATCGAGTTCGCGCAGACGCTCGAAGAGGTCGTCATCCACACCGTCGAAGCCGGGCAGATGACCAAGGACCTCGCGCTGCTCATCGGTCCGGAGCAGCCGTACCAGACCAGCGAGCAGTTCCTGGAGACGCTGGCCGAGAACCTCAAGAAGGCGCTCGACTGACCGACTCCGCCGGGCCGAAGTCATGATCGTCACAACCGTCAACGTCAACGGGGTTCGTGCCGCGGTGCGGGAGCGCTCAGCGGAGAACCTCGGCCTGCTGCACTGGCTGTCCCGCACCACCGCTGACGTGGTGTGCCTGCAGGAGACCCGCGCCGATGACGAACAACTCGCCGAAGCGCTGGCGCCTGCGCTGGCCTCCGCCACACCGGGGGCCGGCTGGCATCTGGCCTCGGCCGAGCCGCACCTGAAGGGCCGCAGCGGGGTGGCCGTGCTCAGCCGCACACCGTTCGAGACGGTCCGGATCGGGCTGCCGGCAACGGAATTCGAGAATCACGGCCGTTACCTCGAGGTCGATCTGGCCGGCGGGGTCACCGTCGGCAGTGTCTACGTGCACACCGGCGAGGCCGAGACCGACCGTCAGCTGGAGAAGGAACGGTTCATGGCGGCGCTGGCCGACCGGATGGCCGAACTGGCCGCCGACGGCCGCGAGGCCGTGCTGTGCGGCGACTGGAACATCGGTCACACCGAGAACGACATCAAGAACTGGAAGGGCAACCTCAAGAAGGCCGGCTTCCTGCCCAGCGAACGCCAGTGGCTCACCGACCTGATGGATGCCGGCTGGG
Organism: Mycolicibacterium sp.; assembly: GCF_017853185.1. GTDB lineage: Bacteria > Actinomycetota > Actinomycetes > Mycobacteriales > Mycobacteriaceae > Mycobacterium. The sequence continues at coordinate 5,505 of NZ_JAFMJZ010000095.1, forward strand.
TGGACGTGCTGCGCCGGGTGCACCCGGACCGCCCCGGCCCGTACAGCTGGTGGTCCTGGCGGGGCCAGGCCTTCGACAACGACGCCGGCTGGCGCATCGACTACCACCTGGCCACCGAGCCGCTGGCGCAACGGATCCGGTCGGCGCACGTGGAGAAGCCGGAGGCCTATGCGCTGCGCTGGTCCGACCACGCGCCGGTGACCGTCGAGTTCGATTAGGCCGGCAGGTTCTCGCCCAGCGGGTCACCGAGGGCGACCATGCTCTGGAAGTACTCGACCACCCGCTTGTTCGAGACGTCGAGCGCAGGCCACTGGGGCCAGTCCCAGGTGTCGTTCATGAACGGCTTGGTCTGATCGTGGCTGAGCACGGTGAGGTGATTCACATCGTGTGCGGTGGTCGCGCCCTGGATCACCAGCCGCCCGTTCGCCCGGTCGTGCATCCAGCCGGCGTAATGCGGTTCCATCTTCAGGGTGTCGATGAAGGCGGCGTCGTAGCCGTTGTCCATCAGGTACTGCGCGAAACCGTCCTGCCCGTGCGCGGTCACCATCGCCATCACGTCGTCCGCCGATCCCAGCCTGGCGGTGCGCTCGATGTCCGCCACGATCGTCGGGGTGTACTTGTCGTCGGCGAACCAGCCGACCTTGGCGCCCTGCATGGCGTAGTACAGGCCGACTCCCTGCAGATCCTTGTCCCACGGTTGCGGGTTGTTCGTCAGGTTGTGTGCGAAGGCCCACCGTCCGACGTCCTCGAGGGTGGCCGGCGCCAGTCCGGAGAAAGCGCGAAGGCCGTTGTAGGCCAGCAGTGCCTCGGTGGTGATCGCGGTTCGACCGCCTTCCAGGGCGTCCATGCCGGTGTGGCTGCTGCCGTGGAACATTCCGAACGTCATCAGGTCGACGAAGTCCCCGCCGCCGGCCGGTGGCGGCATCGCCGGATCGGTCGGCGGTGTGCTCGCTCCGCGGTCGGCGATGGTGCCCTTCCCGATCGCGTCGGTGAGGATGGCTCCGGACGGATTCGACACGACGATGTCGAAGGCTTCGGAGCCTTCGGCAAGCGAGTCGTGCAGCACCGAGATCGTGATCGTCTTCCGGATCTCGCCGGGGGCGAAGGTGACGACGCCGGAGGCGGGGTTGTAGTCGATGCCGGCGGTCGCGGTGCCGCCGGCGGTCGCGTAGCTCACGCTGACCTGCCGAGCCGACGGGGCGGACAGGGTGACGGTGAACGTCGCCGTCGACGCCGACCCCGCGCTGCTGAACTCGATCGGGGTCAGATAGTCCATCTTGTTCTGGTTGATGGTGCTCCAGTCGTCGGCCAGAATCCCCCCGGTGTCGCCGGAGTTCGGGTTCCACGCCCAGTACGTCCAACTCATGTCCTCGGCCCCGGCCGGGATGTCGACGGTGCCGTTGTTGTCCAGATCGCCGGAGATGTAGGAGGTGATCGCCTCGAACCACACGGTGTCCTTGGGGTCCTGCAGTTTGGTGCCGAACTCGCCGATGTAGACCGGCGCGACGTTGTTCTCGTAGATGTAACCCCACATCTGCCGGAACTTCGCGGGTAGGGCCGGCCCGAAGTCGGTCGCCTGGAACCACGGCTGTGGATAGACCGAGTTCGGGTAGTCGTGGGGGGAGTAGACCACCCGATTGGCCACGTTCAGCACGATCGGCCGGTCTTTGACGCCCGCGAGATTGCCTCCCCACCAATAACTTTGGCCCTGGTAGTCGGCGACTCCCTCGACGAAGACCAGCAGGTTGGGATTGGCCGCCAGCGCGGCGTTGCCGGCTCGCTCGGCGGCCCGCGCCCAGTCGGCGGCACCACCGCCGCCCCAGGTCCCGTTGTACGGCTCGTTGTGCAGGTCCACCCCGATCACGGTCGGATTGTCCTGATAGCGCGCGGCCAGCATCGCCCAGTCCTGGACCCAGGCGTCCTCGGTGTACTGGCCGTCGTACCAGAGTCCGTTGCCCGAGGTGCCGGTGCCGAAGCCGCTGCGGTGGTGATCCAGGATCACCCGCATGTCCTGTTGTCCCGCGTAGTCGATCACCGCGTCCATGACCTGCAGGCTCGTCAGACCCTGCAGGTCCGGATTCTTCGTGAAGTCGATGCCGTTGGGCGCTGCGGTGCTGTGCAGGGTCTCACTGGCGAAGGGCAGCCTGATGGTGTTGAAGCCGGCCGCCGCCATCTGGTCGATCATGTCCTTGTAGCTGCGGGTCCACAGTCCGTGCGGGGCACCGGTGGAGGACTCCAGGCCGAACCAGTTGACGCCCGCGATCTGTACCGGCATCCCGGCGGAGTCGAGGATCTGATTGCCGGATGTGTGCAGGAATCCCGGTGCCATCGCACCCGCCGGGGGTTCGGTCGTCGCGGCGTCCGAGATGCTCAGCCCCGGTGTCAGGGTGGTGGGCGGTGTCCGGGTGGCCGCCGAGACCGTGACGGAGACCATGACCGAGATCGACGTGGGTGTCCAGAAGTTGAAGTGGAAGCCGGTGTCGCGCACGGCGACCATGAAGGTGTCCACGCCGCCGGTGCCGGCCAATGCCGCGTCGGCGGTGTAGGTGTAGGTGCCGGCGCTGTCGATGACGACGTTGCCCGCGGCGGGGCCCTGGGTGATCGAGTAGGAGAGTGGATCGTCCTCGGGGTCGGAACCGCCGATCGTCCCGGTGGCGACCGCGGGAGTGCTCAGCGCGTACTGCACCGGATGTGCGGTCGGGGTGTGGTTGAAGAACAGCCGGTTGATCTCCCGGTTGATCGCCGCGAACGCCGCGGTCAACCCGTCGAAGGGGTTGGCCGCCGCGGCGGTGGCGGCGCTGACCGCCGAGGCGCGGACGGGACGTGGCGTGCGGGGCGCCGCAGCACGTGGTTTGAGGGTGGACCTGGCGTCGTGTCGCTGTCCGGTCCTCGCTTGGGTTGAGCTGCCGCGTCCCGGAGTCGATTGGCGGGATTGGGGATTCGCCGAGGCTGACTCCGCGTCGTCGGCATGGGCCACCGCTGTGCCGGCCGCCACCGCCAGGCCCACTCCGAGCGTCACTGCGACGGCGCCGCGTTGCGCACTCCGTATCGGATTCATCGCACTCTCCTCGGAAAACCTACGATCGGTATTTTTGGTCACGCATGTAACCAAAATTACCACGGATGCACCGATATCCTCAAGGGGTGTCGCGACCGTCGAGATGGACCGGGCTTTCCCGGGACGATCGTCAGGCCGAGCGAAAGCGCCTACTGGTGCGGGCGGCTTTCGAATTGTTCGCCGAGGGCGGGGAGTCCGCGGTCACCGTTCGTTCGGTCTGTCGGCACAGTGCGCTGAACTCCCGCTACTTCTACGAGAACTTCACCGACACCGACGAATTGCTCGGTGCGGTGTACGACGATGTGGTCGCCGACCTCGTTGAGGCGCTGACGTCGGCGATGGCAGACCAGGGCGACGATCGGGCCCGCCTGCGCGCCGGCATCAAGACGGTGCTCGGCTTCAGTTCGGCGGACCCGGGCCGGGGTCGGATCGTGTTCACCGAGGCCCGCACCAACGCGGTGCTGTCGGCCCGGCGTGCGGCGGTGCAGGAGCAGTTGCAGAAGTCGGTGATCCAGGACCGGCGCGAGTCCCGGACGGCGCAGGTTCAGGAGTTGGTCGGCGCCGCGATGTATGCCGGCGCGATGGCTGAGCTTGCCCAGCAATGGCTTTCGGGCACCCTCGGTACGGACCTTGACACCGTTGTCGAAACGGCCGTGAAAGTGCTGATGCCACAGGGGATTGACGCCTGAGCGTCAAGCCGCTTCAGCAGCCTTCCCGGTTGGCGCCGTCGATCGCGGTCGGCCCGGACTGGATCGCCTTGTTGATCACGTCGAACACCTGCGGGTCCCAGGTGAGCGCGGACTTCCAGTCCAGCCCGGCCTGATCGGAGACGAAGATGCTGTGGGTGTCGTCGAAGCTGTGGCAGCTTCGGTGCGGCAGCACCGGATCGTTGATCCCCTTGGCCAGTGCGCTGTCCAGTGCGACGATCCCGTCGTTGGGCCACACCGCGGGATTCGCCGGCCCGGGCAGGGTGAACTTCTTGCCCCCGATCAGCGTCACCGGAATCTTGTCGAGCACACCGGACTGGAACTGGTTCCAGCCGTTGCTCCCCATCAGGAACGCCTTGTTGACCTCGCGGCCGGAACCCGACCCCAACTGCAGGGTGCGGATCCGGAAGTCCTTCATCGCGGTCTCGCACAGCTTGTCGCCCTGGCATTCGGCCAGCGGGATGAGGTCATTGGCGTAGTCGGAGAGGTAGCTGCCCTGCCACGGGGTTCCGATGGTGGTCAGCGACCGCACCTTGATCGGTGCGTTGGTGGTGGCCAGCACCCGGATCGCCGCCCGTGAGTACAGGCCGCCCATCGAATGGCCGACGAGGTCCACCTCGGTGACGCCCTTGTCGGTGTGCAGCCAGTTGATGAACCGGGCCAGGTGCTCACCGGCGGTGTCGATGCTGCCGGTGGAGTTGACGGTCATGTTCTCCGGCAGCGTCACCGGGCACACCCCGAAGGCGCCGAAGCCCTGCTGATCGACGACCTGCCCGCGGCCGTTCATCGCCGGCGAGGTGAAGACGGTGTAGCCCTTGGAGATCAGGAACTCGCGGAGCGCGGTGTCGGTGTTGCCCGCCGCCAGGCCGGTGGCGCAGGCCTGGTCGTTGGTGGTGAAGGGGCTGACGGCGTCACCGCCGGAGACCACCACCACCGCTGCGCCCGAGGGCCGCTTCTCGCCTGAACCGGCACCACCCGAACAGCCGGTCAGGGCCGTCGTCGCCGTCAGGACCGCAGCGATGGCCGCAAGGAATTTCCGCATGACAGGATTGAACCATCATGAGCCAGCAATCCCGTGTTGTTTTCTCCGGTGTTCAGCCCACGTCGGATTCCCTGCACCTGGGTAACGCCCTGGGCGCGGTCAGCCAGTGGGTCGGTCTCCAGGACGACTACGAGACCTTCTTCTGCGTCGTCGACCTGCACGCCATCACCGTCCCGCAGGATCCGGCGGTGCTGCGCCGGCGCACCCTGGTGACCGCCGCGCAGTACCTCGCGCTGGGAATCGACCCGGCCAGGTCCACCATCTTCGTGCAGAGCCAAGTGCCCGCCCACGCCGAATTGGGTTGGGTGCTGGGGTGTTTCACCGGTTTCGGCCAGGCCTCCCGGATGACGCAGTTCAAGGACAAGTCGCAGAAGCAGGGTGCGGACTCCGCCACCGTGGGCCTGTTCACCTACCCGGTGCTCCAGGCCGCCGACGTGTTGCTCTACGACACCAACCTGGTGCCGGTCGGGGAGGACCAGCGCCAGCACCTGGAGTTGGCCCGCGACGTCGCGCAGCGTTTCAACGCCCGGTTCCCGGACACCTTCGTGGTGCCGGAGGTGATGATCGCCAAGGAGACCGCCAAGATCTACGACCTGGCCGAGCCGACGGCGAAGATGAGCAAGTCCGCAGCCACCGAGGCCGGACTGATCAACCTGCTCGACGACCCGAAGGCGTCGGCCAAGAAGATCCGCTCGGCGGTCACCGACAGCGAGCGCGAGATCCGGTTCGACCAGGCGAACAAGCCGGGCGTCTCCAACCTGTTGTCCATCCAGTCCGCGGTGACCGGCACCCCGATCGACAAACTGGTCGTGGGCTACGAGGGCCGCGGCTACGGCGACCTGAAGTCCGAGACGGCCGACGCGGTGATCGCCTACGTCACGCCGATCAAGGCGCGGGTCGACGAACTGCTCGCCGATCCCGCCGAGTTGCAGGCCATCCTGGCCGCCGGCGCCGACCGTGCCCGCGAAGTGGCGGGCGCCACGCTGACCCGGGTGTACGACCGGCTGGGGTTCCTGCCCGGGTGAACGCCGCCCGGCTGAAGACGGCATGGCGCCGCATCATGCGGGCCCAGCAGCGCTACGAGGACGCCAACGGCGACATCTACGCCGCCGGCGTCACCTACTTCACCATCTTCGCGATGTTCCCGTTGCTGATGATGGGCTTCGCGGTGGTGGGCTTCCTGTTGGCCAGGCGACCGGAACTGCTGTCCGAGATCGACAGCAAGGTCAAGGCCGCGGTTCCCGGCGACTTCGGCGAGCAGGTGATCAGCCTGATGGACGCCGCCATCGACTCGCGCACCTCGGTGGGCGTCATCGGCCTGGGGACCGCGATCTACATCGGTCTGCTCTGGATGCAGCGACTGCGCGCCGCACTGAGTCAGATGTGGGGACAGGACTTCCCGTCACCGGGGTTCCTCAACACCAAGTTCTCCGATGTGCGGGCTCTGGTGGCGGCATTCGGCGCGAGCCTGCTGACCGTCGGGTTGAGCGCGCTGGCCACCTCGGCGGTGCGACTGGCAGGCCTGCTGCGGGTGGGATCGCTGCTGATGTCGGTTCTGGTGGCCTGGCTGCTGTTCACCGTGATGATCGCCCGGCTGCCGCATCGGCCGGTTCCGTTGCGCCGCACCGCGATGGCGGGTCTGCTGGCCGCGGTCGGCTTCGAGATCTTCAAGCAACTGGGCTCGGTGTACCTGCGGACGGTGATGCACGGCCCGGCCGGCACCGCTTTCGGACCGGTGCTGGGCCTGATGGTGTTCGCCTACATGACCGCCCGGCTGGTGCTGTTCGCCACCGCGTGGGCCGCTACGAGCGAGCCCGGACCCGCTGATTCAGCGAACGCGCCGCCATCATCAGGCTGAAGATGACCACGGTGCCGATCACCGCGACCCCCACTCGTACCGGCAGCGCGTCTGCCGAGAGCACCGGCACCGACTTGGGTGCGACGTCGGGCTTGACCGGGATCAGCGAGGGGTCCGGATCGATCAGGTTTCCGATCATCGTGCCCGGGGCGGTGGCGAAGCCGTAGTCCAGCAGGCGCGCGGACTGCTCCCACGGCGCGATCGGCTCGCGGGATCCGTGCAGCAGCACCGAGACCAGCCGGCGGCCGTCGCGGTTGGCCGCGCCGACGAAGGTCTGCTGGGCGTCGTCGGTGAAGCCGGTCTTGCCGCCCATCGCCCCCGGATAGTTCAGTAGCAGCTTGTTGTCGTTCTCGAGTTCGTAGCCGGGGTGGTCGGAGTCCTCGCCCGGCTTGGCCGGGTGGCCCGGGAAGTTGTAGGTGCGGGTGGCCACGATGTTGGCGAAGGTCGGGTTGTTGAACGCGTACCGGTAGAACAGCCCCATGTCGTAGGCCGAGGTGCTCATGCCCGGACCATCCAGTCCGGACGGGGTGGCCGCCCGGGTGTCGTGGCCGCCGAGTTTGTAGGCCAGCTGATTGATCTTCTGCATCGTGACGTCCATCCCGCCGAGCGCGACGGCCAGCGCATGGGCGGCGTCGTTGCCGGAGTGCATCAGCAGGCCGTGCAGCAGATCGTTGACCGTGTAGTGG
>NZ_JAFMJZ010000264.1 GCF_017853185.1 Mycolicibacterium sp.
GCGCTTTTACCTCGTCCATCTATATGCTTCATCAACGGCGGGACAAATTCGTTTGCGGCCGCCTCTACATATGCGCAAGTGTTGGCATCCTATGCCGATATCACCAGTGCGGCGAACGTGCTCATGGCCGCAGGTATAACGCCGGTGATTGAGGTTGACGCACCGCGGACTGTCGCATCATGGAGCGCAAATGCGCGATCGTGCTCGATCGCGTACAACAAACTGATCCGCCAATGGTGTCGAGACAACGGTGTCAGGTGTGCGGATTCAGAGTCCATGATGGTGCAGGTCAGCGGCGCATCTGCTGGGGATCCTGTTGCGGGATACAACGTCGCGGACGGCGTGCATCAATCGTGCTCTGGTGCGATCGTCAGGGGGCTGGCGATACAGGCAGCCTTGAGTGGCATGCTGCCGACATGGGGGCAGCAATCGTCCAACCCTCTCGATCTATATGATGCGACATATAACCCCGGCGGCAATCTGATTACAGTCGGGCAAATGCTCGGCACGGCCGGCGCAAATTCAGGGTCCGGAGCGAGTGGGGCATGTCCGACCGGGTGGACAAACCAAGTGGTATCCGGCACGGCGACGTGCGTAGCGTCGAAAGAAAGCCAGCGGAATGATGCACGGATGGGTGACGCGGCAGTACAGACTATCGTGGCGACCACTGCCTCTGTGACGCGGTTTGCTCCGACTGGCGGGATCACAACGACAGGAAAACTCGCGGCTGGTGATGGGGTATTCGGCGAGATTGATTGCGAACTATCGGCTCTGTCGGGTACAGTCGATTATGCACAATTGAATGTGTTTGATTTCGACGGGGCGGTAAGTGGGTCGCTGTCAATCGCCGGGAAGAACACGTTCACTACCGGGCTGAATCCACTGCCAGCGTTGCCGATGGCGAGAAACTCTGGCGGCACGCTGCTCTCAACGTTGCGCGGCCGATTGAGAACAGCTCCGATCACGATTGGCCAGGGGATCACCTCAACTACAGTGCATTTCCGGGCCGAAGTCGGTTTGGCGGCCGGCGCATCTACGACGGTGAAATGGGGTGATGCCATCCTCCGGAAAGTCGTCTCCTGATCCCATCCCCTGCCGGTGGTGATTGACCCCGCCGACATCCGCACCCCGTCCTCATGATGGCCCCTGCTGCTGGAAATGTTTTACGGGGGTTGTCAGATCTGTCCCGCAGTGGTAGAATCGCATCCATACGATTCGCGCTGAACTGGCCCGGTTCAGGTAACGCGCAATAGGGCGGCCTACCGATGGGTCACATCGGGCCGAGGTGCAAATGGACCCCAACGCACAAGGAATTGAAGGCACCCCGACGGGTGAAGTCCAGAGCGGAACCCCTGTCGAGGACCCGAAACCAGGTGTTCAGGATCCGAACCAGGAGGGCGATGACCCCTCCAAAAAGGTCGAAGGTCAGGACCAAGACCAGCCCAAGCAGCCGTCGAAAGGGGTGCAAACCCGGATCGATGAACTGACGAAGGCCCGGCGTGCCGCCGAACGCGAAGCCGAATATTGGAAGCGCGTGGCGGAAGGCCAAGCTCCTGCTCAAGAACCGGCGAAGGCTGCCGCGAATGAAAAGCCGAACAAGGAGAGTTTCGAGTCATATGATGAATATGTCGAAGCCCTGGCCACTTGGCGTGCTCGCGAGATCATCGCGCAGAACGAACAAGAACGATCCAAGCGCACTGTCGAGGAAACCCGGCAGACGACTTGGACGGAACGGCTGAAGGCTACCCGGGTTGAAATCCCGGACTTCGATGAAGTCGTCGGTGGCTCGGAGGTCCCCATCAATCCTCACGTGGCTGAGGAACTGTCCGACAGCGAACATGGTCCGGCTTTGGCCTACCATTTCGCGAAGAACCCTGAGGTTCTTGAGCGTCTGAACAAGCTTTCTCCCAAGGAAGCTGTACGCGAAATCGCAAAACTCGAAGTCGCGTTGTTCACGAAGAAGAACATCACGGCTTCGGAACCCAAACCCGTGAGCAAAGCACCTGTTCCGGTCGCACCAGTTCGAGGTGCCGCTGCCGCGATTCCCACGCCCGACAAAATGAGCATGGATGAATACGTGGCGATGCGCAAGAAGCAAGGCGCGTCCTGGGCACGGTGATCATTCGCCACCCATCATCGGAGTTTTGAATCATGACCAACACGTTTGCCACCTGCTCCATCATCGCCAAGGAATCCCTGGCGATCCTGGAGAATATGCTGTCGTTCTCCGGCGGTGTGAACCGCGACTTCGAGAGCGAGTTCTCGTCCAACATGTCGCGCGGCTATGCCCCTGGCCAGACGATCAACATCAAGAAGCCTCCGCGTTACAATTACCGTTCCGGCCGCGTCGCCGTCCCGCAGGGCACGACCGAATCCACGATCCCGCTGACTCTGTCGCAGGGCGGCACGGACCTGAACTTCAACGGCATCGAGCGGACCCTGTCGGTGACGCAGATGGAGAAGAAGCTCAAGGCCGCGATGGCGACCGTGGCCAACGAGATCGACCGTCAAGGCCTGGACCTCGCACGCGTGGCCACCTTCAACTGCCTGGGCACCCCCGGCACCGCCCCGAACACGCAAGCCCTGGCGTTGGGCATGGTGACCGACCTGAACCGTCGCCTCGACGACATGTCCGCGCCGCGTGACGGCGAACGCTCGCTGGTCATGAACCCGGCGTTGAACGCTGCCGGTGTCGTGGGCTTTGCTGGTATGTTCAACAGCCAGCAAGTGTTGGACAAGCAGATGCGGCGCGGCGTCATGGTCGACTCGCTGGGCCTGGCCTATTCCATGGACCAGAACGTCGCCGTCCACACCAACGGCACGCAAGCCGTGACCGGCACCAATGTCAACGGCGCCAACCAGACCGGTTC
>NZ_JAFMJZ010000265.1 GCF_017853185.1 Mycolicibacterium sp.
TCGTGACGATCTGTCGTCCATCCGGACCGGCCGCGCCAACCCCGGTATGTTCTCCCGGATCGTCATCGACTACTACGGCTCGCCGACGCCGATCACCCAGATGACGAGCATCAACGTGCCCGAGGCCCGGATGGTCGTCATCAAGCCCTATGAGGCCTCGCAGTTGCGTGCGATCGAGGAAGCCATCCGCAACTCCGACCTCGGCGTCAATCCCACCAACGACGGCACCATCATCCGGGTGTCGATCCCGCAGCTGACCGAGGAACGTCGCCGCGATCTGGTCAAGCAGGCCAAGGGCAAGGGCGAGGATGCCAAGGTCTCGGTGCGCAACATCCGCCGCAAGGCGATGGAGGAACTGGCCCGGATCAAGAAGGACGGCGAGGCCGGCGAGGACGAGGTGGGCCGCGCCGAGAAGGATCTCGACAAGAGCACCCACACCTTCACCGCCCAGATCGACGATCTGGTCAAGCACAAAGAAGGCGAGTTGCTGGAGGTCTGAGGACCCCGGCAGACGATCACCGTGGCTGAGACAGAAGCCCCTCTCGTCAAGACGTCGCGCGCCGGTCGCAACCTGCCGGCCGCGATCGGCGTCAGCCTGCTGCTCGGCGGACTGGTGATCGGCACGCTGGTGTTCGCCCCGCGTGGTTGGGTGGTCATCCTGTCGGTGGCGATGGCCATCGCGACCCACGAGGTGGTGCAGCGGCTGCGCGAGGCGGGGTTCTCGATCCCGCTGATTCCGCTGCTGGTGGGCGGTCAGGCCATCATCTGGCTCACCTGGCCCTTCGGCGCCGCCGGCGCGCTGGGCGGGTATGGCGGGACGGTGCTGGTCTGCCTGGTCTGGCGGCTGCTCAGCCAGGGATTGCAGAGTCAACCGGTCAACTACGTGCGCGACGTCGCCGTCACGATCTTCCTGGCCACCTGGATCCCGCTGTTCGCCGCGTTCGCCGCACTGCTGGTCTACCCGGAGGACGGCTGGGCGCGGGTGTTCACCTTCATGCTCGCCGTGGCGTTCTCCGACATCGGCGGCTACACCGCCGGCGTGCTCTTCGGCAAGCACCGGATGGTGCCGGCGATCAGCCCGAAGAAGTCCTGGGAGGGCTTCGCCGGGTCGCTGTTGTGCGGCACCCTCGCCGCGGTGCTGGCGGTGGTCTTCCTGATGCACAGACCCTGGTGGGTCGGCGTGCCGTTGGGCCTGATGCTGGTCATCACCGCCACCGCGGGCGACCTGGTCGAGTCGCAGTTCAAACGCGATCTGGGCATCAAGGACATGAGCACGCTGTTGCCCGGCCACGGCGGCCTGATGGACCGCATCGACGGGGCGCTGCCCTCGTCGGTGGCCACCTGGATCGTGCTGAGCCTGCTGGCCTGATACTGGTGATGTGAAGCAGGACCTGGTCTTCGAGGCGCCGCGCCGCGGGTTGCCGCCGCGCCACTTCGCCGACCTCGACGCCGCCGGACGCGCCGCCGCGGTGGCCGAACTGGGCCTGCCTGCGTTCCGGGCCAAGCAACTGGCCAACCAGTACTACGGGCGACTGGTCGCCGACCCGCAGCAGATGACTGATCTGCCCGCCGCGGTGCGCGACGCCGTCGCGGGGTCACTGTTCCCGCCGCTGTTGTCGGTGGTCCGCGAGGTCGAGTGCGACAAGGGTGAGACGCGAAAGACGTTGTGGCGCGGGCACGACGGCGCCACCTTCGAGAGCGTGCTGATGCGCTATCCCGACCGCAACACCGTCTGCATCTCATCGCAGGCCGGTTGCGGGATGGCCTGCCCGTTCTGTGCGACCGGGCAGGGCGGGCTGACCCGCAACCTGAGCACCGCGGAGATACTCGAGCAGGTCCGGGCTGCTGCGGTCACCTTGCGGGAGCAGTACGGCGACCGGCTGTCCAACATCGTCTTCATGGGGATGGGGGAGCCGCTGGCGAACTACGCCCGGGTGGTGGCCGCCGTGCAGCGCATCACCGCCATGCCGCCGGAGGGTTTCGGGATCTCGGCCCGGTCGGTGACGGTGTCGACGGTCGGTCTGGCGCCGGCGATCCGCAAGCTCGCCGACGAACGTCTCGGAGTCACGCTGGCGGTGTCGCTGCACACTCCCGACGACGAGTTGCGCGACACCCTGGTACCGGTCAACCTCAGATGGAAGGTGCGCGAAGTCCTTGATGCCGCCCGCTACTACGCCGACGTCACCGGCCGCCGGGTGTCGATCGAGTACGCGTTGATCCGCGAGATCAACGACCAGCCGTGGCGGGCCGATCTGCTCGGCAAGAAACTGCATCAGGCGCTGGGACCGCTGGCGCATGTGAATCTGATTCCGCTGAACCCGACGCCGGGCAGTCAGTGGGACGCCAGCCCAAAGCCGGCCGAGCGGGAGTTCGTCCGCAGGGTCCGGGCGCAGGGCGTCACCTGCACGGTCCGGGACACCCGGGGTCGGGAGATTGCGGCCGCCTGTGGACAGCTGGCCGCCGAAGGCGGATAGCTGGAGCTCAGGCGAATCAGACTCCGCCTGTGGACAGCTGGCCGCCGAAGGCTAGTCGGCTACTTGAGCAGGCCGCGCTTGCGCATCCACATGTCGCGGATGATCAGGAAGGCGACGAATGCGGCGAAGCCGCCCAGGACGTAGTCCTCGACGTGGCCGATGTGGTTGCCGTGCAGCATGCCGAGCAGGAACAGGATGATGAAGATGCCCACGGCGTACCAGGTGCGGGGCTTGAGCTTGCTCCAGCCCCAGGCCGCCGACGGCACCTCGGCGGTGTCGACGTCGTTGTAGCGCTCGACCGCGGTGTTCGCCATCGTGGGGCTCCTGTCTTGTCTCTCGAAACTGCGATCATTCTGGCATACCGGC
>NZ_JAFMJZ010000096.1 GCF_017853185.1 Mycolicibacterium sp.
CCGCACCAGAGAAAGCCGCGCTTCCGGGCCCGGTCCTCATCGGAGAACTTCCCATCCGGGTTCAGCGTCAACGTCAACCGGGTGGCGAGCTTCTCCAACTGATCCGGGCGTAACTCCGCGGCCTTTTCGGCGAGGAACTCCTCGGCCGCAGTGACCGCCGGTGGCGGGATGTCACCGGGCAGGTCCCGGATGAAGGACTGGATGACCCGTAGATGCTCGATATCGAGCAACCCGGCCTCCCACGCTTTCGCCGTCGCGGGCAGCACCGGCGGCACGGGTTGCCCGGTCAACGTGATCCGCGGAGCAAGTTGCTCGGCATCCCGGATCCGCCGACGGGCCTCGGCCCGGCTGATCCGCAACACATCCGCCAACGCCACCGGCACCGGCGGACACCCCTCGAACTGCTCAAGCCGGCACACCAGGGATCCGGCCACCGCGACCTGCCGGCGGCGGCTGGTCTCCAATCGCTCCAACACCGCGTACCGATCGGCGGCACCCAACGAGTCCAGATCAGCTGCGCCCAGGGCTTCGACCACCTGGTCGAGTGACTCCAGTACCGACACTATCGAACGCATGTTCGAATATTGTCACGAACCACCGACAAAAATTCGCCCCAGCGCGGGCGAAGGTCTCAGCCGCGCAGGATCGGCCTCAGCGTCTCCAGCACGCTGGCGTCCTCGATCGTCGAGGGCACCGGCTCGTCGAGGCCGTCGGCGATACCGCGCATGGTCTTTCGCAGGATCTTGCCGGATCGGGTCTTGGGCAATGCCGGCACGATGTCGACCCGGCGCAGTGCGGCGACCGGTCCGATGTCCTCGCGGACAGCGGCCACCAATTCCTTCTCGAGTCCGTCGCCGGAGGCGCCGGCCTTGAGGACGACGAACCCTCGCGGTTCCTGGCCCTTGATCTCGTCGGCCACTCCGATCACGGCGCACTCGGCCACCGCAGGGTGGGCGGCCAGAACAGCCTCGATCGAACCGGTTGAAAGACGGTGTCCCGCAACGTTGATCACGTCGTCGATCCGGCCCATCACGAACAGGTAGCCGTCGGAGTCCAGATGCCCACCGTCGCCGGTCAGGTAGTAGCCGGGGTGCTCACACAGATATGACGCCTCGAACCGGGCGTCGTCGCCCCACAGCGTCGGCAGGGTGCCGGGCGGCAACGGCAGGCTGATGCAGATCGCACCGTCCTCTCCGGGCGCACAGCCGGATCCGTCGGGGTGCAGGATCTGCACGTCATAGCCCGGCATCGGCACGGTTGGGGATCCGGCCTTCAGCGGAAGCAGTTCCACGCCAACGGGATTCGCGGCGATCGACCAGCCCGTCTCCGTCTGCCACCAGTGGTCGACCACCGGGATTCCGAGCTTCTCGGTCGCCCATGCGTAGGTGTCCGGATCCAGCCGTTCGCCTGCCTGGAACAGATACTTCAGCGACGACAGGTCGTAGCGGCCGACCTGGGAGGCTTCCGGATCCTCCTTGCGGATCACCCTGATCGCGGTGGGCGCGCTGAAAAGCACCTTCACTCCGTACTCGGACACCACCCTCCAGAAGGCGCCGGGATCCGGTGTGCCGACCGGCTTTCCCTCGTAGAGCACGGTGGTGGCGCCGGCCAGCAGCGGTCCGTACACGATGTAGGAATGGCCGACGACCCAGCCCACATCCGAGGCGGCCCAGAACACATCGCCCGGTTCGATGTCGTAGATGTTCTTCATCGTCCACATCAGCGCGACGGCATGGCCGCCGTTGTCGCGGACGATGCCCTTCGGCTTCCCGGTGGTTCCGGAGGTGTACAGCACGTACAACGGATCTGTTGCGGCGACCGGAACCGGATCGGCGGGGGAGGCGGTCGCCATCATCTCCGACCAGTCCACGTCGCGGCCGGCGACCAGTTCGCAGCGGTGCCGGTCGCGCTGGACGATCACACAGGCGTCAGGTTGGTGCTCGGACTGCTCAAGGGCGTGGTCGAGCATCGGTTTGTACTCCACGACCCGGGACGGCTCGATGCCGCAGGACGCCGACACGATCACCACCGGCCGGGCGTCGTCGATCCGGGTGGCCAGTTCGTGGGCGGCGAATCCGCCGAACACCACCGAGTGAACCGCGCCGAGTCGGGCGCAGGCCAGCATCGCGATCACAGCCTCCGGAATCATCGGCATGTAGAGCACCACCCGGTCCCCTGCGCCGACCCCGAGATCACGCAACACCCCGGCGAAAAGCGCAGTCTCACCGAGTAATTCGCGATAGCTGTACACCCGCTTGGTACCGGTCACGGGGGAGTCGTAGATCAGCGCCGCCTGATCGCCGCGGCCGCTCTCGACGTGCCGGTCAAGCGCGTTGGCGCAGGTGTTCAGCTCGGCGTCCGGGAACCACCGGTAGAACGGCGGGTGGCTGTCCTCCAGCACGCGTTGCGGTGCCCGGGTCCAGGTGACCGCCTCGGCGGCCTGTGCCCAGAACCCGTCCCGGTCGGCGATGCTGGCTCGGTAAACGTCGCGATATCCCGTCACGGGTAGCACCGTAGCGTGTGTCGACGGAGCGGGTCAGACCTTCGCGATGACGTGCTCGGCGAACATCTCCAGGTTGCGGATCTTGGCGTCAAGCGGCTCGGTGTCGGGACCGTTGATGTAGGGAATCCGGAAGCCCACGATGACGTCGGTGACGCCCTTGTCCTCCAGGCGCTTGATGCCGTCCGCGGTATAGGCGTCGATTGAGATCACGTGGATCTGGAAGTCCTTGTCCGCGGTGCCTTCCTCCTCGCGATAGCGGTTCAGCTTGGCCAGTAACTCGTCAAGGTCCTCGTTGCCGCCGCCGTGCATCCAGCCGTCGTTCCGGGCGGCCCGGCGAAGCGCCGCATCGGCGTGGCCGCCGATCAGGATCGGTAGCGGTGCGGTCGGGGCGGGCGTCATCTTCGTCTTCGGGATGTCGTAGAACTCGCCGTGGAACTCGAAGTAGTCGCCGCTGGTGAGGCCTCGGATGATCTCGATGCACTCGTCCATCCGCTTGCCGCGCTTGGCGAACGGCACACCCATGAGTTCGTAGTCCTCCGGCCACGGGCTGGTGCCCACTCCGAGGCCGACCCGGTTGCCGATCAGCGCAGCCAGCGAGCCGGCCTGCTTGGCCACCAGGGCCGGCGGCCGGATCGGGAGCTTGAGGACGAAGAAGTTGAAGTGCAGCTTGGTGGTCACCGCGCCGAGTGCGGCGGTGATGATGAAGGTCTCGATGAACGACTTGCCGTCCAGGAACTCCCGATTGCCGTCCGGCGTGTACGGGTATTTCGAGTCGGATTCAAAGGGGTAGGCGACGCTGTCGGGAATGGTCATCGCGTGATAGCCGGCGGCCTCGGCCGCTTTGGCGAGCGGGATGTAGTAGCTCGGATCGGTCATCGCTTCGGCGTAGGTGAATCGCACGAGCCGATAGTAGAACGGGTTCCGGTCCTAGGGGGCTGACGTCATGAAGACGACAGATAGTTCCTTAATCCGCGTCTTTGTCGCCGGCCGCGGTTGCGCCCACCGCGTCATCCCACACCGAGGTTGCACCGGAATGGCCGATCCGGAACACCTGGACGCTGGTTGCGACTCCGGCGATCAGAACGAAGACGGCGATCGCGGCGGACAACGCTGCCGAGAACGGCCTGTCCCGCTTGGCACGGACGTGCTGAACCGTCAGCAGGATCGCGGCGACCAGAAGTGCGAGGGCGAAGTAGACCATCGTGTCGCCCAGTTCGGCGTGCTCCTCCACCAGCGGCGACTTGTCGATGTGGTGCTCGAGCCACTCGCCGGACTCTGTGGTGAGCGGGGTCAGCCCGGCCGTCACCAGGGCCAGCCCGAGCACCAGCCAGACCAGCCGTTGCCGCGCTGCCGGCCACACCACGCACAGGACGGCGAGAACCGCAGTCAGCGGAGCCAGGACCACGATGAAGTGGACGAGCAAGGCGTGGATGGGAAGGCCGTTGAAGGTCGACATTTGGCGAATAGTACAAGGTGCCAGGTACCGACGCAGTCCACCCGCCGCCCTGACAGACTGTGGATTGATCAAGACTGGGGATCGATGAAGCAGATGCTGCGCTGGGCGTTGCTGGCGGTGACGCTGACCGCACTGGCGGCCGGCGGAATCGCCTGGGCGGCGGGGGCGAAGGACGTCGCCGACGCCTGCTGGGTGGCCGGCACTCTCGCGGCCATCGTGCCTTCCGGGTGGTGGGTGATCTCCGGTCTGCGGTCCGGCCGGTTCGGGGTCGACGTCTTGGCCGTGCTGTCACTGGTCGGCGCGCTGGCGGTTCGGGAGTACCTGGCCGGCGCGCTGATCGCGGTGATGCTCGCCACCGGCCAGGCACTCGACGCCGCCGCCGAACGCCGCGCCACCAAGGACCTCCGGGCACTGCTGGACCGGGTGCCGCGAACCGCGCGCCGGCGTTCGGGCGATGACATCGAGGTGGTGGAACTCGACGCCATCGTGATCGACGACGTCGTACTGGTCGGTCCCGGCGAGGTGCTGCCGGTGGACGGACTGGTGCATTCCGACTATGCGGTGATCGACGATTCGGCGCTGACCGGTGAACCGTTGCAGGTCCGCTACGGCCATGGCGACGCGGTGCGCAGTGGGGCCGTGAACGCCGGTGGCGGTATGGAGATGCGGGCGTCGGCCACCGCCGCCGACAGCACCTACGCGGGGATCGTCCGACTGGCCCGGCAGGCCGCCGCCGAATCCGCACCACTGATCCGCATCGCCGACCGAGTCGCCGCCTGGTTCGTCCCGTTGGCGCTGGCCGTCGCCGGCCTGGCATGGTTGCTCAGCGGGTCGGCCGAACGGGCGGTGGCGGTACTGGTGGTGGCCACCCCGTGCCCGCTACTGCTGGCCGCACCGGTGGCGATCGTGTCGGGGTTATCCCAAACCTCGCGGATCGGCGTGCTGGTCCGTGGCGGCGGTCCGCTCGAAACTCTCGGCAAGGCAACCACTTTGGTGCTGGACAAGACCGGAACGCTCACCTCCGGCCGGCCCCGCGGGACCGACGTCGTGGTGGCGCCTGGTTGGACCATCGACGAAGTGCTCGGCCTGGCAGCTTCGGCGGATCAACTGTCACCGCACGTGCTCGCTGCTGCGATCGTGGCCGAGGCCAAGACCCGCGGACTGTCGTTGGTGGTTCCCGATTCCGTCGAGGAGGAGGCCGGCACCGGGGTCGCGGCGATCATCGGGGGACGGCGGGTGCACGTCGGCAATCTCGCTATCGGATCGTCCGACGGGGAACGCGCCGAGTGGGCCGCGTCGGTGTTGTCCCGGGCCGCCCTGGACGGAGCCGTGGTGGCCTGGGTGCGGGTCGGCGATGAATCGGGGGCTAGCGATCTGGTCGGCGCGATCCTGCTCGCCGATCCGTTGCGGCCGGATGCGCCGCGCACCCTTCGCCGGCTACGAGCCGCCGGGATCACCCGGCTGGTGATGCTCACCGGAGACCGGCCCGCACCGGCCGAGCAGATCGGCACCGTGCTGGGCCTCGATGAGGTGGCGGCCCAGCAGACCCCGGCGGACAAGGTCGCCCGGGTGCGCGCCGAGCGTGAGCGGGCGGTGACGGCCATGGTGGGTGACGGCGTGAACGACGCGCCCGCACTCGCCGCCGCCGACGTCGGCATCGCGATGGGGGCGCGCGGTTCGACGGCCAGTTCCGAGGCCGCCGACATCGTGCTGACCGCTGACCGGCTGGACCGGCTGGCCGACGCCAAGCTGATCGCCCGCCGGTCGCGGCGGATTGCGGTGCAGAGCGCCGTGCTCGGCATGGGACTGTCGTTGGTGGCCATGGGTTTTGCCGCCTTCGGGCTGCTGCGTCCGGCTTACGGCGCGCTACTGCAGGAGGGCATCGACCTGGCGGTGATCCTCAACGCGTTGCGGGCGTTGCGCACCGAACGTGGTGCGACCCCGATGCTGAGTGCCGACGCCGAGGAACTGGTGCAACGCTTCGCCGGCGAGCACGAACAGATGCGCGACGATCTCTCCGTGCTGCGCGAGGCGGCCCACCAGGTGTCGGCTGGCGACCGGAGCGCCGGGCTGCAGACGCTGCGGATCGCCGACGACTTCCTGCAGGACACTCTCCTGCCGCACGAGGACGCCGAGGACAAGGCGCTCTACCCGGCGTTGGCCGGTCCGCTCGGCGGCCCGGAGGCCACGGCGACGATGAGCCGTATGCACGGCGAGATTCACCGGCTGGCGCAACGGCTGCACAGCCACCGCGGGATGGCGGATGCTGCCGGCACGGTCACCGATGAGCAGTCTGATGACCTGCTGGCCTGCCTGTACGGTCTCTATGCCCTGTTGTGTCTGCATTTCGTGCAGGAGGAGGAGAACTTCTTCGTGCTTGCGCCGAACCTCGATCAGTGACTGGCGCAGATCAGTGACCTGGCTGAACCGCAATGTGCGGGTGCTCTCGGCGGTGTCATTCCTTCAGGACGCCGCCAGCGAACTGCTCTACCCGCTGCTGCCGATCTATCTCACTGTCGTCCTCGGTGCCCCGCCGGCCGTGGTGGGCGCGATCGAGGGTGCCGCCGAGGGGGCGGCCTCGATCACCAAGCTGGCCGTCGGCCCACTCGGGGACCGGTTCGCCAAACGTCCGCTGATCGCCACCGGCTACGGCATGGCGGCGTTGGGCAAGGTGATCGTCGCGGCGGCCGGGGCCTGGCACGGGGTGCTGACCGGCCGGGTGGTCGATCGTCTCGGGAAGGGTCTGCGCGGCGGTCCGCGGGATGCACTGCTGGTCGAGGGCGTCGACTCCGGTTCGCGCGGAAAGGTTTTCGGCTTCCACCGCACGATGGACACCCTGGGCGCGGTGGTCGGACCGCTGCTCGGACTGGCCGGTTACGAGCTGCTGGATCATCGTATTGCGCCGTTGCTGTGGATCGCCGTCGTGCCCGCTGTGCTCTCGGTGCTGCTCATCGGACTGGTGTCGGAGAAACCGCGAACAGGCCCGCGGCCGCCGCGCCAACCCATCATGAGTGGGCTTCGCGACATGCCGGCCCGGTTCTGGCGGGTGACCTCCGTGGTGGTCGGCTTCGGTCTGGTGAACTTCCCGGACGCGCTTCTTCTGTTGCGGCTCAACGAGATCGGCTTCAGCGTCGTCGCAGTGATATTGGCTTACGTCACCTACAACCTGGTGTATGCGCTGGGCAGCTATCCGGCCGGCGTGCTGGCCGACCGGGTTCCCCGGTCGGCGGTGTTCGGAATCGGGATGATGTTCTTCGCCATCGGCTACGTCGGCCTGGGTTTGACCCGCGATCACGTCACCGCCTGGCTGCTGATCGGCGTGTACGGGTTGTTCACCGCCTGCACCGACGGCGTCGGCAAAGCATGGATCTCATCCCTGGTCGGCGCGGACCGGCAATCCACCGCACAGGGGATCTTTCAGGGTGGCAGCGGCCTTGCCATTCTGGTTGCCGGACTGTGGGCCGGCCTGCTGTGGGGAACCGACGGGCGGCTACCGCTGCTGGTGTCCGGAACCGTCGCAGCGTGTTTCGCAGCCGTCCTGTTGGGGCGGTGGGCGCTGTTCGGCTCGGGACGGAGGTCCGGCTAGTGCGAAGGATTCATGTCATCGGCATCGGTGCCGGCGATCCGGATTACGTTACGGCTCAGGCGGTTCGGGCGCTCAATGACACCGAGGTGTTCTTCGCGATGGACAAGGGCGAGGCCAAGAGTGATCTGCTCGCGCTGCGCCGCGAAGTCTGCCGTCGTTTCATCTCCGGATCGGACTACCGGTTCGTCGAGTTGCCCGATCCGCCGCGGGCGGCCGACGGTGACTACGGGCAGGCGGTCTCCGAGTGGCACACGGCGCGGGCCCGACTGTGGGCCGACGCCATCGGATCCGAACTCGGTCCGGACGGCGTGGGATCCTTCCTGGCCTGGGGCGACCCGTCGCTGTACGACAGCACGCTCCGGATCCTGGATCAGGTGGCCGAACACGTCGACCTGAGTTACGACGTCATCCCCGGGATCACCGCCATCCAGGCGCTGACCGCCCGGCATCGCATACCGCTCAACGACGTCGGTGAACCGGTGCTTATCACCACCGGGCGACAGTTGCGTAGTGCCCTGTCGAGTGAGAACGCATTGTCCGGTTCGGCGGTGGTGATGCTCGACGGCGACTGCGCATTCCTGGGTTGTGCCCCGCAGACCCGAATCTGGTGGGGCGCCTACCTCGGCACTCCTGACGAGATCCTGGTCGCCGGCACCGTCGGTGAGGTGGGCGAACGGATCGCCGATTTGCGGGCCGCCGCGCGTGCCCGGCACGGCTGGATCATGGACACCTACCTGTTGCGGGCGTGACATGATCGGGCCATGGGTTTCCTCGGGCGGGTAGCGATCACCGGCCTGGCACTGTGGGTCGTCACCCTCATCGTGCCGGGCATCAACTTCGTCGGCGGCAGCAGCGACGCGCAGAAGATCGGCATCGTGCTCGTCGTCGCGATGATCTTCGGTCTGGTCAACGCGTTCATCAAGCCGATCGTCACCGTGCTGTCGCTGCCGTTGTACATCGTCACACTCGGCCTGTTCCATGTCGTGGTCAACGCGCTGATGCTGTGGATCACCGCCTGGATCACCGAGCACACCACGCACTGGGGTCTGCAGATCGACCACTTCTGGTGGACCGCGGTGTGGGCGGCGATTCTGTTGTCGATCGTCGG
Source organism: Mycolicibacterium sp. (assembly GCF_017853185.1). Lineage (GTDB taxonomy): Bacteria > Actinomycetota > Actinomycetes > Mycobacteriales > Mycobacteriaceae > Mycobacterium. Next base: position 8,654 of record NZ_JAFMJZ010000096.1, read on the forward strand.
CTGGCTGTTCTCGATGCCGTTCCGCCAGCGCGCGCTCAGCTAGCTCGGCCTGAGCTAGCTTGGAGGCATGCCGGAACTCCCGGAAGTCGAGGCACTTGCCGACCATCTGCGGCGTCATGCCGTCGGACAGGTGGTGCAACGGGTCGACGTCGCGTCGTTGTCAGCCCTGAAGACTTTCTCCCCGCGGTCACGGCACTGCACGGCCGCACCGTCACCGGTGCTCACCGCTGGGGCAAGTACCTGGGGTTGCAGGCCGGTGACCTCTTCCTGATCGCACATCTGTCCCGGGCCGGCTGGCTGCGGTGGTCGGACAATCTGAGCCCCGCTCCGCTGAAGCCCGGCAAGGGGCCGATCGCGCTGCGGGTGCATCTTTCCGAGGGGGGTTTCGATCTGACCGAGGCCGGAACGCAGAAGCGTCTGGCTGTTTGGCTGGTCGACGATCCGGGACAGGTGCCGGGTATCGCCGCGTTGGGCCCGGATGCGCTGGCTGTCACCGTCGAGCAGCTGGGACAACTGCTGGCGCCCAACAGTGGGCGGATCAAGACAGTGCTCACCGATCAGAAGGTGATCGCCGGAATCGGCAATGCCTACAGTGACGAAATCCTGCACGTCGCCAGGCTTTCGCCGTTTGCGACGGCAGCCAAACTCACACCGGCGCAGCTGGACTCGTTGCACGACGCGATGGTGTCGGTCCTCGGCGATGCGGTGCACCGATCGGTCGGTCAGCAGGCCGCGACGCTGAAGGGGGAGAAGCGCTCCGGACTGCGGGTGCATGCCCGCAATGGACTGCCGTGCCCGGTGTGTGGGGACACCGTGCGAGAAGTATCGTTCGCCGACAAGTCTTTTCAGTACTGCCCGACCTGCCAGACCGGTGGCAAGGTTCTGGCCGACCGCAGGATGTCGAGGTTACTCAAGTGAGACAGCGGATTCTCATCACCGGCGCCAGCTCCGGACTCGGCGCGGGCATGGCGCGCGCCTTCGCGGCGAAGGGCCGCGATCTCGCGCTGTGCGCACGCCGGCTGGATCGGCTTGAGGAGCTCAAAGGCGAACTGACGCAGCGCTATCCGAACATCAAGGTGGCCGTCGCCGAACTCGACGTCAACGATCACGACCGGGTGCCGGTGGTGTTCAGCGCTCTGGCCGAGGAGATCGGCGGACTGGACCGGGTGATCGTCAACGCCGGAGTGGGCAAGGGTGCACCGCTGGGCAGCGGCAAGCTGTGGGCCAACAAGGCAACCATCGAGACGAACCTGGTTTCGGCCCTGGTGCAGATCGAGACGGCGCTGGAGATGTTCAAGAAACAGGGACACGGGCACCTGGTGCTGATCTCCAGCGTGCTCGGCAACAAGGGGGTGGCCGGAGTGAAGGCCGCCTACGCCGCCAGCAAGGCCGGGGTCTCCTCGCTCGGGGAGTCGCTGCGCGCCGAGTACTCGTCCGGTCCGATCGCCGTCACCGTGATCGAGCCCGGCTATATCGAGTCGGAGATGACCGCCAAGTCGGAGTCGACGATGCTGATGGTCGACAACGAGACCGGGGTGGCCAAGATGGTCGAGGCCATCGAGAAGGAGCGGGGCCGGGCGATCGTGCCGGGCTGGCCGTGGGTGCCGCTGGTGGCGATGCTCAAGGCGCTCCCGCCGCGGTTCACCAAAGCGTTCACCTGACGCGCGCGCGCCCCAACGCCGCGCCCCAACGCCGAGCGTGAAGCTAGCGTCACGCTCGGCGCCGAATGTGACGCTAACTTCACACTCGGCAGAGGGTCAGGCGGTTCGGCCCCGTTCGGTGCGGTAACGGCGCACCAGCGCATCGGTCGAGGTGTCCGACTGCTCAGCCGGCGAGGCGGCCTCGGTGAGGGCCGGCAGCAGCGCGTTGGCCTGGGTCTTGCCCAACTCCACGCCCCACTGGTCGAACGAGTCGATGCCCCAGATGACGCCCGCGGTGAACACCTGATGCTCGTAGAGGGCGATCAGCTGGCCCAGCACCGACGGGGTCAGCCGGGTGGCCAGGATCGAGGTGGTCGGCTTGTTTCCCGGCATCACCTTGTGCGGCACCACGCTGGGCGGGGTGCCCTCGGCGGAAATCTCCTCGGCGGTCTTGCCGAACGCCAGCACCTGGGTCTGGGCGAAGAAGTTGCTCATCAGCAGGTCGTGCATGCTGCCGGCGCCGTCGGCGGTGGGCAGGTCGTCGACGGGCTGACTGAACCCGATGAAGTCGGCCGGCACCAGCCGGGTGCCCTGGTGCAGCAGTTGGTAGAAGGCGTGCTGGCCGTTGGTGCCCGGCTCACCCCAGAAGATCTCGCCGGTTCCGGTGCTGACCGGGGTGCCGTCGGCACGCACCGACTTGCCGTTGGACTCCATGGTCAGCTGCTGCAGGTAGGCCGCGAACCGGGCCAGGTCGTTCGAATAAGGCAGCACCGCACGGGTTTCCGCGCCGAAGAAATCCGAATACCAGAGCCCGATCAGGCCCAGTAGTGCCGGCGCGTTGGACTCCAGTGGCGCGGTGGCGAAGTGGGAGTCGACGAGGTGGAACCCGGACAGGAAGTCGGCGAAGGCCTCCCGGCCGATGACGGCCATCAGTGACAGCCCGATCGCGGAATCCACCGAGTAGCGGCCGCCCACCCAGTCCCAGAAGCCGAACATGTTGGCGCTGTCGATTCCGAACGCCTCGACCAGTTTCTTGTTCGTCGACACCGCCACGAAGTGTTTGGCCACCGCGTCGTCGCCGAGTGCGTCGGTGAGCCAGCGACGTGCGGCGGTCGCGTTGGTCAGGGTCTCCAGGGTGGTGAAGGTCTTGGAGGCGATGACGAAAAGCGTTGTGGCGGGGTCGAGTCCGTCCAGTTTGGCGACCAGGTCGGCGGGGTCGACGTTGGAGACGAACCGGGCGGCGATGCCGGCGTCGGCGTAGTGGCGCAACGCCTGGTACGCCATCGCCGGCCCGAGATCGGAACCGCCGATGCCGATGTTGACCACGGTCGCGATGCGCTTGCCGGTGGCACCGGTCCACGCACCGGAGCGCAGCCGGTCGGTGAAGTCGCCCATCGCGTCGAGCACCGCATGCACGTCGTGCACCACGTCCTGCCCGTCGACCGTCAGTGCGGCATCGCGCGGCAGGCGCAGCGCGGTGTGCAGCACGGCGCGGTTCTCGGAGGTGTTGATGTGCTCGCCGGCGAACATCGCGTCGCGACGCTTCTCCAGACCCGCGGCGCGGGCCAGGTCGACCAGCAGCCTCAGCGTCTGCCGGGTGACCCGGTGCTTGCTGTAGTCGATGTAGAGGTCACCGACGGTCAGCGTCAGGTCGGTGCCCCGGGCCGGGTCCTCGGCGAAGAACTCGCGGAGCTGCTTGTCGGCGATCTCGTCGTGGTGGCGTTCCAGCGCGTCCCAGGCGGATGACAGATCCATTCCGCAGACCCTATGCGCAGACCTGCCCCGGTGGGGTAGATCATTGACCCATGGCTAAAGCAGACATCGCGCGGATTCTGGCGTCGGTTCCCACCGGTTTGTGGATCGGCGGTGAGGAGCGTGCCGGAAAGTCGAATTTCGACGTGCTCAACCCGGCGACCGACGAGGTGCTGGTCTCGGTCGCCAATGCCGACGCGGCCGACGCCATCGCCGCCCTGGATGCCGCCTGCGCCGTCCAGGAGACGTGGGCCGCCACCCCCGGCCGCGAGCGCGGGGAGATCCTGCGGTCGGTGTTCGAGACGATCATCGAGAAGGCCGACGACATCGCCACCCTGATGACGCTCGAGATGGGCAAGGTCGTCGCCGAGAGCATGGGCGAGGTGAAGTACGGCGCCGAGTTCTTCCGCTGGTTCGCCGAGGAGGCCGTCCGCATCCACGGCCGCTTCGCGCTGAGCCCGGCCGGCACCGGCCGCATCGTCGTCACCAAGCAGCCGGTCGGCCCCTGCTACGCGATCACGCCGTGGAACTTCCCGCTGGCCATGGGCACCCGCAAGATCGGCCCCGC